>SUWK01000022.1 GCA_015061525.1 Lentisphaerota bacterium
AACATAAATCAAATGCATTGCCACTCATTCCGTACTGTTTTATCAACAAGCGCAGGGAACCGGCAAGTATACGAAAAACAATTTCCGGAGCGATGTCACTTCTGATGACTCCATTCTTTGATGCAATAACAATATTTTCCATGATTATGTTCCGATGTCTGTGCATCATCTCTTTAAGCAGTTCAGAATATTCGCTTGTATGAATAAAGAGTTCTTCTGAAAAAATAATATTTGCCCAATACCGCTCATTCATGACTTGTTCGATGCGGTAGGTGAAAAATGCTTTTACCAATTCCCAACCGGAGTGTTTTCGGCGCAGCGACTCCAAATCCACATCGAATTGCATAAGCATCGCACGGATGATTTCTGATTTATTTTTGAAGTGACGGTAAAGAGCAGGTTCTGAAATGCCGATATATTCCGCCAGAGATTTAGTGGTCAATGCCTGTATGCCGTTGATCGAAACAATCTGTACTGCTGCCTTGATGATTTCTGTTTGCCGTTTGCTGAATTCCATAAAGACACCTCAAAGTTAAGTTAGTTATCATTCACTAACCATAATATAACCGATAACATCTGAAAGTCAAACGAAAAATCAAAAAAATTGTATTGTTTCCAGCCAAAACGCAAAAAGACGGCATCATCGCTCCAGTGCAATGTCCGCAACGCAGAACATTCTTTAACGGAGCAATCATCTCTTGTCGTACTGACCGATTTGCCGGGGCGTTGAGCGTTTTTTGAATTTCTTTGCAACGCTCCCACACCTCACGGGTAATTATCGCTTCTTGCTCATGGATTACACCCGGCGGAATAAAAATTCCGCTCCACTTTTTTGCGAAAAAAATTTTCTGCTGCTTGTAATCTTGGTTGAAAGTGTTATATTACTTCACAGCTTAACTATTCAGGAGTTTTTTATGCAATATTTGAAAATGCTGCCGTTTCAGTTGCGCGAAGCAATTGAAAAAAACACACCCGTAATTCTGCCCTTGGGCGTAATTGAGTATCATGCCGAACATCTGCCGCTGGGCGTGGATTGCTTTACCTGTCTGGAATCCATTGACCGGTTGGAAAAAAAGCACCCCGAAGTCATCGTTCTGCCGCCGTTCTGCTACGGCAGCGCCTCGTATGCAGTCGCCAAGCCGGAAGGCAACGGCACTGTGCATGTTGATTCGGAACATGTGATGAAAGTCGCTGAAGATATCTTCCGCAGTCTGCTCCGGGTCGGATTCCGCAACATCCACGGCTACATCGCCCATCAGCACGAAGAATTTGTGCAGGGTATGCCCACTGACCTGGCGTTCCGCTTTGCCGCCCGCCGCGTTATCTTTGAATTTCTGGAAAAGAACACCGGCGAAGGCTGGTGGGGTACGGAAAAATTCAGTGCCTATTATTCTGAAGACAACAATCCGTTCAATTATATCAGAATCCATCCCTGCCTGCCCGCGCCGGAACGCTATCACGAATTCCCGGTTGACCATGCCGGCAAAAACGAAACCAGTATCACGCTGGCTTCGCACCCGGAAACCGTGCACATGGATAAACTGGATAACTCCATCTGGTACAGCCGCGCCGGCGTAGAAGGTTCTGCTGAATACGGCAACGCCTCGCTGAACGCAATCGTCGAAGAGATGGAAAAGACTCTCGGTCTGGTCAAATAATCAGACAACCAGGCAATACGCTTACAGCAGCGGCTGGTGCAAATAAAAATGCCCAGCCGCTGTTTAAATTAGATGATTGATATTCAATAAGTCGTCCGGCAACCCCGAATAACTCACCGATTGTCAAGTTTCAATTCTGAAGTTCCTGAAAGGCAGCCAAACCTTTTACCGTCAGAAGGTACTTCTGCCGTGGGTGGCGTGGACTGTCAGGGTAGAGCAAACGCACAAAGCCATCTTTGATCGCCGGATTGAGGTAGTTGTTGAGAAAAGTTTCCCGATGTTTCAAACCGACAATAGACAACATTTCTTTTACAGTCAGTTCTTTATTGCCAATAGCTTTGACCAGTTGAATGATTCTGGGATCATCGGTTGAGAACTTGTCCGGTACTTGTCCGGGAAACTTGTCCGGTTTTACTGATGAGCTCGTCCGGTTTTGTTCTGAAATAAACTCTTCCGGAGCGGAAATAATCAGATAACGATTTTCGAGTTCGTTGTTTTCGCCCAGCAGGAGGTTGCGAAAGAACTTCTCCAAGTGTTCAAATTCAGGCTCGATGTTGCGGGCATAGTTTCGATAGTTGGCACGGACAAGGGCATTGCGGAAGTACCAGGAGTGTTCGGCAAAGAGATCATTGCTGACGGTGAATCCCATTGCCCGGAGATATTTGATCGCAAAGACCGCTGTGGTGCGGGTGTTGCCCTCCAGGAAGGGATGAATCTGCCAGATGCCGGAAATAAACTTGGCAAAGTGCCTGATCATTTCGGAGTGATCGAGGTTCTTGTAGCTGAACTCCTTTTCATTGTCAAAGTCGTGCTGCAAAGCCCGTTTGATTTCAGAAAAACTTACATAGAGAACGGATTCACCACGCAGTACCCATTCCTTTTTGGAAATGTTGCAATCCCGGAAAGTTCCTGCGAACTTGAAAACGCCTTCAAAAACACGTCCGTGGATCGCAGCCAAGCCGGAGGGGGAAAAAGAAAAGGTTTGTTCATTGAGCAGTTTGGTGATGTTGGCTGAAACCTTGTCAGCCTCTTCGGTGTTGGCATCATCGGAGCGATTGGACAGGGTATTGTAATAAGAATCCAGAAGCGAGCGGACTTCATCAATAGTGATATCGCCGTCAATATGGCGTTTGGCAGTTTCCAGAAGATAGGCAGAAGGGGATAGACCATCGACCTCCTGAAGTCCGATAGCCGTCTTCCAAGCCTGAGCCTTATCCCGCTTCCCGGGCTCGCCCTGCAAAAGATATTGATCAAATTCCTCGTATTTATTCATAAGGTATCCTTAATTTTTGTCAGGCAGTCAATTTCAACTGGTTAGCGGCACTAACCAGTTGAGGATTTTCCTTTTTTAACTTGTTTTTGAGGTACTTCCAGTAGTTGCGGTTCCTGGTGTAATCAGATTGCTCATTCAGCACAGCGATAATATCGACAGCAGCAAAGAACCATTGGGAAGTTGTTTCATCCCAAACCGCCCGAACTTCCCGGTCATTAAAAAATCTGATGGATATTTTAGTCATTGGTGTGCCTTAAGATATATTTCTTTCTGCCATTTTGGCATTTTTGTCAAAACCATCTTATTTCTTCCAACTCATCCATATATTTACTGAGTCCTTGAAAATCCGGATATACTGTTTTGGCATTGATATTAGCTGAATCCAGAAATGCCAAACAGTCTTTACGTTTGGATATAGAAAATTTAATATTGTATTTTTTGATTAAAGATTTCTCAGGTGGCTCGGAACGCGTATAAGATAGATTATCAAACAAATCAAAATCAGGTTCTGTAAAAGTTGCAAAATAGCGTTCACACCACTCTTCAATAGTCATCAAACGAGGAGCATAAGAAAACACGCCATTTTGAGTTATTTGCCGCTGATTTTTGTCACTGCATTCTAATATCAACTTTAATTTCATTGCATCTCTGACGATCTGATAGTATTTGAAAAAAATCTCTGGTTGTCCCACCTTGATTTCAGATTTCAGATTATCTTTTGAAAATATTTTTCCATTAAAAAAAGTACATGTTTTATCAATGAATTCGTTGATATGTTCCTGCGTTACTTCATCCGTAATCTTATCTAATCCATTGATCGGATGAGTATTCAATTTTACTAATAATGATGGATCGAGAGAATAAATCGATATCATATCAATATTATTTCCATCTTGATCCTTTTCTTTATATCCTTCGCAAGCAAAATACAATGCCAATAATGGGCGAATAGTCCAGTCCAGTAATGGTGACTTGACTCCGTAATGCTGCCCCCATGCCCAATGGCGTAAATCCATGGCAAAATTACAACTGCAATCTAATGCGACCCCAAAATTAATATTATCATTGTTGTTGCTTTGCCGATTAAATTTTGCAAACTCGCTCTCACATTTCTTCAATTCGAATATATAATTATTAGGTCTACTTGGTAGTGGCAGTGACAGATGATTTGAAATATCATCTCTTTCTGAAAATGTATTTCTCCGAAGATTATTGTAGGCATTATAAATATCTGTTACAAATGTCGAATACACTTGTTCTGCACAATAGTTTTTCTTATGTTTTCTCCAATATGATGATTCCAATTTCCATGCTGAATTACCCTGTCCACGCCACAATTTTACTCCGAATCCAAGACGATGTCCCATTATCGCAGAAATGAAATCTTCCCACAAATTGAAAGTTTGCTCTTGGAAAAGGTCTTGTTCCGTAAGCTTATGTAATGGGGGATTAACAGAACTCATAGTTTCTTCTTTCATCCTGGATTATTCGCTTTCTATATCTTGAAAGTTACTAAGAGCTGATTATATGTTACCATAAAAATCCATCACTCCATTGGTTTGATTGCGGTTTCAATGAAGTTGATTTCATTATCCTGAATATTATAGTTATACGCTACTTCGATAATGTAGCACTGAAAAATGAAAAATCAATACTTACTACTTCAGGATAATAAAAAAAGCAGACTATGTTTCTTAAATATAATCTGCTCTGCTGAATGAATTTTAGAAATTAAGAATCTGATGCACTCGAGTTTTGCTGATTCCGCACTCTCTGGCGATGGCAGATAGAGAAAGCCCCTGTTCACGCAGCATCCTGACTTTTTCAATATCGGCGGTCAGCGGTCTGCCAAGCGTTTTGCCACTTTTGCGGATGCGCTCAACCCTCCACCTTCCCGATGTCTTCAATTTTTCGTAACAATCTTCTGAATGATATTGGCAATATCTTTCTTTCACGTGAAAGAAAGCGGAAGAAATTGTTCGCTGGATAGAGAGGAGCGGCGGGAAAGGGTTATATCGGGGACATAGGGTTGCGGAACTGCTCCGGGAACGGGAGTGCCGAGGATTTTTACCGGCAGACCGGGAGCTAAAGTATCAGCGACAAGGTGGGCAAGTTCAGAAATGGAAATTGCCGAATCGCTGCCGACATTGTAAGCACATCCGGGAGTGCCGCGTTCCAGCAGGTTAAAGAGCCAGATGACCAGATCATCAGCATGCAAATAGGAGCGCAGCGGTGTACCATCACCCTTGACGATGATCTCTTTCCCCGCGAGAGCATCGCGGACAAAGTTGCCGATTGCGTAATGGATATTGCGGTCAAGATATTTACCGTAAAAAGCAAAACATCTGGCAGCAACAGCAGGAATACCGCTTTGAAAACAGAGTTTTTCAGCCTGAAGTTTGGCAATTCCGTAAACAGTGACCGGATTGCATGGAGCGGTTTCCGGAACTTTCAGAACGGTTTGTTTGCCGTAGACTGCACCGGAACTGATAAAAAGGAGTTTTTTCACCTGACACTGCCGGGCAATTTCCAGAGAATGAGTTGTACCGTCAATGATGATGGAGCGCATTTCTTCATCAGCAATGGTTGTTAATGCCGGAGTTGCTCCGAGGATCATGGCATCAAAAGTACCGGAAACTGAAAAATCCCGGACATCACCGGAAATGAAGGTTACGTTCCCGATCGCGGAAAATTCCGGATTGTTGTGCAGAAATTTTTCCGGATCGCGGGAGAGGATGGTGAACTCATACCCGGTAACCAGACCGCGTTTGACCATATCCAGGATACTTTTGCCGAAAAAACCGGTTCCTCCGGTGAGCAGGATTTTTTTCATACCGTTTTATTCATCAAAATTTATACGTTCTTCCTCGATGACCAGAGGTTTGTTTTTAACCTGAGTGTAGATGGCACCGATGTATTCACCGAGAATACCGATAAAGACAAGCTGAACTGCGGAAAAGAAGAAGAGTCCGATGACCAGCGGAGCCATACCGACTTGAAAACTGTTCCAGTTGCAGCACTTGTAAATAAAGTAACCCAATGCCGCCAGCAAACTCATAAACGCGATTACGAAACCGGAGAATGCCGCCATACGCAAGGGCAATTTGGTGTGATTGACAAAACCGGTCATCGCCATATCATAGAGGGTGAAGAAGTTGTTTTTGGTTTTGCCGAATTTGCGTTTTTCCTGAACAAAAGGTACTTCAGTACGTTTGAAACCTATTTCAGAAACCAGTCCGCGGAAATAGGGATAAGGATCGTTAAACTTTTTCAGAGCATCCATAAAACACCGGTCGTAAAGCCCGAACCCGGTGAATTTCGGAATAACCTGGGCATCAGATGAGGTTTTTGCCAGCAAAGAATAGTAGCATTTGCGGAAAAATTCCAGCAGAAGCGATGCTTTCGTTCCAGAGCGCACTCCGGCGACGACCTTGTAACCCTCTTCATATTTTTTCAGAAATTCAGAAAGCATTTCCGGAGGTTCCTGAAGATCGGAACAGAGATTGAAAACCACATCTCCGGAGGCATTGAGCAATGCATTGAAAGGAGAACGGATGTGTCCGAAATTGTTGGCGTTGAGAATAACTTTGAACTTCGGGTCTTTGGCGGCAATTTCCCGTAATATTTCCCGGGTGCCGTCAGTGGAAAGGTTGTCCTCCACAATAAATTCGTAATCGTACTGCGGATGTTTGGCAAGTTCTGCCTTGCAGCGTTGATAAAACAGAGGTATATTATCAACTTCATTCCAGCAGCTGCTTGTAATGGAAATAACTTTTTGGCAGTGCATCAAAAATCCTCCGGCAATGGTTCGATAAACATATTCTTCAGAAACTCTTCCCGGTCAAGGAATGGATACATATCTTCCAAAGGCAGGGATTTCATTCTGCCGTCCGGCAATCGCTTTGAAGAAACTGACGGTATGATCTCCTGTGACGGATTACACATGATCTCACAAATCACCGGGGAATCATCTCTCATTACTGCCTCCAATTTTTCCGTCAGCTCACAACTCCCGGAAATCCGGATAAATGGCAAACCATAAGCATCGGCGATTTTTTTGAGATCCGGAAATGACACTCCGTGCCGGGCGTCTGTACCGATAAATCTGGAATCAAAAAACTTTTGCTGCGTAGCACGTATTGATAAATAACCATTATTGTTCCACACAAAAAGTTTGACCGGCAGATTATAATGTTTCACTGTTTGCAGTTCCTGTATATTCATCTGCAGCGACCCGTCACCGGTTATCGCGGCGACCAGGGGGAATCCACGAAAAGCAGCTCCAATCGCAGCCGGCAGGGAAAACCCCATTTCAGCCTGCCCCCCGGAGGTTATATAACGCTGCGAATCATCCAACTGCAACGCTTGAGTCACTGCATAGAAAGATGAACCGGCATCGGATATTACTGCCGTTTCCGGATATTTTTCCAAAGTAAAAGAAAGTTTTTCCAGAAAACAGTAAAGATCAATACCGTGAGTATTATTCTGATATCCGGTATTAAAAAACGGATACTGCTTTTTCCAGTGAAGTGCAGTCTGCCGCCACGCTTCAGGACAACGGTATTCAAAAGTGATCGCCCGCAGAAAATCTCTCAAATCTGCCTGACAGAAGTGATCGATTTTCACCGTATTTTTCTGTTCAACAGTCGGATCGATATCAACTACCAATATTCTGGCAGCTCTGGCAAAGGTACGGAACTCGTGTCCCGTGGTACTGACACTCAAACGACACCCTAAAACCAGTACCATATCTGCATTTTGTACGGCAAGATTTCCGGCACGGTTGCCTTTGGTACCGATCCTGCCGGTATACAGCGGATGTTTGGAGGCAATGGAGTTCCCCCCGAGGAAACTGGTAACGACAGGAATCTGCCACTGATCGATCAAGCGGTAAAAATCATCCTTCACTCCCGCAAGATCAATTCCCTGTCCAGCCAAAATCACCGGACGCTTTGAAGAAGCAAGAGCTGACTTCAGAAAATCGATTTCACCGGACAAATCCGATTGCACGTTTTTTTCTGCTTCAAAATGGATCAATTTATCTTCATCAATGATCGCCCCCTGCACATCCATCGGAATATCCAGCCACACCGGACCGGGATGACCTGATTCTGCAAGATATTTGGCTTTTTCCAGATGAAATGCGATCATCTCCGGTTCATTTACCATTACGGCATATTTGGTAAGTGGCGACACGATGGAAACGATATCCGCCTCCTGAACTCCGAATTGCCGCAGGGGCAATCCGGAATTGCGTATGGTTTGCGATCTTTTTACCTGACCGGAAATGAAAAATGCTTTTGCGCCATCCTGCCAGGCATTGAGCAGACCGGTAACCGCATTGGTTCCGCCGCAACCGGTAGTTACCATCGCACAACCGAAACCGCAGCCTGCTTTAGCATAAGCCGTTGCAGCCATTGCAGCAGCCTGTTCATGGTGGGTGCAAACTGCTGAAGTTTTATCTGAACATACAACTGCGTCACTTAAAAACATCATGCCTCCGCCGGTGACCATGAATATACGGTCACACCCGAGAGAGCGGGCAATGAAATCAACAATGTAATCTGCAACTCTCATTTTCTTTTCCTCAATGCTGAATCAAGTGCAGCAACCGCTTCCCGGATCGCAGTTAAACTTGATACACAACTCAATCTGATAAAACCATCGCCGAACTCACCGAAATTGGTTCCGGGCAAAAGAGCAACCGATGCTTCATTCAACGCAAAATCACAAAATTCCTCTGAATCCATGCCGGTTCCGCGGATATCCGGGAATACATAGATCGCCCCTCCCGGACGGCGGCAGGATATACCCGGCAATTTGTTCAACTCATCGGCAAGAAAAAAACACCGTTTTTTATACTCTTCGCACATCATTTTTATTTCTGTCTGGTCACCCTGAATCGCTTCGATACCAGCGTGTTGGATAAATGGCGGCACACAGGAAACAATCGTTTCATTGAGCAATGCCATTTTCTCAATCACCGCATGAGGGCCGACCGCCACTCCCAGACGCCATCCGGTCATGGCAAAGGCCTTGCTGAAACCATTGGCAATGATTGTCCGTTCCCGGCAGTGATCCAGCATTGCCGGACTGAAAAATCTATCCCCGGTAAATATCAGTCTGGCATATATTTCATCGCTCAAAAGATAAAGATCATATTTTTCTGCTACAGCATATATTTTCTGCATTTCTTCCGGCGGGATCACGGCTCCGGTGGGATTGGCAGGCGAGTTGATTATCAGCAATTTACTTTTCGGGGTGATCGCTTTTTCCACATCTTCAGCCTGCATGATCATATTTTTTTCCGGACGCATCCGGATACTTACCGGATTGGCACCACAAGCGGCTATCGCAGAAAAATAGCTTGAAAATCCGGGATTTGGAACCAACACATCATCACCCGGATCTGCCAGACATTTTATCGTGTAATAAATTATGGAATTCGCTCCGGGAGTAACCAGTATCTGTTCATCATCCGGGGTAAAATGTCTGGAAAAAGCAGTCGCCCGGCGCACCGCCTGACGAAACTCAAACAATCCCCGGGAACTGGTATAGTGGGTCATTCCATCGTGCAGCCCCTTACATCCGGCATCTACAATATTTGCCGGTGTGGCAAAATCCGGTTCTCCGAGTTCAAAATGCAAAATTCTTCTGCCTTCACGTTCAAGTTTCTGAATTTTTTCCAACACTTTGAACATCGGCTGTCCGGAAATTTTCCCGGAAATTGCAGATAACTTTTTCATAAACAGCCGTCAGCTCCTGTTTTTTTGCAGAATTCCCGGATTTTTGAGATCATATAATCCAATTTTTCATCACTCATTCCCGGGTACAGACCGATCCAGAAACTGTTGTTCATGATCTTTTCCGTATTCGGCAAATCACCGCACACCCGGTAATCCACACCGTTTTCAAGCGTTTCAAAGCAGGGGTGTTTCAGCAGATTTCCCGCAAAAAGATTCCGGGTCTGGATAAGATTCTTTTCCAGATATTGTGTCATATCATTGCGGGTGAATGAGGCTTTTTCCGTCACTGTCATCAGAAAACCGAACCACGCAGGATCAGCTTCCGGCAGAGCGGTGAATATCTCCAACTCCTCCAAATCCTGCAATCCGGCAAAAAGTTTGGCGTAATTATCTTTGCGTTTTGCCGTAAAATCCGCCAATTTGTCCAGCTGCGCCACTCCGATCGCCGCCTGCAAGTCGGTGGCTTTCAAGTTGTATCCGAAGTGACTGTAGACATACTTATGATCGTATCCCAGCGGCAGTGAACCGAATTGTCTGGTGAAACGGCAGCCGCAACTGTTGTCCACTCCTGACTCACACCAGCACTCCCGCCCCCAATCCCTTATGGAAAGCAGGATCTTTTTCAGCAGCGGATCATCGGTGTAAACCGCTCCGCCCTCTCCCATGGTCAGATGGTGCGGCGGATAAAAGCTGGATGTACCTATATCGCCCCATGTTCCGGTAAATTTTCCGGCAAACTTTGACCCCAGAGCATCACAGTTGTCCTCGATCAGAAACAATCCGTGTCTGTCGCAGAACTCCTTAACGGTTTTCACATCAAAAGGATTGCCCAGAGTATGTGCGATCATCACCGCTTTAGTTTTCGGTGACAATGCTTTATCCAAGCTGTCGACATCAATATTTGCTCCCGGCAAAGTCACATCCGCGAAGACCGGCACCGCCCCGTACTGGACGATCGGCGCAACCGTAGTCGGGAATGCACAGGCAACTGTTATCACCTCATCACCCCGCTTTATGCGCCGGTCACCGAGCAAGGGTGATGTCAATGCGGCAAATGCCAGCAAATTGGCAGATGACCCGCTGTTGACCATCAGCGCAAAGCGTACTCCCAAATGTTCCGCCAGACGTTTTTCAAACTCTCTTGCGTATCTGCCGGCAGTCAGCCAGAACTCCAAAGCGGCATCGGTCAGATTAAGCATCTCTTTCTCATCAAAGACTCTTCCGGCATAGAAAACTTTGCTTTCACCGGGTACAAAAGCGGCATTCTGTTCCGGTTCATGAACCAGTTGATAATACTCCGCCACCTTTGCCAATATCTCATCGTGCAGTTCTTTTATTCTGTCCATACCGGATTACGTTCCTCTGCCAGTGATTCATATTCCGCGATCTGTCCGACGGTAATGACTCTGTTCCCGGAATAAAATTCCCGGTACCATCCGGCGGTCAGCTCAAACATCTCTGCCGGGGCAAGCACCCCGTGCCAATTCAACTCTTTTTCCGCTTTAGTGCAGTTCAAATGCAGCAGTGTCGCCTCATGGGGGGAATCCGGTACTTCATCAATGGTGAACTCCACCGTGTTCCACGCCGCTTTCAGCATCTTTGCCGCCTCTCCCACACAAATCACCCCGTCATGGGATGGGGCGAAGTTCCAGGCACCGGCAAAACCGCTCCTGCCCTTGAAAAGTTCCATGCCCAGCAGCAGATATCCCCGCAGCGGTTCCAGAACATGCTGCCACGGACGGGTGGCTTTCGGGTTGCGGATACGTGCCGGAACTTTCTTTGCCGCAGCTTTCATTATATCCGGAACCAAGCGGTCAAGTGCCCAGTCTCCGCCGCCGATGACATTGCCGGCTCTGGCACTGGCGATCAATGTACCATGTTTCGTCCCGTAATCATCAGGATGAAAGAATGATCTGCGGTAAGCCGCCGTCACCAGTTCCGCACACCCTTTGCTGGCACTGTACGGATCGTAACCGCCCATGGCATCGCTTTCCGTATAACCCTGCGGACGTTCAAGATTTTCGTAACATTTGTCGCTGGTAACGACCACCGCCGAGCGTACTGACGGGGTTTGACGGCAGATATCCAGAACATTTACCGTACCCATTACATTGACGTCGAATGTCTCCACCGGTACGGAGTATGACAGCCGCACCAGCGGCTGTGCCGCCAGATGAAAAACCATCTCCGGCTGAAACTCCGCAAAGATCCTCCGTACCTTTTCCCGGTCACGGATATCGCATATTTCCGAACGGACCGGCAAATCGAGCAAAGACCAGTGTGCCGGTTCAGTCGGCACGTCCAAAGCGATACCGCAGACCTCCGCTCCCAGTCTGACCAGCCATGCGGTCAGCCACGAGCCTTTAAAGCCGGTATGTCCGGTAACAAGGACTTTTTTCCCGGCATAAAAACCATTGAAGATCATCTGTTTTTGTTCCAATATTTTGTCCACGGAGCTTTTTTACGGTTCCACATATCGTTGAGCATCTGGTATTCCCGCTGATTATCCATGCACTGCCAGAAGCCTTCGTGCTTGTAAACCCCCATATTTCCATCAGCTGCGGCACTGCCCATTGGAGTCTGCTCCAGAAACATTTTTTCATCATCAGTAACGTACTGCTGAAGAAACTTCCGGCTCAACACCATGAATCCGCCGTTGATATATCCCTCGCCGCGCGGCGGTTTTTCGGCAAATCCGGTAACATTGGAACCGTCAAGCTCCAACTGTCCGAAACGCGCTTCCGGATGGACAGCGGTCATAGTCATCATTTTGCCGCTTTTGATATGGGTATCATAAAGTTTGCGGATATTGACATCGCTCACTCCGTCGCCGTAGGTAAGGAAAAAGTTTTCATCGTCATCACGCAGATATTTTGCCGCTTTGCAGACCCGGTAACCGGTCATGGATTCCACCCCGGTTCCGGCGAGAGTGACCTCCCAGCCGGCCTCTTCAGATTCACTGTGAAAAGTGATATCCGGTGAATGCCCCAGGCGGATCGTAGCATCGGAAGTACGCAGATGATAGTTCATAAAGTAGTCGATAAATGCTTCACGCTTGTACCCCAAACAGAGAATGAATCTTTTCACCCCGAATGCCGCATAACTTTTCATAATGTGCCAGACGATCGGCTGTTCCCCGATGGCAACCATCGGTTTGGGCAGGATCTCAGTGACATCGCGCAGCCGGGTCCCTTTGCCGCCGCAAAGGATCATCAAAGGGATATTTGAAAGGTCATCCATAAAAAATCCATCCTTCCCGTAATCAGTTACAGCCTTGCATCCACGATTTCTCTCGGCAGTGCGGATTTGATATCGAAGACAATGGACTGCGTTTTTTTGAATTGACTGATATCCATGGCAAGAAACTCTTTGTGCGCCACAGCCAGCACGATCACATCGTACTTGTTTTCCGCTATCTGCGCCGGATCGGCAACCGATGACATACCGTACTCCCCGGCGATCTCCTCCGGAGCTGCCCAGGGATCGAAAATATCGACCTGACAACCGAATTCCTGAAGATTCTTCACCACATCCACCGCCCGCGAATTGCGGCAGTCCGGACAATTTTCCTTGAAAGTTATCCCCAACTGCAAAATTTTTGCATCCAACACTTTCAAACCGCGTTTGATCATCATTTTCACGATTTCAGTAGCGACATATCTGCCCATTTCATCATTGATGCGTCTGCCGGCGAGAATCACCTCCGGATGATAACCGAGTGACTGCGCCTTGTGGGTCAGATAGTAAGGATCGACGCCAATACAGTGTCCGCCGACCAGACCGGGGCGGAACGGCAGGAAGTTCCACTTGGTTCCGGCAGCTTCCAGAACTTCAGCGGTATCAATACCGATAAGGTGGAATATCTTGGCAAGCTCGTTGACGAAGGCGATATTGAGATCGCGCTGGGAGTTTTCGATGACTTTGGCAGCTTCCGCAACTTTAATGGAACTTGCCGGGTGAGTGCCTTTTTTCAAAATGGAGTTGTAAAGAGCATCCACGAACGCGGCAGTTTCCGGAGTTGAACCGGAAGTGATTTTGACTGTTTCCAGCAGCGAGTGGGTCTTGTCACCGGGATTGATCCTCTCCGGCGAGTAACCGCAGAAAAAGTCTTTATTGAACTTCAGTCCGCTGACTTTTTCCAATACCGGTACGCACTCCTCTTCGGTACAGCCGGGATAAACAGTGCTTTCGTAGATCACCACCGCCCCCGGACGCATGGTTCTGCCGACGGTTTCACTGGCACGGTAAAGCGGGGAAAGATCGGGACGGTTGTACTTATCCACGGGTGTTGGAACAGTGACGATAAAAACATCACTTCCCGCCAGATCGTTCTCATTGTCACTGAATGTGAGCCTTTTTGCCTGTGCCAACTCTTCCGGAGCGGTTTCACAGGTGACATCAATACCTGCGCGCAACTTTTCCAGACGCTCTTTTTTGACATCAAAACCGCAGGTGCGGTACTTTTTACCGAACTCTATAGCCAACGGCAAACCAACATATCCCATACCGATAATGGATATTTTCAAATCGTCGGAAACGGTCTTTTTCACTTTTTTGTTCCTCGTACGTGCCCCTTTTTTTGCAAAGGAGAAACTTCGTTATTTCATCACATCCTGATTATTATAATACCGATTCAGCTAAATTACAAGCCGCAACACTCCGGAATATACAGTTTTTTCAGCAATTGTTTCAAAGAAAAATGAAAAAACTTGCAGATATTGACGCTAAATCAACATAACTGTTTGTAATTCATGGAATCAATGCTATATTATTTTTGAGATAAGTTGTATTCCAGAGGGGAAATCAGATTTTCCATCCCCCGGTCGCTGTGTTTTTTGAGGAAATATTTTTTGATGAGTTCGGAAATCAAGCATAGGATCGTAATTGCTCTGTCGCTGCTGTTTATGGCAATCACGGTCGTTGCCGGAATCTTTCTGCTGGACATTCCCTGCCGGGATGTCGCCGGCCGTTACGCTCCGATGGCGGAAGCCTTCGCTGAAGGCGACTGGCAATACGCTTTTCATCCGCGCATACCGCCATTACAGACCATCTGCGGCGGGATCATCGCCAAACTTACCGGCCTCGGCGGATTTATGGCTCTGAAAACAGCTTCACTGCTCTGGCACCTTGCCGGAGCAGCAGTACTGTTCAAACTGCTGCGGGAACTTTATCCGGAAACTGAAAAGAGATTCATCGCCGCCGCCGGAGTGGCATTTTACGCCTTTTTCCCGTACACTTTCCACATGGCGTATTCCGGTCTGCGGGAACCGGCGAAAAGCTGTCTGCTGCTGCTCATCGCACTGGCGGTCACGCGGATATGCCGTAATATCCGTGATCTGCGGGCATATTTGCTGTTGGGAATAAGCTGCGGCTTATCCATGTTCAACCGGGCAGATATGGTGATCGTCGGGAGCTTCTGCATCTTCTGCGCCGGAGTGGTTGAATGCCGGGAACGGCGTTTCCCGGCGGGGACACTGCTGGCTGGAGCGGCGGCATACGCAGTGAATTTCTTCAACATCCTCATCAACTGGCGTATCGCCGGAAGTGCGATGCCGGACTTCCGTTTCAACCGGATATTTCAGGATATTTTTCACCGGGCACCGGAGATGACCGACGGGATATTGTGCAGTATCGCCATCGTGATAATGATTGCGTTTGCAGCATATCTGGCGGAAAAGTTTCTGCGGATATTCCCCAGCGGATGCATCATCGAACTTGCAGTGATGATAACGGCGGTTTACTCGCTGCACGCAGCGTGGCTCGATCCGCAGGCGGAACGCGATGAATTTGTCTGGTCAATCATCAAGGGGTGTTACCACTTTGCCGGAGCATTCATTCTGCTGACGATCCTTGTGAAGTGGTATTTCGGTAAACTTTCCACAGCGGAGGGTGTGATCTGCCTGATCGTACTGGGGAACATCGTACTGAATATTCTGGCAATAGAGATATTCCATCATCAGTTGTACATTTCCAGCCGGTACATTTTCACAGCGATGCCGCTGCTGGCCGGATTTTTCGTCATCGGTGTGGATGCCATATACTGCTTTTTGTGCCGTTATGTGCCGAAGTTGTACGTAACTTGTCTGCTGATACTTTGCTGTGCAGCTATGGCGGGAGGATTTCTCTACCACATGTTCCAGCCGATACTGCGGGACTACACCCGGAAAAACGATATCCGTATCCGGCAGACCATCTGGGAGCTGGCGGAGATCATCCGCAAAGATTATGACGGTCCGGAGATCCGCAGGGAAAATATCCGCATGGATACTTATGTCAGCAAACATCTGCCGGTAATGGCCCTGCCGGAAGAGGACAAAATCAGTGTCGCCGGATTTCTCGCCGGCGGTTCAGCAACATTGCAAACAACCGGAGCAGACTATTTTGTGGGCAGGCATCTGCCGCGCCATCTGCGGCGCAGAGCGAAAAAAGTCGGCAGTGTGATCAACTTCCGCAAGATGGAGATAATAGTGTGGAGGATCCGGAAATGAAGTTATTCGCCTCCGGCAGATTACGTTCATTTTTACTGCTTTTCACCGATGTCCTGTTTCTGGCACTGGCGATATTTCTGGTATTTTTCATCTATAAGAAATGCGGTGCCCTGTATGAGATGCCGATCATATTCCGGACGTGGCCGATATTTCTGCTGCTGATAATGTTCAACATCATCGGCAGACTTTACTGCGGCAATCTGCTCTACCCCGGCATGGCACTGAATCCGGTGGAGGAGCTGCGCCGTCTGACATTGAGCTGTATCGGAAGTTTTCTGGTATTCATGGCAATATTGACACTCACCCGCGGTAACTTGAGCTTTTCCCGTGTGGCATTAAGTATATCGGCACTGGCGGGAGCGCTGCTGCTGCCGGTGGGCAGAATAATCCTGCGCTACATTCTCTGGAAACTGCAGATAGCCAAGATCCCGGCGTTGATAATGGGCGACGGCAATCTGGTTTCGCCGGTTATAGAAAAAATCCGGGAAGACAATTTCTGTATTCTGGAGATCAAGGGCAGCTGCTGCGGGATGCCGATGGCAAAAGATATCCCGGATTTTGCGCCGGATGAATTTCTGGATTTTGCCCGGAAAGAGCGGATAAACTACCTGATATTCTGCAATTCCGGCAATGAATACAGCCGCGACATCGACCGTTATCTGCCGGATTTCCTGCACGTGCTGGTGGTGAATCAAACTTCCAGATTTCCGGTATTATGGTCATATCCGGTAAGTTTCTACCGTTATTTTTCCTTTGAGATCAGCAACCGTCTGCTGCGCAAGGGGATCTTGCTGCAGAAAAGGATACTGGAAATCATTCTGGCGGTGATCGGGTTGATCCTGGCATTTATTCCGGGATTGATCCTGGCATTACTGGTCAAACTTTCCAGCCACGGCCCGGTCTTTTACCGGGCGAAACGTCTGGGGAAAAACGGAGTGCCGATCGAAGTTCTGAAATTCCGCACGATGAATAAAAACGCTGACCGGCAGCTGGAAAAAATGCTGGCGGAAAATCCTGATTTGAAACAGCAGTGGGAAAAGAATTTCAAACTTGACAACGATCCGCGCATCACTCCGGTAGGCAGATTTCTGCGCCGGACAAGTCTGGATGAACTGCCGCAATTCTGGAATGTCATCAAGGGAGAAATGGCACTTATCGGTCCCCGTCCGATAGTTCAGAAAGAAGTGGCATATTATGGAGATGATTATAAAATATTTTCCAGTGTAAAACCAGGCATCACCGGGTTGTGGCAGGTTTCCGGCAGAAGCGATGTCGATTATGAAGACCGGGTGGCACTTGATGTTTTTTATGTCAACAACTGGTCGATCTGGATGGATTACTACATCTTTCTGGCAACGATCAACGCGGTACTTTTCCGGCGCGGTGCGCGATAAACGAAATGGACTATATCGATTTACACACCCACAGTACCGCTTCCGACGGCACATTCACTCCGGCGGAACTTTACGCCTCGGCACTGGATCTGCAGCTTTCAGCAGTGGCATTGACCGACCATGATACCGTTGACGGACTGGAAGAATTCATGGCAGCAGGCAGAGAACACCCCGAATGTGAAGCCGTACCGGGTGTGGAAATCGCCTGCCAGCTGGCGGATAAGGAAATTCATCTGCTGGGATTGTTCATTGACCCGCGCAGTAAACAGCTGCAGGAACTGCTGACTTTCTGCCGCAATGAACGCATGAAACGCAACCGGGACATCTTTCTCAAGCTCCACTTTCTCGGTTATGAACTGGATTTGAGTATGCCGGAATTCGGCGGCAAATCCCTCCTTGAGATCGGCAGACCCCACTTTGCCAGAGCAATGGTCAAGCATTATGGCTTTACCACGCTGCAGAGCGTTTTTGATAAGCTGCTGGGAACCAATAAACCGGCATGGGTCAAACGCCGCTATCCCCTGCCGGAAACGGTCATAAACACCATTCATCTTGCCGGAGGATCAGCGGTATGGGCGCACCCGATATTGCGGGATGTGCCGGACAGGGCATTTCTGATGCGTTCCTGCCGGCGGCTCAAAGCGATGGGACTGGACGGGATCGAAGGTTTTTACAGCATGTTCAGTGCCAGAGAAAGTTTATTGGTGGCAGAAGCTGCGGAACATTATCAGCTTGCCATATCCGGCGGCAGTGATTTTCACGGCGAGAACCGCCCGAATGTTGTTCTCGGTTTCGGGGCCGGCGGCTTGCGGGTTCCGGAAGAATTGCTCTATAAACTCAAAGAAACACGGTTCTCCGGGACATTATGAAATAAATTCAACACTGGTCATACAAATGGAACAATGATATGAAAATAGATCTTCACATCCACACTACCGGTTTTTCCTACTGCGGCAAACTGTCACCGGCAGAGATCGTCTCTCTTTACAGTCAGGCCGGATACGATGCCATTGTCATAACCAACCACTTCAACAATATTTCCCGGCAATGGTTTCTGGATAATGGCGGCAGTGATTACTGGAAATCATATTTTGATACCATCGACCATGCCGCTGAACTCGGGAGAAAATGCGGTCTGCTGGTTCTGGGCGGCTTTGAACTGCGTTTTGATGAAAATGCCAACGATTACCTTGTTTACGGTATGACCCGGGAAGAGTGCCAAGACTATGAATCTATCTTTGCCATGACACCGGAAACCTTCAGTACATTCGCTTCTGAACGCGGTATACTGTTTTATCAGGCACATCCGTTCCGCAATGGTATAACGGTAGTCAATCCGGAACACCTGTTCGGCATAGAAGTATTGAATACCCATCCGCGCCATGACAGCCGCAACGATATCGCCCTTGCCTGGGCGGAAAAATACGGTCTGCACAAGATCGCCGGTTCTGACTGCCATCAATTACCGGACATCGGCAGCAGTGCGGTTTTCACCGATTACCCGGTCAGGAACATTGACGATCTGGTTCACGTTTTGAAAAATGATCTTTACACTTACGGTGTAAATAAATGGTAATGTCCCAAATTTTGTGAAACTCAAGCAGGAGTTTATAGACAAACATTTCTATTAACGTATAGCTCTGTTCCCAATATAGGTTGACAACATATTGCGCACACAAGTTGTGGAGGGTGTTAGCAGCGTTCAGTTTGCTTGAGGGGCGGGACACTGCGTTTCCCTCCCCTCAAACTCCCCTCCCTCAAGAGCCTTCCCGTGACTGTTGCGGGGCATTGGGTTCTTCCATTAAGTTATTGCGCCTGCGCTCCCGGGGCGAGTGCCTTTGGCACTCTTTCCGGTCGCTCGCGGCTTATTGCTCGTCCTCCGCTCATCCTCGCAACATTTGTTGCGTCGGCTTTGCTCGCATGGTTTTGCTCGCAAAGTACATTCGCATGCGGACTGCGCGCTCGGCGGCAACCGCCTCGCACCTGTGTGTTGAACGTTCCACGGAGGGCATCAACCAATATCGGGAACAGAGCTTTTCAAAAAAATAAATCGATCAAGCCGCGACATCGGAGCGGCGCGACAGTTCATTTTCTTTGCCAAGCTTTCTTTTTTGCAAAAGAAAGCGGGCTTCCCGTGACTGTTGCGGGGCATTGGGTTCTTCCATTAAGTTATTGCGCCTGCGCTCCCGGGGCGAGTGCCGTCGGCACTCTTTCCGGTCGCTCGCGGCTTATTGCTCGTCCTCCGCTCATCCTCGCAACATTTGTTGCGTCGGCTTTGCTCGCATGGAAATGCTCGCAAAGTACATTCGCATGCGGACTGCGCGCTCGGCGGCAACCGCCTCGCACCCGTGCGTTGAACATACCACGGAGGGCATCAAAAAGAAAAACCCCGTGGATGTTACTCCACTGAGTTTTTTGCTAAGCTTTTTTTCAAAAAAGCGTCGATCAAGCCGCGACATCGGAGCGGCGCGACAGTTCATTTTCTTTGCCAAGCTTTCTTTTTTGCAAAAGAAAGCGGGCGCGAGATTACCCGCAAGGTGCCACCGATTTGTCACGGCGTAGTGCAACGAAGACGGACGGTTCGATTTTTCACAACAATTGAGACAATACCAATAAATAATTTTTCCGGCTGTGCATCACAATCAGAATCTGCGAACCGGCCATGATTCGGGCAGAACTGCCCCGCTGGCATCCAGTTTTATTTGCAGATCAAGAGTTTTGCGCTGATCCGCCGGAGAAAATACCATTTGCAGCATCGGAGCATTTTCCGGCGGAACGATATCAAGCTGATTTTTATTGTAGGTACCGCGTATAACGAAACGGTCATCCTGCATCACCCACACCTCACCAGATTCCGGAGCATCAGAGAAACGGTGCCACTGCATATCTTTCGCTCCCGGAGCAATGGAAATCACTCCTGCCGGACGCAGTTTGCGTGAAAGTGAACTCTTCAGTGCATCAAACTGCAGATCGTTCTGCTGCCACGGCAGATTCCGGTTGTAATTGCTGCAGATCAGGGCAAGTTCACTTTCAAGTGACGAATTGTTCCGGTTGTCATCCAGATATCCGCCGGCATCACCGAGTTTGCTTTCCATTCTCTTTACAGCTTCGCACCACTGCGAGTAAACCGGGGAATATCCTGCTTCACGCAGGATGTTGAGCAACCGCCGGATCAGGCGGATACGCAGTGCCGGGTGCATCTGCCGGTTGCCGGAAACGGTATTGATAGTTTCGGAAAATACCTGCTCCAGAGAGTTTTTTTCCGGACAATTGGTGACATCGTTGGCAAGCTGCAGCAGATATTTATTGTTCCACTCTGCCTTATGATCAGTGATATTATCCGGATATATGAGCTTACCTTGGAAAAGCTTTTTGTCATGTGTGACGTCCATTACAGAAACATTTTCCGACTGCGGATCATATTCGATCCACAGTTTTACAGTGTCACTGTGCAAACGGTTGGAATAAGCGTAAAGAGTGTAAAAATTGTTGCCGGATGAGAAAAAACGCCGGGGTGAGTAGATGATGGTACACAACTTTTGATCGGCATTCTGCAAAACAATCATCCGGGAGTCATCAACGCGCTGTTTCTGATCGATCAGTTTACGGCGGATAATTGTTTCACGGTTTCCCCGGATTTTTTCCATTTCCCGGAAATTCCGGATATCTCTGGCAAAACAATTGACACTTTCCAAATCACCGGCGGCAAGTCTTTCACCGGTCGCACAGTCAGAGTAAAATACGGAAAAGCCGGGGATCACTTTGTCGATATCACTCTGCCAAGAGAGTTTACCGGCAAAGTTGTGGAAACTTTTAAAATCTTTGTACGCAGGTATCGACTTGAGCAGTTCGCGGCACTCCTGCAATCTTTTTTCAGCCATGTTCACGGCATCCACTGCGGCAGTATAGCGGGAATCGATCTGTGCAAGTTCTTCAAAGAGCATAACATATTCCGTCATGACACTTTCAGGAATACCGGAAAGATCGCCGAGGGAACTGCGCCGCCGGGCAATACTTTTGCAGAGTGCGGCAGCGGCTTTCAGATCCTTACGTTCCAAAGCCTCATTAAAACTTTTGAGTTCACCGGCAAGGATACCGGAGGATTTGTGCAGTTCGGCGATATGCTGATCGGTATTTTTACGGAAAAGCAGTTTATTCAGCTCCACCTCCACATCCTGTATCGTCTGCCGGGTATCATCGATACGCCGCCGGATAGTACCGGATATCTCATTGTAAACAAACATCTCTTTCTGCAGTTCAGCAGCAGCTTTCAACATCGCTTTGGCAGAATCCGAATCCCCGCGGGAGATCGCAGCGGAACACTGATTACACAACTGATTGAAAGCGATCAGTTTTTCCTGACAGGCATGATTGTTCGCCTCAACGATCTGCGCCTTGAAATTTTTGACCTTCTCCGTCATTGCCTCAAATGCGGCACGGTTACGGCTGTCAACGATCAATGACTCAAGACGTTTGAGACAGGATTCCAGATCTTTATGATATTTTCCCTGTTGAAAATAAGTATCCATCTGCTGTGTCACTGCATCGAACTCTCTGCGGCGGTGATCTTCATCTGCTTTTTTCTTTGACGCCGCTGCCGCCAATTTGACGAACTGCACTTTCCGGCAGAGAGATGGATATTTCTGCTCCAGATCATCCAGCATCGCCAATGTAACATCGGCAGTGTCCTGCTGCAATGAAAGATCCAGTTTTTTCAACCATTTATTCTGCAGGAAAAGCATAAATCCTGCATAACCTGCCCCTCCCAGAATACCTGCGACCACCACTGTTGTCAGCACCGTTGAAATAATACGGCGCAGCTTTTTCCGGCGGATGGCAGTATCGTATTGAACAACTGCCTTCTGATACTCCCGGGCGATATCTTCAGGAATTGAACGGTTCAATTTTTCAATACCATCGGCAAATTTATCCAGATCGTGGGGCGGACAATTGTTTTTCAAGCCCTCTTTAATGGAGTTTACCAAATGGTTGAACTCGGCTTCTTCGGCATTTTTCCGCACCTCTGCGGAGATGAATTGCCGGATATCGGCAAGCACTTTACCATCTCCGGAATCGGGAGCCGGAACGATTTCGGGAAATTTTTTCAACAGCGATTCATACTCTGCCATATCTTTCTGCAAAGATTTCAAATCTTTCTTTGAAAATCCCCGGAGCAGTTCCACCATGATTTTTTGAGCAGCGGCGGATGCCTGCCGGACTTTTTCTCCACGCAGAACTGAGTTGATTTTTTTGAGCATTGCCGGATTGACCTGATAGACCCATCCGGGGGCGGTCAACTCCTGACGGATGTTTTCCAATTCACTGAAATTGCTGCTGATGATCGCTTTTTTGGCTTTATCGGCAAGTTCATTGTGAAGAGAGCTTTCCAGATCGGCAAGTATCTCCAGTTGCTGTGCATCGGAAAAACAGTTGACGATGCGGCGCAGCAGGTGTATGCGGCTTGCAACGGAACCGGTGCGGGAGATACGGCGGAACTCATCTGAAAGGATATCGTAAACATATTTTTTGATCTCCAGCGGCAGAGGAGCGACATTTCCCGGCATGGCAATTGCGTGAAAAGAACAGAACTCCTGAAACTCCGGATGATCCTGCAGTGAGAAAAACCGGGCAGTTTCATCCGGCAGAGTTTTCATATTCTCAAGCAGTTTTTGAGCTTCACTCTCTTTACCGCAGCGGAAAAGTCCGGCACACTTTGCCATGAGCTGGTTGAATTCGGCTGCCGCCTGGGAATACGCGGAATATGCTTTGTGGAACTCTTTCATATCAAGAGTATTTTCATTACCGATCAAAGAAAGGATACGGGAGACCAATTCGCGGATATCATTCATTTTTATCACCTTGATAAATGATTGTTGTAAGACCGTTCTGCCAGATCAAACGTAGAGAAGCATCGTTCAATTTTCCGGGAAGCATCTTCAGATCGTCAAGAGTGTAATCAGCGTTTCTCAAAAATTTGATATTCCTGAAAAGCCGGCTGTATTGATCCGGAGTAAGGAGGTTTTTCCACTCCTTCATCTTCTGAACCGGCAGACCGGAAACAAGTTTCTTCCGGAGTTTACCCCACTCTTCTTTATTAAGTTTCCCGGATTTTTTATTAGCCTCATCAACTGCCGTTTTGTAATTTTTCCACGACAGTTCCTTTAACTCTGCCAACGAATTTTTTCCGGCGTGATCTCCCGGCATAAGCAATGAGCAGGCATTGCTGTACAGTTTCTCTTTATAGTCCCGGTGCTTGAGCAATCTTTCAAAAAATTTGACAGAAATATCTCCGGCAAATGATAATCTGCTGTTGATGCAGTGATCAATGGAAGTGCGCACACCGGAATCTGAAACGGTCACTTTGACTTCCAGAACGGATATCAGACGTTTTTTGGTGGTGACAAACGCGTTGATGTACCCGGATTCACCGTCGAGCCACTCCAACTCGATTTTATTGCCCCGCTGATCAAGTTTCAGAAATCTGGCATAGATGTCTGCCGAACCGTCAGCCAATTTCTGACCTTTAAACATATCGGTTCTATCCTGCAGAAAAACGCCGCAGATCTTTTCATCCGGCTCCAAATCTGTGATAGTAAATGAGATTTTACCGGAGCTGAAATTTTTCAATTTTTCAAACTTATACAAATCTGCCGCACGATAAGCCGTCGGATCCGGAGCAGGAGCCGGTTTGATATTTTTCTGCGGTTTATTTTCCGCAGGAGCCGGTTTGATATTTTTCTGCGGTTTATTTTCCGCAGGAGCCGGTTCGACAATTTTTTTCTCCTTAACCTCCGGCAAAGTTACTGCTGCCGGTTCTTTTACCGGCTTTTTTTCCGGGATCAACGGAGCGACTTCCACGACCGGCCTTTTTTCCGGGATCAACGGAGCAACTTCCACGACTGTTTTTACCGGAGTCTGCGGAGAAACTGTTTTTTTCATCGCCTTTCCAGATTCTTTTTCCATCGGCGGAACTGCCGTTTTCACCTGTTTTTCCGGCTCTTTCTCCAATGGAACTGCCGCTTTCTCCGGTTCTTTTTTTACCGGCGGCACAACTGTTTTCTCCGGTTCTTCCACCGCCGCCGGGACTTTGATCTCCTCTTCGGCAGTTTCCATTTCCTCTTCGGCAGTTTCCCCGTAACTGCTGCCGGATGAGCGTTTTTTATCTTTGTCCGGCACAAAGAGCCACAGTGCCAACGCAGTCAACAACAGTATTATCAATATGGCAGTGTAGATGATCAATTCTCTGGTGTTGTTTTCCAATATCCTGATTGGCGAAAAATCTTTTTCCTGCTTTCTGCCGCAATCGTTCCGCACCGGCTTGACCACCGGCACCAACGGGATCACCGGAGTACCGTTGCGAGCCTTGTCGATCAAACCGCCGCTTCCGGCATTGGGAAGCTGCTGCGACAAATCAATGACTCTGGTACCGGGATTTCTGATTGCTGCCTGCATGATCTCGTTATCTGCAGTACAAAATCTCCAGAGACAATTCATCCCCGGCGGCGAAGTGATAAAATAGGTATTGAAAGTCACCTCCCAGCGCAAAGGCGGTTCCAGCAGCAGCAGTGCTTCATTTACCAGAGCCAATATGTTCCGGTGCTTTGCCGGATCAAAGATGATGTAAAACGGTTTGGTGCGATCCTGTAAAAAAGAGTGGGCAAGCACTCCTGCCCATCCGGCATCCCCGGTGTAAGCTGCCCAGGTTTCCGCAACTTTATTTTCGGCATGAACTGCCGGTATATGCGGAGGAGCGGCAAAAAATCCCGCCTCCTGCCCCCAGCTTTCCCGGAAAAATCCGGGAACTTGAAAGAGTGCCGACGGCCCGCCGGAAACCGGATGCGTTTCGTGATCGTTCAAAACGATATGGTGCGCCAATTTGTTGGAGCGTCCGGTATAATCCACACCGTAAAAAGCAATGCGGCTCAAAATATGGGTATGCTGATTTGCCGTATTACAAGTCAAATGAACAAATGAGACCGGATTCAAAACCGCTTCAGCGGAGTAATGCGGATAACAGTTTTTATAATAACTCAAACTCTCCAGCAATACTTTCAGACGGCTGTCGATATTCCGGGTACATCCGGCAGTGCAAAAGCCGCTGCTGCCCGGAGTTATCCCCCGGGGAACGGAGGTATACAGCAGTTCCTGCGCCACGGTTAAGCCTCCGGAGTGTTCCAGAAGTTATCATCAAATCCGCTGCCGCAGTCGTCATCTGCATTTTTTCTGACTGTAATTTCCGGGAAAGAGATGTATTTGCCGAGTCTGTCAGACCAAACCGTATATCCACAGTAATTTGCCGGTATTGAAAAGCGTTCACGGATCCCCGGCAGAGAGTAGAGCAGTGTATTGCCGTTACTGATTGTTCCCGTAATAACTTCGGAATCCGGATGAGTACTGCTGTAGGAATCCACTCCCGGGATCAAACCGCTGTTGTAAAACTGGATAAGCGCAGGCACTTCAGCCCAGACCGGCGCAATGTCACCGGGCTTGATGGCGATAGTTGAATCCTGCAGTTCCGGTGTATGACCAAGCGATGAAACCGGCACAAAGTACACCGATTCAAAACAGCTCTCGCACATGGATACCACATCAGGCAGCAGTTTCACAAGCATTTCACGCAGCTGGAATGACACCGCCGTGATCACACCGATATCCAGAAAATTCTGCATACAGCTGCGACTGTAATAGACAAAAGGAGTCTCCCGCAAATCACAGGGAAACATCTTCTGCCACGCATCGTACTTGGGAATGACCACGATCAGAGTTTTCGAACATTTTTCGCGGAGTCCGAGTCCGGTGTATTTGCGGATACGGGAAACCATCTCATTGAAAAGCACCAGCTGATTGGAGGAATAACCTTTGCTCAACTGCGGATCTTCAGAACTGCACATTTCCACCATCCGTGCATCCTGCAATGGATCAAAGAGGAAAGTGACGCTCTGCGAATGCACGAGATGCTGGGTTGCAAGATTGCTGATGGTATCTTTTCCCGGGGCGAAGTGTTCACCGGCATTATCGTAGAAGATCACATTCGTCATATCATCGTGCGACCACTGCAGATTGGAATCCTGCGGGATCAGGGTAAAGATGAACGGCCGGGGCAAATCCAGCTGCATATTGTTGACAAACACCGTATTGCTGTAATTGGCCCCGTACTCCTCGGTTTTGGGCAGAGATACCGGTTTTTGGCGGTCCCGGTTCAAAAAGAGGAGTTTTTCATATTCATTGAGGACACTGTTGAGCTGTTCATCAGTATCCTGCAAAGAGAAATCAAATTTCGATGCCAGTACATTGCGCAGCTGCCAAATCATAGCGGTCATGAAGTAAGATTTCCCACAGCTGGGCGCACCGACGATGGAAAAGGTACATCCCGGCAATTGGCAGCAGGCATCCGGAATGCGCTGATGACAGTGAGGACAGGCCATCTCTTTGCAGACCATTCCTCCGGCATCTATAGCGTACCCCTGAGCATTGAATTTTTCCGGCAGGAAACGTCTGGGAGCATCTGCGCCGAGCAGTGGATCACCGATCAAATCAGGGTGAACGGAAATATAGTTTATCTTACCGGTATCATAGGGTGTACCGCAATGGGGACAGATCCGCAAATTGTCAGAAATTCTGCCGCTGACGGCGTTTTCCAGCGGGACCGGATTGATAGAAGACTGGACAAATGTACCACCAACTGCAGATTGTATCACCGGCTGCACAACGGGAAGACCTGCCGGCTCTGCTGCCGGCTGCACAACGGGAAGATCTGCAGGCTGTACGACGGCACCGGTTACCGGCTGCACAACAGGCAGTGCCTGCGCACCTGCCACCGGAGTAACGACCGGATATGATACGGCAGCAAGAGTGTCCCGCCACTGCCCGATGCCGATCCAGCTGCAGCCGTCAGCACATACCAGTGTATCCGGAGCAAGCGGCATCTGCAGAACATCAGCCCGGCTGAACGGCCCGGAAACCTGCCCGTTGATCCCGAGAAAAATACTATCATCACCGACAGTATCTGAAAAGTCCGTCGGAGTATCCATAAAAGTGTCCCTTTCAAGTATAAAAAAATCTTGATATTGTTATTACAACAGTTATAAAATAACATTTGAATCTGAAATTGTCAAGTTTGATATTTAAGGCAGATGAAAAAGTTACGAAAAAAATTATTTAAACTGTTCTGCTGCAAGCTCCGAATGTTGCATTTTCACTGCTGTGATGCTATTTTATATGACTGTTATTTCAACTTTAACAAACAATGAGGGGAAGTTATGGAAAAGAAAGAACAAAAACCCGGTTTCAACGGTAAACAAATGATGATCTGGCTGGCTGCACTGGCTGCAGGCGGCGTACTTGGCAGCTGCAACTGGACAGCTCTTAACAATTTTTTTGATTTTATCGCCAAAGTTTATACCCGTCTGTTCCAGTTTGTCGCAGTACCGACCATCGCTCTGGCGATCATGACCACGCTGGCTATGCTTGGCGCGAAAAAAAGTACCGGAAAAATCTTTTTCAGAACTGTCATCTATACCATGCTCACCACTCTTGCCGCCGCACTTATCGGTGTCGCTCTTTACAAATTCATTGCTCCGGGCAATCTGCCCGGCGAACTTATCAGCGGCGGACAGAGTGCGGCAGCTGCCGGTTTGGACAAAACTACTTTCTACGATCATATTCTGTCGGTGATCCCCAACAACATCATCACCCCGTTTGCCAGCGGCAACGTCATGAGCATCCTGATCGTTGCCGCTGCCGTCGGACTGGCGATCGCAAGCATGAAACAATCCGAATATGTACAAACCCTGCTCAAAGGGATCCTCGGTCTGCAGGAAGTATTGTTCACCCTTATCAAAGCTCTCGTATGGGCACTGCCGCTGGGCATTGTCGCTTTTGCCGCCCAGCTGGCGCGGGATGTTTCCGCCGGAGTGGTGGTCGGTTCCCTTGCCAAATATGTGGCAGTGGTGCTCAGCGGCAACGTCATTCAGTTCTTCATCATATTGCCGCTTTTCCTGCTCATCAGCCGGGTCAATCCGCTCAAAGTTTTCCGGGGAATGCTCCCGGCGGTGCTTATGGCGCTTTTCACCAAAAGTTCTGCTGCCACCCTGCCGGTAACGGTTGCTTCTGCGGAAAACAATCTCAATGCAAAACCGGCAGTCGCCCGTTTCATCCTGCCGATCTGCTGTACGATCAACATGAACGGCTGTGCCGCATTCATTCTGGTAACTTCCCTCTTCGTCCTGCAGAATGGCGGTGTGGCATTGACCCTGCCGGTCATCGCGGTTTGGGTACTGATATCGGTATTTTCCGCCATCGGCAACGCCGGAGTCCCCATGGGATGTTATTTTCTCACCTTGTCCCTGATGTCCGGAGCCGGTGCGCCGATCGGTATATTGGGGATCATTCTGCCGGTCTATGCGGTCATCGACATGATCGAAACTGCGGTCAATGTCTGGTCGGATTCCTGCATCTGTGCAATTGTGGATAAACAGCTTACCGAGGAAGACGTCGCTGCCTGACGCACAAACCAGTTAAAATGTTGTTTTTTACCGAAAATCCAGTTGTCCGCGGCTTTTTTGCCGCACTGACCGCTGCAGTATTTCTTGCAGGAAACTATCAAACAGTATCAGCACAGGATAAGATCATGAGCGATAAACATCCCCGGTGGCAGATAACATTTACCAAAGGACTCTCCTTTGAAGATGCCCGCAAACTCTCTTTACCGGATACCGACCTGCCCGGAGCAATACCTCTGGTACTGAAAGATGATTTTGCCGACATCGGCAAACTCGCTCCCGGATTCGTCCCGGCGGAAACCACCGCAGTTGCCAGATATGTATTCAATATGCCTGAAAGCGGCAAACTTATCATCTCTGCCGGAGCAGACTGGTGGTTTCACGGTTTCATCAACGGTACACCTTTCGGAGATACTGAGGCAAACGGCAACGCCGCCCATCCCATCTCGGCGTTGGATCAACTCTACGTGGTCGATGTGGTCAAAGGAGAAAATATCATCACTTTTCATCTGCGCGCCGGAAACTCCTGGCACTTCGGGGTGAAGATCATGCCGCTCCCCGGGGCATGGCCGCAGGATTACCGGATCATGAAACGTTTGATCACCAAAGTTCTGGAAAGTTCCGTGCGCCCGGTTTATCCGCCGACAGTATTCAATATTTCCCGCGATTCTGCGGATGTGACGGTTGAATTTTCCATTCCTGTACTCTGCGGAATACGTTTTGCTCCGGCAAAAGGCGGCGAAAAGATCACGCAGTGGAACACTGTGTACGGTCAGCGCGACTATCAGCAGATAAATCACTTCTCTTTGAAAGGATTGCAGCCGGATACGGAATATGTCTGCGAAATACTCCGGCACGATGAAACAACTGCCAGAGAAACTGTAGAAGCATCTGTCAGATTCACCACCACACCGGGTTCCGGGCAGAAACATCGTCTGACGGTGTTCAGCGATGTGCAGTTCCCGACTGCAAAAAAGCACCAGATCATCAAAGAGTTTATCTCCAATACTCCGCTTGCTCAGGCTGATGCCATTGTCGCACTGGGAGATATGGCATCGGGTTTCGGTAACTTCACACAGGCGTATTTTACCGACTTCACGGAGATCCTGCGGGCAAAAAATGTTCTTAAACCATTGTATTTCGTCCGTGGAAATCATGAACTGTGGGGAGAAGAATCCGGATTGTACAGCAGATTTTTCGGTCGTCCGTATGGAGCATTCACCCACGGAGATATCCTTTATATCATGCTGGATACCGGCGAAGATCAACCCCGGCAGATGCTGCCTTTGAACCGGACACAGAAAAGTGAGTTCAAAGAATATTATGCTGAACAATCAGCATGGCTCCGGGAGCTGGTAAATTCTCCGGTCTGCCGCAATGCAAAAAAACGTATCGTGCTGGCACATACGACCCCATTTGAGTTCAATGACCGTTTCATGGCAAAAAATATCAGCAGCATGGTCAAAGAACTTTTTTACGGCAAAAATCCCCTCTGCCGGATAGATCTGTGGGTTGCCGGTCACATCCATTATCCGCTGCGTTACGATCCGACTGCCGGCAAACTTCACGGCGGAAAACTCAAACGTCCTGTCGCCCTGACGGGAAATGATATCAGAAACGTCCACTTCCCGGTGTACGTCAATGACGGCCCCGGCGGCAGCATCTCGTATGCCTCTGTGCTGGATATCGTCACCTGCGAAGAGAGCATCACCGTGCGCTGTTTCCTGCCCGACGGAACATGTGCGGATGAATCCGTAATCCGTTCCGGGAAGCCCTTTGAGGTCAAATCGACAATGTTTGAAGAGCTGTGGAGCAGATGACAATTTGAGATCCCGTATTACACGCCGCAGCTGGATATGATTCCATCTGCGGCATGTTGTTTTGATGGTGCAGCCCATATCCGGCAAAAGGCAGTTATGCAGTTGAAATTATCGGGGATGTGGTGTATTTTATGATGATGACAATATTACAGAAATTTTCATAAGGAGTTGTAAAAAATGCGTTTTACCGGTACGCGCAGTTGTGCGGATGCAGAGTCGGCGTTCGCAATCGCTTCAGGTTTGGTATCAGACGGCGGACTTTTTGTGCCGCAGGAGTTCCCGGCGTTCACAGCAGATGAGATCAGCGCGATGGTCGGCATGGATTATTGCGGCAGAGCGATGACGGTGCTGAGCAAATATCTGACCGACTACAGTGAAGAGGAATTGCGGTACTGTGTCAATGGTGCATACAAAGGCAGTTTTGACAATGATGAACCGGCTCCGCTGGCGGATATCGGCAAAAAACGTAAAATGCTGGAGTTGTGGCACGGTCCGACTTGTGCATTCAAAGATTTGGCGTTGCAGCTGCTGCCGTATCTGTTGACGACGGCGATGAAAAAGACCGGCACCGGCCGTGAGGCGGTGATCCTGGTGGCGACCAGCGGAGACACCGGTAAAGCCGCTCTGGCAGGCTTCGCAGATGTGAAAGATACGCGGATAGTGGTATTTTATCCGGTAGACGGGGTCAGTGACATGCAGAAACTGCAGATGATAACCCAGAAAGGTCAGAATGTTTCGGTCTGCGCGATCGAGGGCAATTTTGATGACGCACAAAACGGAGTGAAAGCGATCTTCACCGATGCGGAAATGAAAAAATTCCTTCTGGACAGCAACATGGAGTTTTCCAGTGCCAACTCAATCAACTTCGGCAGACTGGTTCCGCAGATAGTGTACTATGTTTCGGCGTACTGTGATCTTTTGAAATCCGGTGAACTCAAAGCCGGAGAAGGTTTCAACGTGGTGGTTCCCACCGGCAACTTCGGCAATATTCTGGCTGCGGTCTATGCTAAAAAGATGGGGATCCCGGTCAAAAAATTCATCTGCGCCTCCAACAGAAACAACGTGCTGACCGACTTTATCCGCACCGGTGTCTACGACCGCAACCGGAAATTCTACACAACTGAAAGTCCGTCGATGGATATATTGATCTCATCCAACCTTGAACGGCTGCTGTATATACTCTGCAAAGGCGACAGCACTCAGGTGGCAAAGTATATGGATGAGTTGAAAAATACCGGCAGATATGAGATCACAGCTGCGATGCTGGCAGAACTGCAGAGTGAATTTTACGGCGGCTGCTGTGACGATAAAGAGGGCAAAGAGGCGATTGCAAAAATATTCAAAGAACGCAATTACCTTTGTGATACGCATACGGCGGTTGCGTTGTCCGTCGGTGACAAGTACCGTGAAGAAACAGGTGACGATACTTTGCAGGTGATCGCATCAACAGCAAGCCCGTACAAATTTGCCGCTGCGGTGCTTGGAGCATTGACCGATGAAAAACTTCCGGAAGATGATTTTGAGAAACTTGCCATGCTTTCCAGTTTGAGCAAAACAGAGATTCCCGCGCCGCTTGCCGGATTGAAAGGCGAAGAGATCCTGCATGAAAGCTGTGTGGCAAAAGAGGCGATGAAAGAGTTCATCTGCCGGCGTTTGAGTTGACGGCGGTAGAATTATGCTGAAAAAGTTATGGCTGCTCTTCTTCACTTTTGCCAAAATAGCGGCTCTGGTGCTGGGCGGCGGCTTGGCGATGCTGCCGGTCATTGAAGAGACTTTTGTCAATAAAAAGAAGCTGCTGACCAGTGAGGAACTGCTGGACGTGGTGGCACTGACCCAGACGGTTCCGGGGATAATAGCCGCTAATGCGGCGGTTTCCATAGGAATGAAAGTTGCCGGGTTCGCCGGAGCATTGGCGGCATTGGCAGGGGCGATACTGCCATCATTTACGATAATTCTGATCATTGCAATACTTTTCCCCGGTCTGTCACCGGAAAACCGTTACTGGCTCGGAGCGTTTGCCGGCATCCGTGCCGGAGTGACCGGCTTGATACTGGTCACAGCGTGGAAGATCGGTAAAAAGACGGTCAAAGGCATTTTTGAAGCCGTTACGGCAGTGATACTGCTGACTGCGGCACTGTACGGAGTCAATCCCGGAGTGGTGATAATCACGGCGATAGCCGTCGGTTTGATTTACTGTACGGTGTGTGCCAGACGGATGAAAAAGCCGGAAAATCAGGTGGAAAAATGACTGCAGTTGCGATGTTGTTTTTGAATTTCTGCAAATTCGGTCTGCTCTGTTTCGGCGGCGGCTATATGCTCATACCACTGCTGACCGCTGAATTTGTCGGAGAAGGCAAACTTCTGACCGCTGAACGTTTCGGCAATCTGGTCTCCATATCGCAATTGACTCCGGGGCCGGTAGGCATCAATACTGCGACTTTTACCGGATATATATCTTCCGGTTTTTACGGTTCACTGGCAGCAACTCTGGGACTGGTATTTCCAACGCTGATATTGGCGGGAGCGGCAATGAGTTTTATTCAGAAATACCGCGAACACCGGTTGATGAAGGGGATCTTGTACGGTGCGCGATTGGGAGCAGCGGCACTGGTGGTCTATGCGGTACTGATCTTTATGGAACTGTCTTTGCTCAAAACTCCATGGCAGAATTGGAACAAATTCCCGGCACTGTCAATGAGCGGCATCATCATTATGATGGTATCTGCCGTACTGATAAAGAGATTCAAATGGCAGACGACGTGGGTGATCGTACTTTCCGGTGTACTTGGTGCGATACTTTTCCCGCTGATCGGCTGATTTCATTTTCAATATGTATATGCGGTGCAGCCGGATAACTCCGGCTGCGCCGCACCGGTAAATTCCAAACGCATTATTTGACCAGACGGGCAAAAGTGGTATGCGCTTCCGGAGCGGTCAGCGCAGCACGGACAGCATCTTCCCCTCCGGCGGCAATGGGGGCAAGTTCACTGAAAACCTCACTGACAGCAGCAGCGTAGAGATCGAACTCCGCTTTGCCGTGGCAGACCGTGGGATAGAATCCGGTTCCGGCAAGGATACCTTTTTCCAACATTTTCCGGGTGAAAAGAGTCCGCATGACATTGGGAGCAGGCGTTTTGAATTGAAAACTTGCCAGACAACCGAATTTGCTGGTCAACTGCAGCGGCAGCCCGGCATCGGCGGCGCATTTTTCCCAGAGAGCCATCACCTGCATACCGTAGTTATTGGCGTGAACAGCCGCATTGGTGCGTTCCATTTTATCAATTGTTGCCAATGCTGCCGCAGGTCCGATACGTTCTGTCCAGTATGTACTGCTCAGGAATGCTTTTGACGCTCCGTCAAAAAATTCTTTCCTGCCGAGAACTGCCGCAATGGGATGACCGTTGCCCAGAGCTTTGGAAAAGATCGCCAGATCAGGATCGACACCGAAATCAAGATGTGATCCGCCGAAACGGTAACGCCAGCCGATAGTGATCTCATCGTAGATGAGCAGTGCGCCATACTTGTCACAACCGGCGCGCAGAGCCTCCAGAAACCCCGGAGCCGGAACTTCGTGACGGCAAGGCTCAAGGATGATGGCAGCAAGATCGTTGCCATGGGTTTTCAACAGAGCATCAAGCTGTTCAAAGTCACCATGCATACAGGCGACAGCGGTACCTTTCAACTCAGCAGGAACCCCGTGAGGAGAAAGCCCTTTGAGCCACATACCGCCGAGAGCATCCGGATCGCAGAGGTTGGCGGCAAGATACCAGTCGTGCCAGCCGTGGTAGCCGATGATCATGACTTTGCTGCGGCCGGTGGCAGCGCGCGCAATACGGATGGCGACTGCGCCGATATCACCGCCGCCCCGGGCGAAACGCGCCCACGATGCCCACGGATGGATGGCACAGAGTTTGTCGGCAAGTGCGACCTCTTCCGGGGGATTGAGCGTGGAAAAACTGCCGTCCATCGCAGTTTTGACCACCGCCTGAGTAACATCTTCATCATTGAATCCGAGCAGACAGGCACCGATGCCGCAGGTGGTGAAATCCACAAATTCCCGGTCATCTATGGTGGTGATCCGGCAGCCTTTGGCAGCTTTGAAATAAGCCGGGAAAAGTTCCGGAGCAAGCATTTCCGGACGTTTGCTCAACAATCCGGTACCGCCGGGGATAACGGTCTTTGCGTGACGGTAAAGTTCCTGATCATTCATAAAAAATATCCTTTCTGAAAGTTGTCTGAATTGATCACACCCTATAATATAGCCGGAAAAAGATATAAAAACAACAAAAACAGAATATAAAAAAAATGTCAAAAGATATAAAAATTGAAAGTGATTTGCAAAAAGCTCTATTATGTAAAAGTCAAGGGCTGATTCCCTTGTTTTTGTTAATTTTCTTAAATTTTCTGTTCACAAGCAACAAAAATCCTGTCTGCATAGTTTTCTATGCAGTATTATTTTCACAGTTTTT
>SUWK01000117.1 GCA_015061525.1 Lentisphaerota bacterium
AGAGTAAAACACGGGTGTTTTACTCTCCGTACGGAGAGTGTCATTTTTTTCACAGCACGTTTTCCTTTCTATAAAATGGTTGAAAAAACTTTTTATTTACCAACGGATACCGTTTTTAACATTGTCGCCTTTACTGGAAAAATACTCGATATCCCGGGTACATTCAGCAAAGTTGCGCCATGCAACATGACCATCCATAAGGACCAGATTCACCCCCTCGCTGCCGTGCGGCAGCGGAGTATTTTTCGGAGCATGACCGGCATAAGTGGACTGGACACTTTTTCCGTCAAAAGTGATCGCCTCCATATCGCCCGCCATCACCTGATCTGCCGGTTGATAATAATCAGCCTTTCTGCCCCTTCCCAGATCGACCTTTTTCTGTCCGAGATATTTGGTATTATTCAACGCTCTGGAAGCGGTCAGATTATTGACGCGTTTACCGCAGAAGTAGTTGAAACCGTGATTGCCGTAAGCCTTGCTGATGCCCGTACCGAATGCGGTGGTGTAATCCATGGAAAATCCAATACCGCTCCAGCCGTCTTTGCTGCTCTTGCGGACGATTCCGGCGGAATAAAGCACCTGCGGACCGTTACAGGATGCCGCCGGACACTCCACTGCCTGAATGCGGTCTTTGTAGAGAAGATTTCTCTTGAGTTCCACACCGAAATGAGCCGCCAGTGAACCGCTGACTATCGTCGGAGTAAATGTATAGGCAAGCGGCCCGTCGCCGTTATTTGCCTCGGCATAAGAGAGCATGGCACTGCCGAGTTTTTTCAGATTGTCCTGACAGGCAGTGACTTTACCCTGATCGCGCGCACCACTCAATGAGGAAAAAAGCAACAGCGGCAGAGTGAACAAAACCACTGCGACCAGCACCAGTTCCACCAACGTGAAATTTTTTCTGTGATACTTTTTCATAATCTACTGTTTCACCTGTGTTTTTATTGGTTGACAACTTCTATATCTGACGGCACACTCATTGAAATATCAGCATCGCCGTTGTTCCATTTGACTGATACGGAAATATTTCCAAACGGAGTTGGCACTTTGCCGGCAATATCGACTCCCTCAAGCAGCAGCGGCTGGATGCTGACCTTTTTCCATGCCGGAGCTTTCTGAATCACCCCCAGAAGCAGTTCGGAAAAATGCACCAATGGGTGTGCGCTCCACGCATGGCAGAAACTCATATACGCCTTGCGGGCTGTATCCAAATACCCTTCCGGAGTGGTGGAACAGTCGGCGTCAACCATCTCGCCCCACCAGCGGCGGACGCAGTCGATCACCTCGGTTCCGTAACCGTAAAGTTTCAACGCCTCAAAGATGTAGAAAATAAAGTACGACGTCGGCAGCAGGTCAGTCTGCCGGTTGCCTCTGACCAGCGGCAGCAGCACTTTTTCGATCCACAATTCATGTTTTTCCGGCAGAATACCAGCCAGAATCGCCATCGCAGCAGCATGAGGACTGAATGTCGTCACGATGCTGTCATCTTCACGAATACCATCGCAGAGAAGTCCGCTTTCCGGATCATAAAGATATTTTTCAATGGCACTGCTCACTCTTGCAATATCCTCTTTCACCACTTCAAGCATGGCATTATTGCCCGCAGCTTCAGCAAGAATGGCAGTTTTCTTCAAAGCATAAAGGTAAATAGCGTTAAGCAATGTACTTATGTGACCTTTGAACAGAGCCGGACACCAGTCAAAAAAGGCAGGAAATCTCTCATCAAATGGTACCAATCCGTCGCAGAACGACGCCTCGTAACGGAAATAATGAAGAATTTTTTCCACCGCCGGAGTCAATTTTTCAAAATACTCCGTTGAACCGGTCTGCATGTAGTGCTGATAGATCGTCAGCAGCACGATCGCCGTATAATCCGGCATCACACACAGCGGACTGCTCGTCGGAGCCACCCCGATGGTCAATCCATTGGGAGTAAGCACATCGGTAACCAGAACCAGTCCGCGCGCCAGAATACTCGCGTCGGCAGAAACTTTGAAGTTGTTCGCCGCCTCCACCAGAGCATCGCCCCACCACTGGGAGTTTTCCCGTCCGGGGCAGTCGGTGTAACCGTCGACCATACAGCACCTTTGTGCCTGCATACTCATATCCCAGATCGCCTGCAGCTTTTCGTCAGAGGCGGTAAATTCCCCCTGAATATCCATATCTGCCCACATCCTGCGGGCGGAAACTTTTACAGAAAAATCCTGTCCATTTGTCCACAGTGCCACATAGCGCAATCCCCACGGCGCGCTCAATTCGTGACGGTAACTGCCGTCTTTCATAATGATCTGTCCGGCAAAAAAAGTGCGCGGATGCGGTTTCAGAGCATTGAAGTCCGGAGCGATACCATCGGGAGTAAGCATCTCAAAAGCATAAAACTCCATCACATCTCCGGCTTTGGCTCCGGAAATCTCAAAAATCAGCTGACAGGGCATCTCCTCACCCAAGTCGATCACCTGTCCGTATATACCATCGGCAAAAGCGTACTTGTCACCGGACTTTTCAGCTTTTTCCCACTGAAATTTTTCCTGTTTATAGTGATAATAAATATGACACTTTTCCGTCATATCTTCAACAGCCGGAGTATGCCGCGAAACGGAAATGCGCTTTTTCGCCGGAATGATATCTCTGGTAAGAAACGGAACCGATCTTTCCTCAAAATCATACCACGGCGCACATCCGGCAATGCGGGCATGATCTTTGGCAAGGTCAACGTACCATGACTCATCCTCCACATAGTCGGGCATAAACCAGTCATCCTGTGCCGCACGGCAATCAAAAAACTCCTGGAATCCGTGCTGCGCCGCTCCGCGCGCCACCGCCGGAGTATACCCCGGAGCATGACGGTAAAGCCACCCTTTGTGCGTGGAAATATCCACTTCATTCACTTTGCCGGACAACAGAAAACCATTATCAAAAGCATAGACATATAAAGTCATACCCATTCCGAATTTATGGACTTGGGCAGCGATCACATTTTTGCCGCAGCGCAAATACGGTGCAATATCCAGACGGTCATACTGCCACATGCGCTGATGTCCGCGCGCGGGCCCGTAGTTGACAAATTCACCGTTGACATAAAGCGTGTATTTGGCATCGCCGGTAACATTGATCCATGCATGTTCCGGTACCGAAGTGATCTCAAAAGTCCTGCGGCACTGGAAACGGCGGTCACGCTCATCAAGATCGTGAACATAGGGCAGACGCAGCCAGTATGTTCCAGGGAAAGCCGGAGTATAAATTCTTTTCTTCATTCAGTAATAAACCTTACTTTTTATTCTGGTAAAAATTCAATTGCATCATCATCTTTTCAATACCATCATTAATGAAACGCAAAGTTTCCTCAAAGGGAAATTCCAGTACATGATCGTATTTACTGTTCGCCGCACCGATCAGTGGGATGTGACCGGGAACGATGATCTCCGGCAGTTTCACTTCCGGATGACGGTCACGGAATTTCTGCATTCCCACCCAATGCTCACCGATGATCAGCAGCGCATCCGGAGTACGTTTTTTCAACAACTGCCGTATCTCCTCATAGCCATCACCGCCGGTACGCATCAATAACTCCCCGGAACAATCCACAGCGTTAGCAGCGGCTGTTTTCCGGATCACGTCCACAGTTTCCCGGTCAGCACGCAGAGAACCATCTGCCGCCAGAATGGCAAGCTCTTTCCACTGTTTTTTCCGGAACAATTCCGGCAAAGATCTCTCGTATACACTGTTGATATTGAAAAGCACTTGCGGATGTTCCGGAGAAATATTGTAGTTGCCCATAACGACATAGGGTAATTTGTGTTTTTTCAGGAAAGCAAGCATTTTTTCATTGATCATGCCCAGCAGAAACACTCCGTCCAGATTGCCCTTGCGCTTCACCCACTGATCAAACGTGAAATCTTCTTCAAAATTACCGCCCAATATCAAATTGAAATCTTTTTTCTGCAGCAAATGCAGAGCCAAAGCATACCAATACGCCCCGCCGCTGCCCATATTGACCTCGTTGGAAAACCAGCCGAGCCGGTAAAACAATCCGCGGGTATGGTGCGGATTGACGTAAGTGCCGCTGCCGTGGAGAGTATACAGATAATTACGCTTGCATAAATAAGTTACCGCAGAAAGAGCCACCTGTCTGCCGACCTGATATTTTTCCGCCAGCTGCCGGATGCTTGCCATCTTTTCCCCGGCACGGTAAGTGCCGTTGCGGATATCGCCGATAAGCTGCAGTGCCAGCTGCATACTCTGTGAACGGTAAATATTTTTGTCCATAGAAGTCTCTTTTTATGTCACTTGACCCACGCTTTATGTCACTTCGCCGTTAATATACATGACACTTTTTACTTTTACAAGTCACTTTTTACATAAAAAATTCAAAAATTTCATCCCCGGTAATTTCAATACGGAAAGGCTCTGTTCCTGATATTGGTTGATGCCCTCTGTGGCATGTTCAACACACGGGTGCGAGGCGGTTGCCGCCGAGCGCGCAGTCCGCATGCGAATGTACTTTGCGAGCATTTCCATGCGAGCAA
>SUWK01000118.1 GCA_015061525.1 Lentisphaerota bacterium
CTTGAGGGAGGGGAGTTTGAGGGGAGGGAAACGCAGTGTCCCGCCCCTCAGGCAAACTGAACGCTGCTAACACCCTCCACAACTTGTGTGCGCAATATGTTGTCAACCTATATTGGGAACAGAGCATTAAAAAAAAGGAGATTTTATGATGGGTAGAAAAGTTCTTTCATCTCTTCTGGTCGCTGCATTTGCACTGATCGCCACCGGCTGCGGAACGCTGCTGAAACCGGAACGTATCGGTAAACGGGCATCTGACCGGATCGATCCGTCTATTATGATTCTGGATTGCTGCGGATTTCTTTTCGGTGTGATCCCCGGTGTTGTCGCATTGGTTCTTGACTTCAACAACAAGACCATTTATTTCTCTGCCAGTGAGACCTCTTCAATTCCCGGATCTGTTGAGAATATGCAGGCGATCAAAGTCGGAGAAATGAGCAAAGAGGAGATCGCTTCTGCAGTCAGCAAAGCTCTTGGTAAAGAGGTGAAATTCAGCGAGATCCAGTTCGCTGCCCGCTGAAAATATCGCTTGATACAGCAAAAACGGAACCGGTGATGCGGTTCCGTTTTTTTGTGTGTGCGGTAAGAAATCCGGCACGTTGTCCGCTGTACGATTACTTCAGATTTTCAAAGTACCACTTTGCAGTAAGTTTCAACCCCTCATGCACCGTGTAACGCGGAGAATATCCGAGCAGACGTCCGGCTTTACTGATATCTGCCAGACTGTGTGGGATATCTCCGGCGCGGACAGGGCCGTATTCCGGGGTGACGGAAGAGATTTCCGGATTGAAAACGGCAAGTTCCTGACGGAGAAATGCAAAGAGTTCATTCAGGGTGGTTTCCATACCGCAGGCAACGTTGAACACAGTATTCAATGCTTCAGGTTTATTCGCGGTCAATGCCCGGATATTTGCCTGAACCACATCTTCAACGAAGGTGAAATCCCTGCTGTAACTGCCGTCGCCGTTGATGACCGGCGACTCCTTTTTCAGCAGAGCGGCGGAAAATTTCGGAATTACAGCTGCGTAAGCTCCATTTGGATCCTGCCGTTTGCCGAAGACGTTGAAGTAACGCAGTCCGATACATTCCATGCCGTATACTTTGGCAAAGTTGGCGGCGAACTGCTCATTTACACTTTTGGTCAGAGCGTACGGAGAAAGCGGCGTCCCGGTACGCTCCTCCACTTTCGGGGAATCTGTACAGTCGCCGTAAACGGAGCTGCTTGAAGCATATACAAAACGTTTGATCCCGGCTCTCTGCGCGGCATAAAGCATGTTGACAAAACCGCTGATATTGACTGCTGCGGAGGTTGCCGGATCTTTGATGGAGCGCGGTACACTGCCCAGAGCCGCTTCGTGGAGAACGGCATCAACTCCTTTTACCGCCTTTTGGCAGTCGTCGATATTGCGGATATCGCCCTCAAGCAAAGTGAAATCCGTATTGTCCGCAAAAGGCAGAAGATTTTCTCTTTTTCCGGTGGCAAAGTTATCCAGAACCGTTACCCGGAATCCTGCAGTGAGCAGATGCTCAACCAGATTGGAGCCGATGAATCCGGCACCGCCGGTAACCAGAATATGTTTCATAAGACAGGGTTACTCCGTGCCGCAGCAGAATTCCGGATCGGTTTTCAGCAGTTCATCAAAGTAGGCGATGGTTTTCGCCAAACCTTCGCGTAACTGGGTGGTCGGCTGCCAGTTGAGCAGCTCCCGGGCTTTGGAAATATCCGGTTTGCGCTGTTTGGGGTCATCTGAAGGCAGCGGCATCCGGATGATTTTTGACTTTGAGCCGGTCAATTCGATAACGTTTTCCGCCAACTGCAAAATGGTGAACTCTCCGGGATTGCCCACGTTGACCGGCCCGGTTACTTCATCGCCGGTCGCCATCAGTTTCATCATACCGTCGATCAAATCGTCCCGGTAACAGAAACTGCGGGTCTGGGAACCATCTCCGTAGATGGTGATATCCTGATTCTGCAGAGCCTGCAGAATGAAGTTGCTGACCACCCTGCCGTCGTGCGGATGCATCCGCGGTCCGTAGGTATTGAATATGCGGATGATCTTTATGCGGGTGTTGTTCTGCATATGGTAGCAGTTGAAAAGGGTTTCGGCGCACCGTTTGCCCTCATCATAACATGAACGTACTCCGATGGGGTTGACATTGCCCCAATACTCTTCAATTTGCGGGTGGATCGCCGGATCACCGTAAACTTCACTGGTGGAAGCCTGCAGAATTTTGGCATTGACCCGTTTGGCAAGTCCCAGCATATTGATCGCTCCATGAACACAGGTTTTGACGGTCTGCACCGGATCGCGCTGATAATGGATGGGACTTGCCGGGCAGGCGAGATTGTAGATCTGATCACATTCGATGTAGAGCGGAAAAGTGACATCGTGCCGGATCAATTCAAATCGTGAATTGTCAAGCAGATGGTATATATTGCGCTTTGCGCCGGTATAAAAGTTATCCACGCAGATGACTTCGTTGCCTTGTTCCAGCAGTTTTTCGCAGAGCCAGCTGCCGAGAAAACCGCTGCCGCCGGTGACCAGAATCCGTTTCATAAAAAGTTTACTTCCCCTGTTGTATGATGTATACTTACGGGATATAAGGTACACCATAAAATAAAAAAATACAAGTTTTTTTAGAAATATTTGTTGACAAACCGGAAATCAGGTATATGTTAAAGGTATCCGTCAACCCCTGAAACATAAAGGAAAGGAAAAAAAAGATGAAAATTTTCAAGATGTTGACAGTTGCCATGACTGCAGTGTTGGTTTTCTGCGGTTGCGAAAACTCTCTGGAGTTCGTTCCGGAAGATGCTCAGATTATCGTTTACGGTAATACAAAAGCGGTGTTTGACAGCAAAATTTGGGACATGCTCAAAGAGAACAAAACCTTCCAGAAAGAACTGCTTGAGAATCTTAAAGATATGTTGGGCGTCAAAGAAATCGACGAAGTTTCCGGCAATATCGCTCTGTGGGCCGATAGTGTCAAAGAAGCTGACAAAGGCAAATTTGAAGCCGTTGTGGTTCTGGACGAAGGCAATGCCGAAGAGATTTTCAGCGCGATCAAGAAACAGTTCAAGGAACAGGGACTGGATGTCAAAGAGTCTGATGTCGATAAAAAAGACATGCTGATCGTCAAAGCCAGCAGCGAATCCAAAGCGGTTATGTACTCCATCGTTTGCGTCAACAGTCGCGTCCTGCACATTGCCATGGGCAGCGAAATCGATGCTGTTATCGACAACGATTCTGATAATGATACTGCCTGCAGCATCGACCAGGATGCGGTCTTTGCCGCTGCCGGAACTCCGGAGCTCTGGGCGAGCATTGTCAAACAGTCCGGCGTTGAAGAAGAGGTTAAAGTCAAAGATCTCGGTGCCGGTATCGTTGAAGTTTTCATGACCAAGAGCGAAATCGAAGTCAAAGCGAAACTTGACATTTCCGATCTGGAAATCAAATAAGTTTTACTGAATCATGATATTCAAAGATCAATGGGTAAAGGATTGCTGCTGGAGTAATATGGAATATATCTCCGGCAGCATCCGGGGGGTTGTGGTCAGTTTTCACGGCCTTGGCGCGGCGATCCGTCAGGGCGGAACAGAATTGGATCTTGCATTGGCGGAAAAGGATATCCTGACTGTTGTTCCGTACTACGGTCCGTGGAGCTGGATGAACAGGGTTTCCCGGCAGTTCGTGGATGAATTGCTGGAACGGGTCTGGAAAGATCTGGCTCTGCCGGAAGATTTGCCCTTGATCTCAAGCGGCGGCAGTATGGGCGGGTGTGCAGCTTTGCTCTACTGCCGTTACGGAAAAAGAGTGCCGGTTGCTGCCGATCTGCTTTATCCGGTGTGCGACACGCTTTTTCACTATCACGAACGGCCGGATCTGCCGACCAGTTTGAATTGCGCATACTACGGTTACGCGGAACCGTGGGAAGAGGTGTTGAAAGAACACTCTCCTTTGCACCAGCTGGATAAGATGCCGCGTATATCGTATTTATTCATCCACGGCTGTGCCGATGACCGGGTGAGTAAAAAAGCGCACTCCGATGCGATGACTGCCGCACTGCGCCAGGCAGGACATCAGGTGGAATATCTGGAAATACCCGGGATGCGTCACGGGTATAATGTTCCCCTGAAGGTCCATGAAAAGCGTTTGGACTTCATTTGCAAAGCGGTCGGTTGACCGCTGTTTTTTTTGGCTCTGTTCCCGATATTGGTTGACAACATATTGCGCACACAAGTTGTGGAGGGTGTTACTCTATTGAGTTTTTTTGCAAAACTTTCTTTCTTATGAAAGAAAAACCCCAGTGAAACTTCTTCCACAGGGGTTTTGCAAAGCTTTTTTCAAAAGCGTCGATCAAGCCGCGACATCGGAGCGGCGCGACAGTTCACTTTCTTTGCAAAGCTTTCTTTCTTGCGAAAGAAAGCGGAGAGGGGCGGGACACTTCGTTTCCCTCCCCTCAAACTCCCCTCCCTCAAGAGCCTTCCCGTGACTGTTGCGGGTCATTGGGTTCTTCC
>SUWK01000119.1 GCA_015061525.1 Lentisphaerota bacterium
GGGAGCGCAGGCGCAATAACTTAATGGAAGAACCCAATGACCCGCAACAGTCACGGGAAGGCTCTTGAGGGAGGGGAGTTTGAGGGGAGGGAAACGCAGTGTCCCGCCCCTCTCCGCTTTCTTTCGCGAGAAAGAAAGCTTGGCAAAGAAAGCGGATTGTCGCGCCGCTCCGCTGTCGCGGCTTGATCGACGCTTTTTTGAAAAAAAACTTGGCAAAAAAACGGTGGAGTAACACCCTCCACAACTTGTGTGCGCAATATGTTGTCAACCTATATTGGGAACAGAGCTTTTTTTTACATCCGGAAAGGACAGAAAATGGAATCTTCTGAGAAAACGGTTTGCGGTATGCAAACACAATTACGTCTGGCCGCCCCATTTTGTGACGGAGCGGTATTTCAGCGCGATATGCCGGTTCCGGTTTGGGGCAAAGCTGCTCCCCGGAAACTGGTACGCTGTACGCTTGGCGGAGTTTCGGCAATGGCGGTATCGGATGCGGAGGGAAAGTTCCGCTGTTATCTGCCGGAAATAACAGAAGCAGACCGCGGATTGACTTTGATTGTGGAAGAAGTTGAAAGCGGCAGAAAAATTTCCGTTGAAAATATCGCTGTCGGTGACGTTTATCTTTGTTCCGGTCAGAGCAATATGGCGTTTCTTGCCAAAGATACTCCGGACTGGGAAGAATTTTCCAAAGCTCCGGCTGATCCGGATATCCGTTTTTTCAATATAAAAGCAGAGGTTTATCCGGGGATTCAATCAGATGTAACTGGTTATTGGGAAGTTGATTCTGTTGCTGCGTCAGAGAACTTTTCTGCGATCGGCTACTATTTTGCCAAATATTTGCGCAAACTTGATCCGGCGGTTCCGGTGGGCATCATCAATGCCAGTTTGGGCGGAATGCCGATAGAAACATTCATCAGCCGTGAAGCTCTGCTCAAGTGTCCGGTAAAAGGGATCGCCGAACAAGTCAGAGCGGTCGATAAGATAAACAGTGATCCGGAGTTTTATGCTGTTTTGCCGGAAGGCGAACTGGTTCCGTCAGCGGATAAGCGGATGTTTGCTTTGATCGATGAAAAATTTCCCTTTGAACATCCGGTATTGAGCAAAGAAGCTGAGAAGTGGCATCTGTCGGAGTTTGATGATTCAATGTGGCAGAATATTCTGCTGCCTGACAGCTGGACGGTTGCCGGATACTGCCATGCCGGGGTATTCTGGTTCCGCAAGAGTGTGGATATTCCGGAGGAGTGGGCAGGGAAAGATTTGACGCTTGCCATTGGGGCGGCAGACAAATGCGATGAAACATTTTTCAATGGGGAAAAAATCGGGAGTACCGGCAGTTTCCGCCGTTTTGACCATTTTATTGCTCCAAGAGTTTATACGGTTCCGGGAAAATTGGTTAAAGCCGGAAAGAGTGTGATTTCCGTCAGGGTATCTTCTGCGGTTTCTATTGCCACGGATGGCGGATTGACCGGACCGGCTGCGGTGATGAAGCTGAGCTGCGGCGATGAAAATATCACGCTTGCCGGAATGTGGAAAATGAAAATGGAACACAACTACGGTACTTGGGGGGCGAAATTTATGACCTCTATAGGCGGTGATTCGGCGCAGAGTGTTCACATGCTCTTTGATAATATGATCCATCCGCTGATCCCGTATGCCATGCGCGGAGCTGTGTGGTATCAGGGAGAATACAATGCTTTGGCGCAAGCGGATGTTTACAAAGAAATGCTGCTGACATTGATAGATGACTGGCAAATGCGCTGGGGACAGGACAAATTTGACTTTGTCATTATCCAGTTGCCGGGATTTCAACCGGTACGGGAATATCAGCACTTCAGTCAGTGGGCGGTTTTGCGTGAAGAACAGCGGCTGGCGGCATTGACAAGCGGTAATTCACTGATCGTAACCGTACGTGACGGGGATGTGGATGATCTCCATCCCCGCGGCAAGCGTCCGGTTGCAGAAAGAGCGGCGGCAGCGGCATTTTACAATATGTATCATCCTGAAAAGCTGCAATCTCCGATGCCGTCAGGATGTGTAAAAAATGACTGTTCCCTGATCGTCACATTTGATAAAGATATTGCCGTAAAAGATGAAAAAATCAGAACGCTGATGCTTTCTGCCGATGGAACAAACTTTTTTCCGGCGGAAGGAATTATTGAGAATGGCAGAAATTTGCGCATAAGTTCTGCACAGGTGTCTGAACCGGAAGTTGTCCGCTATGCCTGGAGCAATAATCCGGAACTTGCCAATTTGACCAGCGGAGATGACGGGAGCTTTATTTCACCTTTTGAAATCAGCTGCGGTGTGAAACTCCGGTAATACCGGCGTTCTGCGTATAACTTCCGGCGGCGATGGAATCAATGTGTATTGCTTCAGCTGATTTTGCGGCAAAAAAGAGACCGCCATTCATAACCACGCCCATGGTTAATGGAGCTTGACCGAAAGCAGTGGAGATTTCAGAACCGAGTTCGCGGATTTAGCTGTTTACTTCATCTGGAATTTTGATTATTTCAAGATTTTCCATTAACAATATTTTGAGTGTTTTTTGAATCATGCAGAGGTTTTATCCGGCAGCTGTACCAGTATTACTGCTGCAAAAATAATTCCGCATCCGGCGAGATTGAGCAATGAATAGTGTTCATTCAAAATCAGCCACCCCCAGATTACGGCAAAAACTGAGGCGGTACTCAGAATGATGGAGGTGGTTGCCGGGTGGACGTACTTTTGAGCTGCAACCTGAATGGTGCAGGCGAAACCGATGGCGATCATACCGCAGAAGAGCAGAGGTTTGGCTGTTGCGGCGATACCGGCAAAAGTACAGCTTTCTCCGGCGAGCAGTGCGGCGATACCGGAGAGTACCGAAACGGTAATGAATTGAACTGCAGATAACTGCAGCGCATCTGCTTGCGGGGCAAATTTGGCGATGGCGATAAATTGGAAGGCGAAAAATAAAGCGCAGATGATCATCAGGATGTCTCCGAAGTTGCCGATTGAGCCGAGAGTTCCATCGGAACAGAGCAGAAATGCTCCGGCGACGGAAAGCAAGGAGGCACACCAAATTTTCCAGTTGGATTTTTTATTGATGAAAACACCGATAACCGGGATCATGATGACGTACAGCGCGGTTAGAAAACCGGCTTTCCCGGCGGTGGTGTAGAGAAGACCGAATTGTTGGAGTATTTCGCCGCCGGCAAGACATATTCCGCAGAGAATACCGCCGGTGATCAACGATTTGTCCGGCTTCTTGCGGGAATGAAGGATCGCCGGGACAAGCATCAGAGCTCCGAGCAAATAGCGCAGAAATACGAAGATCAGTGGAGACATGGTATCCATTGCTTGAGCTTGTGCAGAATAGGATAACCCCCAAATCGCAGCCGTAAGAAACAGCGACATGACAGCCAGTTGATTCAATGTTTTCATTTTTTTCTCTTGTGAAAGTTATTGTCGCACATTTTTGAAACATTATAAAAGATTAATATACTGCATAAACCATAATATTACAAATCGCAGGGATACTGTTTTTTTTATTACTTTGGCTCTGTTCCCGATATTGGTTGATGCCCTCTGTGGAACGTTCAACGCACGGGTGCGAGCACCGCGAGGGTGCGAGCGCGCAGTCCGCATGCGAATGAACTTTGCGAGCATTTACATGCGAGCAAAGCCGACGCAACAAATGTTGCGAGGATGAGCGGAGGACGAGCAAAAGCCGCTTTCTTTCACGAGAAAGAAAGCTTGGCAAAGAAAGCGGATTGTCGCGCCGCTCCGCTGTCGCGGCTTGATCGACGCTTTTGAAAAAAGCTTGGCAAAACCCCTGTGGAAGAAGTTTCACTGGGGTTTTTCTTTCGCGAGAAAGAAAGCTTGGCAAAGAAAGCGGATTGTCGCGCCGCTCCGCTGTCGCGGCTTGATCGATTTATTTTTTTTTTGAAAAGCTTTGTTCCCGATATTGGTTGATGCCCTCCGTGGGACGTTCAACGCACGGGTGCGAGGCGGTTGCCGCCGAGCGCGCAGTCCGCATGCGAATGTACTTTGCGAGCATTTCCATGCGAGCAAAGCCGACGCAACAAATGTTGCGAGGATGAGCGGAGGACGAGCAATAAGCCGCGAGCGACCGGAAAGAGTGCCAAAGGCACTCGCCCCGGGAGCGCAGGCGCAATAACTTAATGGAAGAACCCAATGCCCCGCAACAGTCACGGGAAGGCTCTTGAGGGAGGGGAGTTTGAGGGGAGGGAAACGAAGTGTCCCGCCCCTCTCCGCTTTCTTTCGCGAGAAAGAAAGCTTTGCAAAGAAAGCGAACTGTCGCGCCGCTCCGTTGTCGCGGCTTGATCGACGCTTTTTTGGAAAAAAGCTTTGCAAAAAACTCAGTGGAGTAACACCCGCGTGAATGTTTCTTTC
>SUWK01000023.1 GCA_015061525.1 Lentisphaerota bacterium
GTGAAGACATTCGAACCGTTGACCTTTGGTTCTCATTTGCGAAAATTGGTGGATAAACTAATATTGTTTGATGCGAAGATGCTCGAACCTCTGACCTCTGTATCCCTTTGGGGAAAAAGTCGCTGGTTCAACTATTTTTTGGGGCATTTTGCGTTTGTTTCGGAGAAAAAGTCCTTTCGGTTAAGCTGAAAATTTTTCTCCAAACAAAAACAGAGATATTTTCGCGAGATAACGAAGCAATGACCATAATTCATTAACTTGCAACCATTTGAGCTTGGGAGAATTTTTCGAATCAAGCGAAAATGCTCCACCATTAAGAAAACCTACGGAATCAGGAAGTCAAAGTCTGGTTCCGTTTTTCTTTGTCTTTAATGCCCGCACAATCAACGATTTGAGCAAAACAGAGAACGCCAGGCATGGGAAACTCCCTAACCTGTGGGCCACAGTTTCTCCCTTTATCCGGGCTATTTTCTCTCTTTCTCTGTAGGGTCAGGAACTCGTCCCAAGCTCAAATTACGCTCAAACCGAGCAAAGGACGAGGTTCAGAGGAGTAAGGCAACTGCTGTTTAATGCGAACATAGCGAACATTCCCGATATTGAAAATCGCGAGCTTTTCCTATAAAAAGTTCGTAGTTTGTGCATTGTGTTACTATATTTATTTATAAGCTCAAACAGCTGTATCAAAAACAAAAAAAATCCGGGAAACAGAAAAATATCTGTATTCCCGGAAAAAATTATTTGAAATTATTTCGGCAGATTGAATTCTGAAATGATCTCATCAACCTGTTCCTGATTGATCGGATTGAATTTGCCGAGTTTGCTTGCCAGCAGAAGGCATTTTGCGGTAAATTCACAAACTTCAAGACGGTCAAATGCTTCGAGCAGTGATTTGCCTGTAGTCAGAATACCGCAATTTTCAATCAGAATCACCGGATTGGCAGGAGAAAGAAGTTCAACTACTGCATTCGGATTTTTGAAATACTCTTCAGCGGAGAGTACTTTGATATCGCGCATCATAATATAGCTTTCAGGAATAACACGGCTGTCGATGGGAACGCCGGTCACTGCGTATGCCATAAGATACGGAGGTCTGGTCATGATAACTGAATTTACCCATGGACAATGATTGAAAATATTGCGGCAGATCGCTGTGGCGGAAGAGGGAACTTTTCCGGCTTCACGCATTCCATTGAACATACGTACCATGCCAAGAGAATCGAGATACATCGGTTCAAAATTAGCGGGAGTTACAAGAAAATCATCATCTCCAAGGCGGGATGAAAGGAATGCGCTACCGCTGAAAAGCAGACGCTGCTTATATGCACGGGCGCGGAAGATTGCAAGTTCATCCCGCAATTCACACTCTTTTGCGGAAATCACATTAGGAATAAATTCCGGATAGTTCGGTTTGGGCAGTTTTCCGATGAGCGGTTTTTCTTTGCCGAGACTTGTAGCATTGATTTGGATTCTTGCAACATAGTCCAGAGATTCAAAACGGGCAAAAGCTTCTGCAATGCTCTGACCGCACATGACCGCACCGTGATTTTCCATAATGACAGAATCTGCTCCATTGGCAAATTCTGCAGCAATGATTTTACCGAGTTTCTCACTGCCGGGGACTTCGTATTTGGCGAAAGCTACTTTGCCGCAGACTTTTGCAGCTCCGGGAATCAGTGTCGGATCCGGAATTCTTCCGGTCAGACTGAATGCGACCAACGCAGGGGAATGTGCATGGAGAACCGCACGCACATCTTCCCGCAAACCGTAAACAGAACGGTGAAAAGGCAATTCACAGCTGGGACGGTGTTTTCCAATGACTGTACCGTCGGGAGTAACTTTGACAATATCTTCAGGACGGAGAGAACCTTTATCAATACCTGACGGCGTAATCCAGATATTACCGTCATCGTCTTTGATAGAGAGGTTTCCGCCGCTGGTAGTGGTCATGCCCAGGTCATAAAGACGCTGAAGCGTTTGCACAAGAATATTTTTCGGATGGATATAGCTGAAACTCATTTTTTCTCCTTATTCATTGACAACTGCGACTTTTATGCCGAGCATTTTGACATTCGTCTCAAGAGCTTCTGTGATGTCTTTCAGGGGGAAGTGATGAGTTACAAGTTGTTCAACCGGCAGACCGATACCTGCGGCACGCTTGAGGAAAGAGAAGGTGATGGGATAATCCTGCGGAGTATAAACCCATGAACCGACCGCAGTGACTTCTTTATTGCAGAGGTCAAAGTGGTGGTTGATGGAACAATTGCCTCCATCCATGAAAAATCCGACTTCGCAAAGACCTCCGCCGCGGCGGATGAGTTTCCATGCATTTGCACCTGCCTGTGCAACACCGGTACACTGGAAAACAAATTCAGCACCCAGTCCGTCAGTTACTTTTTTGACATCAGCGAGCATATCATCGAAAGAGGGATACTTGGTAAAATTGAAAGTGTGTGTGGCACCGAGCGTTTTGGCAATTTCCAAACGGTTGTCGTTTCCGTCAACAGCGATAATATTTTCGATACCGAGAGTGCGGAGGACAGCCATTACAAGCAATCCGATAGGGCCTGTACCCTGAACGAGTACTTTTGTATTGAAATTGAGCAGATGAGTCGTTTTTGCCCGTTCCACAGCATGAACTGCAACTGCTGCAGGTTCAACCAGCAGACGCTGATCCAGAGTCATATCGGAAACATTGAAAAATGTTGAATTTGCTCTGACTTTCATGTGAGTTGCAAAATAACCGTTGAGATGAGTATCATCATCAGGGAAAAGTCCGTAAACACCGACATTTTCACAAAGATTTGTGCGAGCCGGAGTATTTTTGCAGGCACTGCATTCGCCGCAGGGGATAATGCATGTAACAATGCTGTCGCCGACTTTAACCGGCATGCCGGCAGAGTCTTTGGTAATATTTTTACCGAGTTTGACGATCTCTCCTGAACCTTCATGGCCGAGTACAACAGGACAGAGCCCGAAAGGATCACGTTTGTATTCATGACCGTCAGTACCGCAAACACCGCAGCCCTGAACCTTGATGATCATTTCATCATCATTGATTTCGGGGATGGGGAATTCACGGAATTCAAATTTTCCAGGTGCAACGAGAACAGCAGCTGTAGCCTTTTCCATAAAAAACTCACTTTCTTTAATATTTAAGGGAGGCATTAATCCCGTATGTTAATATACCACAATATCATTCAATAATCAAGTAAAATCGATAATAATATATGTTGTAAAAAATCCATCTTGAATCTGGAGGATTTGTTGTGTTGCCGCAATTGTCGTTACTGTAAAGCTGGAAAACTGTGTCTATGGAGCATTGAACCTTGCAGAAAGTCATGGCGAAAGAATACACCGATATGATGTAAAAAATGAAAGTTGCCTGCTTGCAAAGTTTTTTCTTTAATTACATTACCAGATATAGAAATTGGTTTGATTTCTGAAAGGACAGAGAGAAACAATGATTCGTTTTTACACAGTTGAAAGATTTTACAGAATATGTCTATATTCTTTTCCGATTTTGTAACGGAGTTCCAAATGGAAATATTAAGAGCGTTTTTCATTATCGCTTTGTTTGCTTTGGGGGCATGCGGACTTTGTAATATATTGTGTTTGTTCTCCAGACCGCACAAATGGTGCGAACTGTTGATATTTCCTCAGCTTATTTGGTATATTCTTGGAATTATTGTACTTGGAGAAATATATTTTAAACTGCAAACAGAAACACAATGGTATCTCATAACTTATGGATATCCTATTCTGCTTTTACCGATACAATTTTTTGCTTGTTGCAAATTTCTTTCTTTACACAGGCAGAAAAAGCGGGAATATGAAAAGTTTTTGTATCTGGCAATTTCCCAAATGATTTCAATGATTATGTTTTCTTTAGTTTGGATTCTGCCGGGATATGCAGTTCTGTGGTCACAAGCTGCATAATTATCAAGTGATAAAACTTCCCGAAAATCAACAGGGAAAGTCTCCCGCATTATTTTTCAGCAATTTGGGATCTCATAAGATTTTTTTCGCAGTGTTATGCCTTTCTATCAAATAAAATATTGCAAATACGAACTTTTTTATCGTTTGAACGTAAAAAATCTTCAGGAGCAAAGTCCGCTGCCAATTTACATAACCTCCACCATTAAAAATCTCTCAAGAGTTCAGTCAAGTATGATTGAACTCTTTGTTTTATAGTGATTTGTGGCTGTACCGCAATGGTTTACAGCAACTCCAATCCTTTACTGTACCCCTGCCGAAATTGTAAACATGAGTGGTCAAAATGAATATGGATATAAATATAACGCAATATATTGACCTGGAATCATACAGCAGTACGCCCGGATTTTTAGGATATACAGACAACGCTCCGGATTTTTCAAAAGCAGGAATTGATGCCTTGTGCGATGACTTTCTGCAAAAAATGACAGAGTATATCAACGATGTGACGGTTGTTTCCTCGCTTTTTATAAGCAGCAATAAAGAAGAACTTTCAACAGATTATGACATGTCTTTGGAGAAAATAGACAAATTTTTACACGCGTTATTAAAAAACGGCATGGTGAAAATCATTGTTTTGGATATGCTCCCGGAGCCCGATTCCCCTCAATTTGATCAGGAATTTCTCAAACTTGAAAACGACTGCGGCGTGTTGGATACACCTGATACAGAAACTCTGAAAAACATATTGCGGTCATTCTTTTGTGCCGTGGGATTGCATGGACATCTTTTGTTATTCTTCCATGCGGCGGAACTTATCATCTATCCGCACACCGATGATCTTGGTTTTGGCTTTATCAGTATGCTCAAGAATAAAGACCGTCAGCAGGAGCAAACAGAATGGCGGCAAAAATACTTTTATAATTTTCAAAGTTCAAAAGTAAAATCGTGCCCAAGTTCCCGGTAATAGTCGATCATAAGTTGATAGGAAGCGGAATCTTCGGCGGCAAGGAACCGCAGTTGTTCATCAATGGCACTCTCTGCATACGGCGGCAACTCATCCCGCAGTAAACAAGCGTAATTCACCAGCATTGAAGCACAAATCAAAGGTGTTGTTCCGGCAAGAAAATCCCGGCGCAGTACCAGTTGTTTTTTCTTGTGCCAAACACAAAATGGCGGCAAGTGCCGATTCCGGGCAACAAGTATCATGCGGATATTTTCAGTAACCAAATTATAGTGTTCAGCATTGCCGGTATGTGTTTTGAGAACCTTCAACGCCCCGGCAATAATATCGGCATCCTCCCGACAGGAGGCAATAACGCTGATATTATCTGCGGCAAACACTTTTCCCGCCCGCAACGCCGAAAATGCGGTAAGCAGTTTTAAGATCAGTCGTTTTATTGGCATCAATGATTCCTTTTTGAAAAATTTTTACGGACTTTTACAGACACTAACGGACACTAACAGAGTCCGTATTTGTCCGTGTTTCCGGTAATATTCTTTCAATACGGCGCAGGCAAGGCTTCAAATTTCATGTCATTGAAGTCGTGGAGCAATCGCTCTTTCAGGTCTGCACGGCGTAAGTCGATGGCATAAATAGCACCATTTTCAGCATAAACGATCCGCTTGCGGCGAGTGTCGAAATCTGCCCATTCCCAGGATTTGCCGTCAAGCAGGGTATTTCTTTCTGCATCCAGTACGGTATGGGTTTCTGCGTATGCTGTATTTTTGCCATAGCCGAATTCTTTCCGCAGGATCAAATCTTGGGGTAATGTTTTTTCAAAAATATATTGTTCGCCGGGAATATTGATATATTGCCAGTTATCACGAAGCAGTCGGAAAGGATAAATTCCGGGACATTCACCGTTGTTTTCGGTTACCCATTGGGGAACCGGCGGTTCGGCAAGTTCTTTGAATTTGCGGCTTTGGATATGGTGCAGATGTTCGCCACGAAACATCAATGGCGTATTGATCCATACGGTCTTTTCGTCAATGAATTTGCCGCCGCCATTCCATCCGGAACCGTTGAACCAGAGGTCGATCGCTTTCAAATAAGGCGCACGGGAAATCGCCGTCCAACTGCGGTCGGTGTAATCGCGCCCGTTGCGGATTTTTTGAATTTCTTTTGCAAACTCTTTGCGGATAAGTTCTTCTTCGCATTCACGCTGCTGAAAATATTTTTCATAACTGCGGATACTGCCGTAAAAAGGTTCTCCGATGCGTTCAATAACTTTATCATTGACAAATTTTTCCACCGGATTGACATTACCGTATTTGGCGGCAAAGTAGAGCAGATATTCGCCATCCGGAGATAGATCACAGCGGAATGGATAGATCCTGCCCCGCAGCCATTGTCCGACCATAAAAGTGTCTTTCCCTAAATCCCACCCGATGACCGCAACACACGAAGACGGCCCACGGCGGAACACCACCGCTTTATTGCCTTTCCGGGGCAGTATGGCATGAAGTTTTGCGTAAGTTTTATTACTCATCATTTTTCCTTTTCTTCAGACGTTGCTGATACATCCGTTCTGAAAAACCGCCTCCTTTTTCAAAGTCGGCTGCAAGCCGGGCAAGCTGACGGTCAAGCAAATGACAGGCAACATTGAGCAACAGTAATACTGCGTTGGCAACGATGACGGACTGTAACGGACAAGTACGGACACTTGCGGACATTGACGGATGTTGTTTTGCGTTTTGCACAAAAGTTCTGAAATCTGCCATCGTACTTACGCGGCATCTGATAAACTCTTGAGTCAACGGATGTTCTTTGCTCCAAAGCGGAGCTGTATGCTGACGCAGATAATCTTCATAATCAAGGCGTAATTCTTCAAGAGAAGCTCTTGCAACATTGGTCAACTTCAATTCGGTACGTTTACTGGTTGCCGCTGCGACCGAACCTTCGGCGATATTCTGAACTCCGGAACGTGCCGCCTGTACCATCTGGTCGATCGTTCTTGAGTTTTTAGGGATATACAATTCAACAAAACGGACGGTAATATCAAAACAAAGCTGCGCCAACTGAAAAGATTTCAATTTGCGATAGCCTCCGTGCGGGAATAAAAGTTGTCCATTGTCTTTCATATCAGTATGAGTCCGTTGCAGTCCGTTTTTTTGTCCGTTTTAGTGTCCGCAATTATAATTTTCTCGATGCCATAAAATAACATTGCAAGCAATAAAATTCAAATCATAAAATCAGCTTTTTACAGACTTTTCTTTTTACTTCGCTTGTAATGATGCCCGGTCTGTGGTATAATATGACCGTTGATTGTTGCCAAAGGCAACAGGTGGTCACAAAACGGTAAAATATCCGGGAGATGATTCCATGATAGATATAAAATTGAATCGGAGACTTTTCGCAGAAGAGGAGTTTGATGATCTGGAAAGACTTATGTCCACTTATTCCCTTTGCCAAAGCAAGCGTTCCGGCAAAACATTTCTTATTGCGACCAAATGTAAAAAGCACACATGGTGGTACTGCATTTATGCTTTTATCACGCTATTTTGCATCGGTTTTATAATGCTGATCCCGATCAACAAGTGGATTTGTCTTTTGCTCGGGATCGCTGCCGCATCTGCATTTGTCGGCGGCTTATCTGTTATGCACAGGAACACGCTCAAAAAACTGCAATTTCACCCGTTGATGGTCTTTGATCCGCAAAAAAGAATGATATCTTTTTACCGTTTCAAAGATGTTTCCTTTTTCCAAATGTCCGGCAAAGTTCAAAAATTCAACTTCGATGAAATAATGAAAACGCAACTGTTAAGTTCATTCAAAGTTTTTAATCCGGACGGTAGTGATACATCGTTCCGGATGCGGTGTTTTGCATTGAGTATATTTACCCGAGATGATGCAGGGAATCCGGTACAGAATATGATTTTTGCAACTTGTAACGGCTGGGTTATATGCAAAAAAATAGCAAATCTGCTGAAAGACCACGGCAATATTCCTATCGACAGTCAATATGGCTCCGGTTTGGATCAGTATCGGTGATGCTGAATAAAGATGAAAAATTTTCTGTAGAAACTTTCGGCAATACAAATGACACAGGTATCAATGGCAGTAATATAAGTCGCATCGCAATAGAATACCGTATGAAATGGGATAGCCGTTTCTTCACCGATCATTATACAGATTTGGCATATGTCTACGCTATAAAAAATGGAAGATGGGAACATTTGCGTTCTGGCATCACAGCAACTGATGATCCGGAACAAAAAATCGTTGATTTTTCCCTTGAGACAATTTTGCCGGCAGCTGTCACAATTATCTCTCTGATTTAAACTAAAAATTGTCAATAACTTTTTGCCGCTTGGACTCAAAATGTCCAAGCGGCTGTATTATTTTATATACATGGTGCAAGAAAACAGATTTTTGCGGCAGTAAGTATTACAGAGACATCAGAAAACACAAAAAAAAGGAGATGTTACAAATGAAAAAATTTTTGAGCGTTATTGCAGCCGTTTTGATGATCTTTACCACTGCGGCAGCAGATAAACTGCCGGAGTACAACTCTCCAGAATGGCACAGTCTACCGGGAATGAAAGAGGTCAGAAGTGCCGCAGAAAACGGAGATGCAGATGCCCAATACCTGTTGGCTTGCGCCATCATGCAGGCAAAAACCCGTATCTCCGCGCTGGATATGGTCGATCGTGAATGGGAACTGAAAGCTCTGGCGCAGGGAGTTTCCGTTTTTCACTCTCCAATTTATGGACGCGATCCGGAAAAAGTCACCCGCATACACCGCGACTTTGCGGAAAAAGGTTTCTATCTCGCCCAGCGCAGCCTGGCTGAACTTCTCATGAATAATAACGATCCGGCTTATCTGGAGTGGTACCGCAAAGCCGCCGAGCAGGGAGATGATCTTTCACAATACAATCTTGCTCTGGCTTACCTTGAAGGAAGATTCGGCTCTCCGGATGCCGTAAACGGCTTAAAATATCTGGAACTCTCCGCAGCTCAAAACAATGCCGGGGCTCTCAAAGATCTCGGAGTTTTCTGGAAAGACGGTGTGGGAGGGAAAGAAGATATTGTCAAAGGTATAAAATACTTGAAACTTGCTGTCGAAAAAGGCGACACCCCTGCCGCTTTTCTCCTCGGGGAAATCTACTCTGAAGGACGCGGCGTTCCGGTGGATATGGCTCAAGCGGCACACTTCTTCCGCAAAGCCGCTGAAAAAGAGGAAAAAGTAGCAACCCAAATCATACGGAATGGGGATATGTTCTTTGCCAATGCTCTTGCATGTCGGAGCCGGAATGATCTGACCGGCTATAAAGAATTACTGAAAGCCGCCGCTTCATACGGACATCGGAAAGCTGCCGTTTTTCTTTTAGCTGAAAAATTTTCAACTGACGATAAACAGCAATTGGAACAAGCCATCAAAGAGATGACCCTCATGGCAGAAAAAGGCAATATTTACGCCCAATGTTATCTTGCATTCCACCTCCGCAAAATCAACCGGTTTGAAGAAGCCGCCGATTGGTACTGCCGTGCCATCGGCAATGGAGAGATCAATACATTCACTTTTTATCCCCGTATGCTGACCGAAAAACTGTCAGACACCCAGAAAAATTATCTGAAAGGCGTTTTTCTGCTTGCAGATCACTTTGACGATACCAATATGCAATACGTCGCAGAATTTATGCTGTCTCAATATATTTTTCCGGAAAATGAGGAAAAATTATCCTATTACCGCAATCGTCTGCTCGATAAAAAATACCCGAAATTTATATTCCACACTCTTTGTCAGCAGCTGATATACAGCAAACTTTCCGAAGAACAGAAAAATCAGATAATTAAGGATATCAATAACATCAAACCATATTTGCAGCATCGTGCAGAAAATGGCGATCAGGATGCTGCCAGCCGGTTGCAAACATATTCTGAGATAATGGAAGAAATAAACAAATAAATTTTGTTGATAATGTCCCAAATTTTGTGAAACTCAAGCATGAGGTTATAAACAAACATTTCTATTAACGTATAAAAATATCACATAAGTTGTGATTTGTCAACCAAGCCGCCACCGCCGGTTAGATTTTTCACAACAATTGAGACAATACCATTTTGTTAATAACTTTTCCTTTGACCTGCTGGAAAAGAACCAACAGTAATGATATCTTAAAACGAAGTGATATGATGGTCACGCTCCGGGAACATTTCCCGGAAAAATATTAATCACCAACAAACAAGGAACCGAACAATGGAAGAAAACACACCCCAAGCACCGCAACCGCAAGTATCCCTCTCCGCCGACACTGATTTTTCACCGCAGACCAAGCGGTGGCTGGGCAAAATCGCCATCATACTCATTGCACTGGTTCTGTTTCAAATTCCTTTATACATGGTTCGCAAACTTAACGGCAAACGCCAAAGTCAAGCCCTCGCAGTTCAGTATGAAATCGCTGACAGCTGGGGAAAAGAGCAAACCGTGCAGCTTTCTCCCAAAGCGTTTTCCGAAAATATTTCTGCTGAAATCACTCCGGAGATCCGTTACCGCGGCATCTATCAGGCGGCGGTCTACACGGCAAAAATCAAAATAACTTCCGAATACAGAGATCTGCCATCCGGCACAACCGGAACCATCAATATTTCCGACATCAAAGGCATAATAGATGCTCAAGCTGTCATCAACGGCAAAGACACAAAAATAGATAACGACCTGAAATTCGCTCTGCCGCAGGGAGATTCCAAATGCGAGATCCTGCTCACCCTGCGCGGCTGCGGCAAACTTTTGTTCGCTCCCGGCGCACAAACCAGCAGCATTGCCATTACCGGGAACTGGGAAAGTCCGGGATTTACCGGCGATATTCTGCCGGAAACCAGAGAAATTTCCGCTGGGAAATTTTCCGCGAAATGGAACATCGGTAAATTCAATACCAACGTGCAGCACGCCGGAGTTGACCTCTGCATTACCGCCGGAAGTTATCAGCAGCTGGAAAGATGTTTCACTTACGCAACATTCTTCCTCATCGTCTTTTTCTTCACTCTGCTGGCGGCTGAACTCATTACAAAAATCTATATCCATGCGGTACAGTATGTCGTTGCCGCAGGTGCGCCGGTTCTCTTCTATCTGATGACACTGGCTTTCTCTGAAAGAGCCGGATTCACAGCCGGATACATCATCAGTGCGGCCGTAATCGTAACTATGGTCACGATGTACGCCAGAATGTTCCTCCGCCGCACTCTGCCCGCGCTGGCTGTCGGCACCATCTTCGCTGCCAGCTATCTGCTCAACTTCATCATCCTGCGTATGGAAGACCTCGCACTGATTTCCGGGACAATCGTTCTCGCCATCATACTTGCCACCGTGATGATCCTGACCGGCAAACTCAACTGCAAAACAAGTGACGATAGCACTTTATGAAAAAATTTCTGAAAATTCTGTTATGGACAAGCGTTTCCGCCGTGATCATCGCGGCGGGAACTGCCCTTTTCATCTGGTACTGCAACTATACGGTCCTGGAATGTTCCAAATACTGTACCGGAGATATTGACAAAGTGCCGATCTATGATACTGCTCTGCTGCTTGGCACTGCAAAAACCGCCCGATCCGGAAATCCGAATTTGTACTTTTCCGGAAGAATCGACACCGCTGAAAAACTTTTCAAAGCCGGAAAAATCAGACACATCCTCATATCCGGCGACAACAGCCGCAAAGATTACGATGAACCGACCGATATGAAAAATGCTCTGCTTGAACGCGGTATTCCGGAAGAAGTGATGACTCTTGATTACGCCGGTTTCCGGACACTGGATTCCGTTGTGCGGGCAAAAACGGTTTTCGGCAAAGAAAAACTTCTTATCATCACCCAAAATGGTCACGCGGAAAGAGCCGTTTACATCGCCAGGAAAAACGGTATCGATGCCGCCGCATTTTACGCTCCGGAACCGATTCAATATCAGTGGCTGGTCAAGCGCAACCGCAAACGGGAGATCCTCGCCCGCATCGCCGCCTGGCTCGATGTCAATATTCTGCACCGCACTCCGAAGTTTACAAAGTAGCTCTGTTTCCAATATAGGTTGACAACATATTGCGCACACAAGTTGTGGAGGGTGTTACTCTATTGAGTTTCTTTGCCAAGCTTTCTTTCTTGCGAAAGAAAAACCCCAGTGAAACTTCTTCCACAGGGGTTTTGCCAAGCTTTTTTCAAAAGCGTCGATCAAGCACGCCCAACGAGGCGTGCGCGACGATCCGCTTTCTTTGCCAAGCTTTCTTTCTTGCGAAAGAAAGCGGAGAGGGGCGGGACACTGCGTTTCCCTCCCCTCAAACTCCCCTCCCTCAAGAGCCTTCCCGTGACTGTTGCGGGTCATTGGGTTCTTCCATTAAGTTATTGCGCCTGCGCTCCCGGGGCGAGTGCCGTCGGCACTCTTTCCGGTCGCTCGCGGCTTATTGCTCGTCCTCCGCTCATCCTCGCAACTTTTGTTGCGTCGGCTTTGCTCGCATGTAAATGCTCGCAAAGTTCATTCGCATGCGGACTGCGCGCTCGGCGGCAACCGCCTCGCACCCGTGTGTTGAACGTACCACGGAGGGCATCAACCAATATCGGGAACAGAGCTTACACAGTAAACCGCTGCGTACCGGATGTTATCAATAAAATATGCGCCGCTTCCACTATCTGATGATGGCAGCGGCGCAGACTGTTGTACGACTTAAATCGCCAGAACGGTTTCAGTAGAGTCTTTGAAACTCACCCGGTAGTTTTCAATAACTCCGCTCTTGTGACGAACCGTGATCTCCGACGGAGAATTACCGTACAGTTTGACATGATCACCGTCAATGACCTCCACATGGATAGCGACCGGAGTTTCGATCACCGCACTTTCCGTAATGGTGAATATTTTCGCCTGACGCTCAATAATGTCAGTTTCAAAGCTCATTTTCGGCACCACGACCGTAACCTTTTTGGCGTTGCCGGCTCTCGTCCAGTCGGTATTGAGCAGCATCAGCCGCTTGACCGCTGCAGACTCATCCCACATGTTCCAGAAAACCTCTCCGGATGGATCGATGACCCGGCACTCCGGCTGATTTTCTTCTGCAAGCTTGGCAACCAGCCGTGCCATCACCTTCTGCAGCTCCTCGTGACCGAAGTATGCGTAAGCAGTCAGCAGATAGACAACACCTTTGCCGTAACGGTGGCGGACGACCAGCGGAAGTTTTTTCGCAGAATCCCAGATAAACGGTTCCGCTCCGGCAAGCTCAATATCCGCCAGACGGCATTCGCCATCCTCGGCAGGATTTTTACTGGGAATGGCAGACAAACTGACTTCCGGATAGGTGTTCCGGTCGGCGGCATTCCAATCACCGCTGAAAAGCTCCCCTGCCCCCTTGACTTTCACACCGCAAAATTCACTCAAATCTCCATCGTTCCACAAGGCAAGATCTTTCATATCCCGCAGGAAATCGCGTTTCACATGAGTGCTGAACTGGGTAAGGCCGATCAGCAGCGTACCGCCATCGCGAACGAACTCGCGCAGTTTGTCGTAATCTTCCGCGATCATGGTGTTCCAGCCCATATGGAGCAGAAGTGAATACTGTTTCAGATAATCCGCCTGTGCCTCGGTGGGAACTTCATCAAAGTCGCCGTATGGAGTTCCGGAAAAGAAGAATCTGCGTTTGCTGAAATCCTGCCGCAGCGGCTGGGTGCTGGCTCCGGGCATCAGCACATCAAGCACCTGACGGCATTTTTCCACCTGATTGTGTCCCCATTCCGGGGCGTTGTTGCCGAAAAGTCCCCAGACCGAGTAATCCGGAGTCTGTTCCACATCACAGATAAAACCGTTGAACGGAGCAGCATACCGCCCCTCAACGAAAGCGATTTTACGGACAACTTTGCCTTTACGCGGATGAGTTTTGACAAATTTGAAAAACTCCCGGGTCATATCCCGTTTTCCTTTGGTCAACGCATCATCCCACGCCTGACGCTCCTCTTTGAAGAGGTTGAATAGACAATCTTCCTCGTAGATCATATTCGCCCCCATCATCCACGGCTGGAAGATGGAAAGGTAGTACTGCCCGAGGTGGTTTTCATGGTACGGCTGATAGGGGTGCTGAATGGCGATATGCACTCCCCACTCACCGTCACGGAAAACTTCCGCCGCCGGACGTGCCTGACTGCACAAATGCTGGGTATGCGGAACCATGGTTTCTGTACGGATGAAGTCCGCTCCTGCCATGTAGCAGTAACGGTGTCCGCCGGAAGCATCACCGAAAGCTGCCCGGGGGGCGGCTTTATGGGCGCGGTCAACTTCAAGTTTCAACCGTTTCAGACAGTTTTCCATCGCCATTTTCATATCGGTGGACTCCCAACCGGGCTGCGGATCAAAGGCATAGACCGCTCCGGGCCATTCGTGGGCGCCGACACTGTGCAGCATATTTCCGGCGGCAGTGACCAATGCACTGGGACGGGAATCGATCTTATTGGTAAAATCAGCCGGAGCAAGCAGATCAGTGGTCTGCCGGTTATCAAAGTCGGTGGCAGCTTCCACATGGATCTTATGAGTCCGGCAGAAATTACCCCATCTTTCCAAAAGTTTTTCATCGACCATATCATATTGACCGCCGTTTGCCTCGGAGATCAGGAACGAGCGGAACACCACGATGTTGCCAAGCTGCGTGCGCCAGGTGTAATCCAATATCCAGTCCATAGTACCGCTGTGATCGTGGGGGACGGTGGTCATATCAAAACCGACGGTAACTTCGGGAGTTTCATTGGCAAGGGCGTAAACTTCCGGAATGACACCGCAGGAGTTTCCGGCGGTGAACGGAACATTTTTTCCGGCTTCACTCAAAACAAAACGGAACTCGTTCCAACCTGGAACCAAAGTCAATTCACAGCTGTTTCCGGGATATTTGACCGTCACATGATCCGGTTTCACTGCGAAAATACGCCCGATCTGCTCTTCTCCGGTCAATGCCCACTGCGGCAGGGAAAACTGCAGATGAGCGTATTCACTCTGCTGCAGAACAAGGCGGTTTACCAGAAAACAGTAGCGTTCATGTCCGTTTTCCAATTCAAACTTATGTTTTCCGGGAGCTGCTTTGAAACGCAGCCAGAGATCTTCAAGCAGCTGCATAAAAACATCATGATGCCGGTAGAATCTGGTGTTTTCTGCAACCAGTTCCCCGTCGCAGTAAAGCCGGATGGGGAAGTAATCCGCCGCCTGTTTTTCATCACCGGGAGTATATTCCGGAGCAACCATACAAACGACATGCAAAAGTTGTTCAGAAAAATCAGCCTTTGATTCCGGAACTGTAAATTCAAAGCTCATTTTCTCCCCGGGAGCGATCCACGCGGTACGCATCCGCGCCCAGTCACGCACCGGAACAGAACCGCTCAAATCATCCGCTTCCAGAATACTCTGCCCCGGTTTGGCTTGCGGCTGGAACCAGTAATAACCGGTACGGGTAACGATCACATGACAGCCGAGATATTTGGGACCGACCGGAAATTCGATACGTCCTTTGTTCAAAATATCCGCCGCAGTAAAATCAAAATTGCCGGAAAAAGTTTTCAAATGGAACACCGCATTTTCTTCAACATCGGCAGTTATCCGCACGCCCGCCATTCCCCTGCGGGTGGTACTTTGCCAGCGCGGTTCCGGCAGGCGGGTTTCCCGGGCACAGTGCCCCGGACCGAACCAGATGACCGGATAATCCAGTTGATATGTTCCGGTGATGCTGCCGTTTTCGCACTCAAGAGAACCATCCCAATGGTAAAACGGATGGTAATGACGGCGGGAATAAAGATACTGGTAACCCCAGTCAATCCTGAAATCTATCTGCATACAAAAAAACTCCTTGTTGTCTGCTTGTATCACTGCTTGCACATACTTTACAGCCAAAAAAATTTTTTTCAACTTTTTTGTGCGGAAAAATTCATTTTTCCCGGTTGCATTTCATTTCCGAGGTGTTACATTATACAGTAATCACTGTACTGTCATTAACTGTAAAATAAGGTCATTCACAAAATGATTGAAATCACCAATTTCCGTCAGGGAGCCATTCTCAACCATAATCACGGCATCGAAACCCCTGATTGCCTGCGGGTCACAATTGAGGGACTGTCAGATTACGGAACTCCCGTGGAAGTCAACGGCATCCCGGCTGTGATGGACGGCAGAAATTTTTCCGCAGAGATCCCCCTTACCCGAAAAATCAACACCGTAACAGCCCAAACCATCACCCCCTATGGAAACTTCTCACAGGAGCTTACTCTGGTCTGGGATAAAAAATCTTTCAAACGCTATAATTTTTACATTGATGACCACATCTTCGTCTTCACCGATCTTGCCAGACAGCGGCCCAAAAGTGCCTTTGATCACTTTTACTTCAAAGGCTTGAAAGATATTCACGATAAATACGGCACGAAATTTACCTGCAACTGTTTCTACCACAACGCCCACGATGAGTTCCTGCTCAAAGATATGCCGGACATCTGGAAAAGCGAGTTTCAGGACAATGCCGACTGGCTGAAATTTTCCTTCCACAGTTACAGCGAATTTCCCGACCGTCCTTATGCGGAAGCCTCGGCGGAGGAGTTCGGTAAAGACTGGGATTTGGTGCAGAATGAAATTTACCGCTTTGCCGGTGAAGAGTGCTATATTGCTCCGGTCGTCATCCACTGGGCAAATATCCACCCTGTATGTACACAGGAAATGATTCGCCGCGGAACGACCTGCTACCCCTCCACCACCCGTCTGCGCGTGATGGGCGGCCCCAGCCTTGCCGACCGGCAGAAAGGCGGCAATATGACAGCGGTGCAGCAGCGTTCAGCCACCGGAGCTGACCGCACACCGCAAAATATCGGTCTTGATCTGCACTACGGTTTCATCGAAGAACGCAGTTACCTCAACAATCACCGCAACTGCTACGATCCGCTGCTCAATCTCTACTTTTTCCTCGGCGGCATGTGCGGCAACCTCGTACCGCTGGAGGAGATCGAACCGAGAGCAAAACAAATTTTTGAGTTGAGTGCCAAATACAAATTTGAAGCATTCAACCTCGCCACCCACGAGCAGTACACCTTCCCGTACTACCCGAACTATCTGCCTGACCACATGGAGCGGCTGGATAAGATGGCGCGGATATATACTGAATTCGGCTGCAAACCGGTATTTTTCACCGAAGGTATTCTCGGCAATACCGCATGGGATAAATGAGGATTTTATACTATGATCAGAATCACCAATTTCCGTCAGGGAGCAGTGTTAAACCACAATCACGGAACAGAAACCGTTTCAGAATTGATGATAAAAGTTGAAGGCTTATCCGACCTCGGCACTCCGGTTGAGGTCAACGGCATCCCGGCTGTGATGGACGGCAGACGTTTTTGTGCTGCTGTGCCGCTCAAACAGAAAATCAACAGCGTCGTCGCCAAAACCATCACTCCATACGGCAGCTATGCCCAAAATCTGACTCTGGTCTGGGATAAAAAATCTTTCAAACGCTATCAATTTTATATAGACGATCACATCTTCGTTTTTACCGACCTTGCCCGGCAGCGGCCGAAAAGTGCCTTTGACCACTTTTATTTCAAAGGTCTGAAAAACATTCACGACAAATACGGCACTCTCTTTACGCTGAACTGCTTTTACCACAATGCCCATGATGAATTTCTGCTCAAAGATATGCCGGACATCTGGAAAAGCGAGTTTCAGGACAATGCCGACTGGCTGAAATTTTCTTTCCACGCCTACAGTGAATTTCCCGACCGCCCCTACGCAGAAGCCTCGGCAGAGGATATCGGCAAAGATTGGGATATGGTGGCCAATGAAATTTACCGCTTTGCCGGAGAAGAGTGTTTCATTCCGCCGCCGGTGATCCACTGGGCAAACATCCATCCGGCGTGCGCCCAGGAGATCATCCGCCGGGGTGTGAATGCTTACAGTACCACCTGCCGTCTGCGGGTGATGGGTGGTCCCAGTCTTGCTGACCGGCAAAGCGGAGGAAATATGGAGGTCATTGAGCAGCGTTCACTTACCAAAGTTGACCGCACACCGCAGAATATCGGACTTGACCTGCACTACGGATTTTTTGAAGAACGCAACTACATGGAAAATCACCAGTACTACTTTGATCCGCTGCTGGGGATATTCTTTTTCGCCTCAACAGCTCTCACCTGCAATCTGACACCGCTTGCCCAAACCCCGGGAGAACTGGCAAAGATCTTTGCCGCCGGAGAAGCGTGCGGCGCAGAGGCATTCATGGCCGGCAGTCATGAACAATACACTTTTCCATACTACCCGAATTATCTGCCCGACCACATGGAGCGTATGGAGTGTGCAGCAAGAGTAATGACCGAGTACGGCTGTAAACCGGTGTTTTTCAATGACGGTGTTCTCGGCAATATGGCGTGGGGGAAATAAAACGCAATAAAAGGACTTGATCACATGAGCTTTTCAGTAAAAAAATTCCGTGATCCGGCTGCTGAATTCTATCCCGGTTACTTCTGGCTTCTTGACACGCCCATGACCGAAGAAAATCTGCTTGCAATGCTCCATGACATGAATGAACACAAAGCCAGAAGCATCTGTATGCACCCCAGTCCCAAAGGTTGGGCAAAGGTCACTCACGCTGAGCCGCATTATATGAGTCCGGAATATCTGAAGCTGATGGAAAAAGTCTATGCCGAAGCTGACCGGCTGGGTATGCACCACTATCTTTACGATGAAGGCGGCTTCCCCTCCGGAACAGCCCTCGGAGAAGTCGTCGCCTCGGATCCGGAACGTTTTTCCCGGCAGTTCTGGGTTCCGGATAAAAAGACCGGGAAGTACAAACTTATCCGGGAAACGCTGGATGCTCCCATGCCGTACTCCCGAGCCGGTTATCCCAATCTGATGGAAAAAGGTGTCGGAGAGAAATTTATTGAATTGAGCCACGAAAAGATCAAATCAATTGCGGGAGAGTGTTTCGGCAGAAGTATCCTCTACACCTTTACTGATGAACCGGTGCTGCCGGGCTATCTGGATCACTTTCACTATCTGGGATGGTGTTCGGACTTCAGCGAAGAGTTTTTCAAACGCAAAGGTTACAAAGTTGAACCGTTTATCAAAGAGATCACCCGTACCCCGTCTTCCCGGGACAGTGAAGACGTCCTCAAACACCGTATCGACTATTGCGATGTGCGCGCCCAGCTTTTCGCTGAACGTTATCTGACCCCGATCCGCGACTGGGCAAGAAAAAACCAACTCGGTTCCGGCGGGCACTTCGGCGGTGAGGATTGTCCGGAAAGCAACTACTGCTGCGCATACGGTCATATCATGCGCTCGTTGCGCCTGATGGACTTGCCCGGGGTGGACGTAATCTGGCGGCAGATCTATCCCAAAACCCGCCAGCATAAGAAAAATGTGGTCGTCTTCAAACGCAAATTTGACCCGGTGACCTCCGCTCCGCGCAATGCACCGTTTACCAAATACGCCTCCTCCGTGGCGCGGCAATCCGGCAAAAATCATGTCCTGTCAGAAGATTTTGCCGCGTTCGGAGCCGGTCTGATGCCGCAAGTCATGCGCTTTGTCATCGACCATCAGCTTTTAAGGGGAGCGACCAATTTTGTTTTCAGCAACATCCCGCACGACTATTACGGGGAATTGCTCGCATCCGGATGCCGTCCGAAATTCGGCAGGTTCCACCAGTTCTGGGATTGGTTCGACATGATCCACACTTATACCGCCAGAATGGCTGCGATGCTCTCTCAGGGCACTCCAGTGGTCAACACGCTGGTTTACTACGATGTGCCGTCGATCTGGTGCGGCGGCAAAATACAGGATAAAGCGATCAGAGAACACTTCCGTTCCGCAGAAGAACTGTTGAAAAATCATATTGATTTCGACTTTGTTGATGATGATGCTCTGATCGGCGGAAAAATCGTTGACGGTAAATTCAAAGTCGGCAAACTTTGCTACGATACCATCGTTGTTCCCTGTGAAAACCGGATGTTCCCCGAAGCGGCAGAGATGGTGGAAAAATTCCGCAAACATGGCGGCAGAGTCCTGACAACGCGTGAAATATCCCGGATCACCCCGACGATGAAAATATCGGCAAACAGCTCCTCTCTGCGGGTGGTCAAGCGGCAGAGCGGCGCCGAAACACTTTATTTTATCACCAACGAAGCACAGCGCAATGTCAAAGCCGGATTAACCATCCCGGAAAGCGGCGAAGTTCAGTTTTTTGATGCCTGGAGCGGCAAACGTTACCGGGTGGAACGGCATGGCGATACGGTAAAATGGAACTTCTGTCCGTTCGGTTCTGTGCTGCTGGTGGTCAATTCTGCGGTCAAAGCCGATGCGGATCTCCCGGTGTTCCGTCCCGGCAGAATGAAAATCGACCTCGTTGACAACTGGACGATCCGTCCGGTCAGACAGAGTGTTTACAATAAGGATATTTACGCCATTGAAAAACGTGATGATGCCCCGGTACCGGTGAAACTCGGTGACTGGCGCGGAACTTTGGGAGAATGGTTCAGCGGCGAAGCAGTCTACCGTGTGGAGTTTGATTCCCCGTCAGACAAACCGGCAAAACTCTCTCTGGGAGAGGTCTGTTATGTTTCCGAAGCGATCCTCAATGGGAAATCTCTGGGAAGATCGTTTGCCGATACTCCGGAATTTTCCACAGACGGCGTGCTGAAAAAAGGTAAAAATGTTCTGGAGGTCCGCGTGGTCAATACCGGAGCGAACGCAATTCTTGATCCGGAAGTAATGAAATACTGGGCAGAAAACTATCCGGAATCGGTCTATCAGCAGATGAACTACACTTTTGAAAAAGAAAGTCTGGAATCCGGTCTGCTCGGCCCGGTAACGATCCGATTCGCCGCCGGGTGAAGGATGTTTGGAATTTTTTGAGAAAACGATATACACGGAACAGCGGGATAATATCCCGGATTTTGTGAAACTCAAGCAGGAGTTAAAATATCCGGAAATGGCAAAGGTTCTGAAGAAATCATCAGAGCCTCTGCCGCTTTCCGTGAGTTCGGTAAAAATTTTGTTTCCGGCAGTTCAGCCGGACATGCTGCCGGAGCGGTCACCGAGACGATCATATTCAGTGCGCGGTATTCCGGGGCAGTAAGTTCTTTTCCGTTATTCAACATATTTGTATTTTCTCCATGATCTGTTTCCGCTGAATATAGCACATCTGCGGAATATTTCAAGCGCACATCCGTTATTCCACATTTTGCATATTTTTTGTTTTTCAAGGCATAACTGTTTGAAAATCCCAAAACTTATGCTATATTTCTTACCGTATTATTGAAATTTGTATATATAACTATGGGGACTGGAAATATGAACTGGCAAATTGCAAACGGTGGAGTGCAGTATGTGCCGCAGATAGCGGTACAGTACGTTTATCTGGATTTTGACGGGGAATTGACCGATTATAATGGTGAAATATTGACCATTGAGGGCGTGGAGGTGCGCGATCCCCAGTTGACGCAAACGCGCATTGCTGACATCCTTGCCGAACTGAATAAAAAATACGCCTCTCAAAATGTCATTTTCGTCACTGAACGTCCCGTAACTGCCGAATACTCCACCATTTTCATCGGCAAAACTGAAGCCTTTGACCAATACGGAAACTTTGCCGGATTAGCTGAAACAGTTGACTTGAGCAATGCAAACAAATCCGACAACGCTTTTGTCAATCTTGATTCCACTGCCGCCAACGAACAGATAATTTCCACGATTTCCCACGAAACCGACCACCTGCTCGGTACGCTCAAACACGGCGGTGATGATCTTGCGCAGTATGCCTGCAGAAACAGCGTATATACCGGGACCTTGGCCACAGATCTTCATTTAAGCAGCCATATTTGTGACGGAAGTCAAACACTGTTTTACACCGCAAATAATGTTACGATCGTCAACGGCGGTAAACTTTGGGTCCCGAAAGAGTTCTCTGCCACCAATGTGACCGTTTCCCGCGGTGGTTATATTATAATCGGTGATATTTTGAGCATGCAGGGCGGACGGATAAATGGAATTTTATCTGCCTGCGGCGGCGGCATCACCAACTATGGTGCCGCGTTTACGATCTGCGATAATGCCCGATTCTACAACACCAGCAATCACGATAACGATGGTCTTTTCAATGCCGGGCATGTTTCTGTTGGCCGCAGTGCAATCTTCAGCGGACTGAATTCAAGCTTCACCGGCGGAGCTTTGTGCAACACCGGCAGCATCACACTGGGAGCAGGTGCGCAATTCATCAATAATTACGGTGAACGCGGCGGAGCGATTTACACGGAATCAGGCTATATGTCATTCGGTTCCGGAGCCATCTTTTCCGGCAATAGTACCTGGTGGGATCCCGGCGGCGGCGGTCAGGCGATTGCCAATCATAAAGGTACAGTGATTGTGAGTGATAATGCACTTTTTCAAAACAATTCCGGTGTTGCAGCCGGAGCGATTGCAAATTACTACGAATCTGCCAGATTGACAGTCGGCAACAATGCCAAATTTGTCAGCAACTCTGCTTATAAAGGTGCCGCTATCTATAATGAAAGTGGTATAATTACCCTGAAAGATGGATTGATATTTTCCGCAAACACTGCGGAAACTGGCGGAGGAGGGGCGATTTATACTTACGGCAGTATGACTCTTGGGAACCGGGCTGTTTTCAGTTCAAATTGTACGCAATGCGGTCCCGGAGGTGCAATTTTCATGGAAGGCAGTGCGACTGTCGGCAACAGTGCATATTTTGCACACAATTCCAACAGCGGCACTTTCCGTCAAGGTGGGGCAATCTATTGTTACGGCACACAGACTATCGGCAGTAAAGCCGTGTTTTCCGGTAACTATGCCGGATATGGCGGAGCCATTTATGCAGGGACATATCTTTCAATGGGAGCCGGAGCAGCTTTCATTAATAACAAGGCAGATGATGGTTACGGAGGTGCTTTATATATCACCAGCAATACAAACGTGAATATCGGCAGCAATGCTGTTTTTTCCGGGAATATTGCCAATGTCGGCGGAGCTATCTATGCAGACGGTTACGACGGGTATTCAATCAATATCGGCAACAATGCAGTCTTTTCCGGGAATATTGCCAATGGTGACGATTATTATTCACATTTCTGGTCACGCGAGATTATAGATCCGGGAGTTGGAGGCGCGGTCTTTCTTGAAGGCGTTGATATGACATTGCAAAATGCCACATTCGCAACTGTCAGCGATTCAGTATTTTTACGCAGATGTACACTGACAGTCAACGGAGATGTTTCATTTGCCGGAAATATATTGATTAGCGATTACGATGAACTGAAAAACAACGGTAACATAGATCTCAATATTTCCGTACGCACTCCGGATGATGGTATATTTTTGGATGATTGGGAATGGGTCGGCGGTAACGGAACTTACTCTGTGACGGTGAGTGACAATCAGCGTGCCGGAGAATATCAGCTTGTAAAAGACAGTACCTGTGCCTTTGATACGGCGATTTCCCTGCGGACAGCTTCCGGCACTGCCGGAACATTGCGTATCGGCGGCAGCAGTATTTCGGTTGGTAATTACACTTATTCGCTGAAATCCCGCGCTTTGGATACAAGCAGTTATTCCCGAAGCAACATGATCTATTTGCAAGTACAGAGAACTGCCATAACAAAACCTGATCTCTGTGTCAGAGACTATGAAGTCAGTACCACCTCAATTGACACCGCCGGAACTGTAAAACTGACATTTAAAATTGTCAACAACAGTGATGTTTCCGCCGGAGCAAGCGTATTGAAAATTTATGACGGTGATAATCTGCTGCGTACATTCTCGATCGATGCGATTGCTGCAAACAGTTCAAAAAATTGTACAGTGACCTTGCGCGGCAGTGAACTTGCTACCGGAGCGCGACGAATTTATGCGGTAGTGGATGCCGACAATCAACTCAATGAGTACAAAGAAGATAACAATCGCTCTTTCCGGACGGTCAACGTAACACAGGCAATTCGCCCTGATTTGCGTGTTCCCTCATTTGAAGTGAGCAAAAACAGCATCAATACCAAAGAGTCCACCAAACTGACCTTTCAAGTCTTTAACGATGGTAATAAGCTCGCTCCGGAATCCATGATAAAGGTCTACGACGGCGACAAACTTCTGCGCGAAATCGCATTGGGTGAAATCGCTGCCGGCGGCTACCGCAACTGTACCATCACCATTCCCGCCGGAAAACTTACCCCCGGCAGTCACAAAATCTATGTGGTGGTCGATGCCAATAATACACTTCCGGAATCCAATGAGAACAACAACCGTGCCTATCGTACGATCAACGTGGTGAAAAGAGCCGATTTGCGTGTTCCCTCATTTGAAGTGAGCAAAAACAACATCAATACCAAAGAGTCCACCAAACTGACCTTCCAAGTCTTCAACGATGGTGACAAACTTGCCCCGGAATCCATGATCAAGGTCTATGACGGCGACAAACTTATCCGTGAAATCGCCCTCGGCGAGATAGATGCCGGCGGCTACCGCAACTGCACCATCACAATTCCTGCCGGGAAACTCTCTGTCGGCAGTCACAAGATCTATGTGGTGCTTGATGCCAACAATACCATCTCTGAAGCTAATGAGGGTAATAACCGAGCCTACCGCACGATCAATGTTGCGAAAAAAGCGGACTTGCGGGTTCCTTCATTTGAGATGACCAGCAACAGCATCACCAGCGGAGAATCCACGAAACTGACCTTCCAGGTCTTCAACGACGGTGACAAACTTGCTCCGGAATCCATGATCAAGGTCTATGACGGTGACAAACTCCTGCGCGAGATCGCGCTGGGCGAAATCGCCGCCGGCGGCTACCGCAACTGCACCATTACACTGACTTCCGGCAAACTTTCAGTTGGAACCCATAAGATTTACGTGGTGGTCGATGCCAATGGCACTGTTGCAGAATCCAACGAGGATAACAACCGCGCTTACCGTACACTCTTTGTCAAATCCGGCAGCAAGTCATCTGAAATTGCCGCCAAAGATGACAACAGCTGGGATGTTTGTGGAACCGGCAGTGTGGATGCGCTCTGCGGAGGAAACTACGCTGACCTCGGTGAATGGAGTCTGGAAAACTCTGCCGCACTCACCCGCAGTGCCGCCGATATCCTGACGACCGATAAAGAGGAAAGCCGACTGCTCAACTCCGGCAAACTTGCCGGGTAAAATCCCCGGTAATGAAAATCGCCGCCGACAGTATTTGCTATCGGCGGCGCAATCATTTTTCCTGATAAAAAATCACTTGTTGCTGAAGTTATCTTTCAATCTGAATTTGAATGGTGCAGAAACTTTCGACTGTCTGCCGTCTCTGGTATAATAAACCACAAAGGCGTAGAAATCGGTGTCTGCCAGAAATCCATTGACCAATACTCCTGATTTTTTCAGATTGCTGCCGCGTTTGATCGCCTGCGAACCGTCACTGTTAAGCGAAAGATAAATATCATAATATGCGGCACCTTTCACCTCTTTGAAATGGAAAATGCCCCGCGTACCGTCATAGTAGTGGTCAGGTTGTTCCACTGCGGTGATTTCCGCAGCCGGAAGCACTCCGGTCTTATCAAGTTCGCGGATCAAATTGAACTCTTTGCCCGCAGATTTGACCGGCGGCATCTTTACCTGCGGTACAAATTTTTTCATTTCTTCACTCTCATATTCTGCAAAAAGATCACCGAGAATCACAGCTTTCCGGGTGGTCGGCTCAAGAGTATTGACATACATCGCATGACGGCGGCGTTCCACAAAGATCTTTTCAATGGTCAATGGATAATCCACCACACCGTCACCGCCGCTTACACCCCACCAGGTCGAACCGGCTTCGCGGAATCCGTCATAGGTCAAAGAGGCGGGCAATTCAAAACGTACGAGCCTTTTACCGTCAAAGTTGAAATAACTGGCATTCAGCTGGTCATCGCTGTTCCATGAATTTTTCTGCCCGACACTGATAAATTTTTCGCCTTTGGCATCGCGCAGTGAATAAACAATGCGCCCCCAGTCGCTGTCAGCGGTCACTTCCATAGTGATATATTTCGCCTTACCCGGAATCAGGATCGGTTTTGCCGGTTTGAGTGCAGTATAATACGGCATGGTCAACCGCTCCACCTTCTGCTCCGGCAGATGTACCGACAAGCCGCCAGAAACTTTTTTCAGCTCCATCACCGCCGGGAAACGGCGTACCGCATCGGGGAAACTGTTCACATATTCATCATCCGCATCCTGACATTGAACCGGGAAAAGCTCCGCCGTACTGCCCAGACGGATATTGTTTTTGCCAAGTACTGCATCACTGTGATCGGGTTCACCCAGTTCAAATTTACCATCGCTGCCGTAAACAAATACCGGCAGATCAGAAATAACCGCTTCTGTTGTCAGGTTATCCATCAGATCATAAATCTGACTGTACTTCATTTTGACCGGACGTTTACCGCGAACAGTCCAAAGCACATGGAGCAATTTGCCATTGCGGGAGTCTTTGAACTCCAACGCGTAAACCGAAAGCGAACCAACCGGGACCCAGCGGACAAATTCCATATAGCGCAAATGGCGCGCCAAAGTGCCGATCGCCGCATAAACAGCATACGGATTAATATCAAAAACCCGGGTAAATGCACCACCGCCGTAGTGCTGCTCGCCCCAATAGCTGGCGCAGGAAGTCGTCCCGGCGATGGCAAACTGACGGTTGATGCCGTATGCCGCCAGCAGCAGCGCACAGCGGATGGTGTGGGCAGCATTACTCCGCTGATCCAGTGAACCGGGAGCAACGCGGGCAATACAAGGGCCTTCCACAGAAACCAATACCGGTTTATCTTTGCGGAATTTATTCCAATAATACCGGAACTGCATCATCCGGTGAATGGAACACTGGTGCAGCTGCTGTTCAGGAAGACGCATAAAGTATCCGGTATCATAAGCCACTCCGTCAAAACAGTTGCGCGTTTCCTCATCCTGCAGAAACGGCACGGTGAACACCGGGTCGCCCCACGGCAGCAGAATTTTGGTATGGGGGTACTCTGTACGGAAAATCTTATGGGCATCCATAACTTTCTTCTTGAATGCCAGAAACACCTTTTCCTCATCGGGCGTAAGTTTTTTCACCGATTCACCGTAAAATTCCGGCAGCACACCGTGAGTACCGATGCCGCCCGGTTCAGCGAAAACATGGGTGTAGACCGGTTCAAAGAAATTCGCCGGCGACTGACTGGATATCCGGTGAGTGGCACGATGCACCTCACGCTCTTTCAAATATTTCTGCATCGCCTCAAATGATTCGGGTTCACGTTCAACGCCCCGGTAATGGCTGCTGAAATATTTGAATCCCCACTTGACAGCTGTTTTGAAACAACTCCGGTCAAGGATATTGCCGTTGCCGCGGGCAAAAGATTCCAGACCTGCCATGCCGAAAAGACGGTGCAGCAGAGCGTTATCCGCCGTCAGATGAGCGCCATCCCAATCCCAATATCCGAACATGAAACCCTTGACATCAAAGGAACGTCCCTTGATCTCCCGGCGGCGCAAGCGGGTGAGATAATGAGTATAATTTTTGCCGTTACATGCAAGTGTCACCCGGTGCCAGCCGTATTTTTTCAGCGGCAGATCAAAACGGGTCACCGCTTTGCCCCCAGGCATAACGGTGAGATTCTGAAAATCTTTGACCACCTCTTTACCATCAAAACTTTCCGTAACGATCTCCAGCGGCAGCACCATTTTTTTTGCGGTATTATTGGTCAAGGTCACTGTATACGCCGGATCACTTTCCACCCAGACATTACCCTCGGATTCCGCAGTAAACTCCACCGTCACCGGAGCGGTTTCCAGTGTCATCGCATAAACCTGCACCCCGGACGGCGTACCGGCACCGTGGATGCTGAAGTGGTTGGGATCCGGCCACGCCCGGAAAATATGGGTGCGCCCGGTAAGTTCCAACTCCAGAGTATTGCGGTCGCGGAACTCGGTCAATTCTCCCGGTTCCACCGGAATTTTGATCAACTGCAAATCCCTGCCGGAAATCTCCACTTTTTCAGCGGTGAAATTTTTGGGAAATCCGGAACGGTTCCGGAAAAACTGCGCCGACACCTCCGCGATCCGGTCAGCGCGCTCCTCGCACGATGCCAGCAAATAGATCGCCGTATACTGACGGTTGGGGATACGGAACTGCATCCGGCTGCGGTTGCCGCCCAATGCGCCGCCCCATCTGCCGCCGAATGTGCCGCTGTTCGGCGGAGCATAAGCCAAGAGCGTTCCCTCGGCGAACCACACCTGCCCCAGATCCAATGCGGCAAATCCCTGTTCAGTTTCCAAAGAAAGCTCAAACGGGATCCCCTTGTATGTCAGGGACTTTTTTCCATCTTTCAAATCACTGCACAAATTGGCAGCATTGAATTTGGCACTCAAATCAACTGCATAAAAGTTTTCAGCAAGTTCCGGCAGCTTTTCCACGACTCCCGCACCGATCTCCGTTCCCGGCGGCAGTATCATGACCGGAGATTTTTTTGCCAGATCTGCGGTTGCCGGCATTTCCGCAATGAGGATATGGTCAAAAAACAACCGCAATTTTCCCTGGCGGTTCTCAATCGTCAACGGGAAAAAAGTCTGATTTATATCCCGGTAAAATTTGCTCTTTATACTGTTTATACGGTTGCGCAATTCACGGGAAAGAGCGAAATTATCCTGAAAAAATCCATTGGGGTAATAGTTGTTATTTTCCCACCAGTGATCTGCCGGTTTGACCATTTCATCATTGAGATCATAAAACGCCCATACCAGATAATCATCGCGGCGATGGATCGTAAACCGTTCCGTGCCCCGGGTGGTTTGCAACTGCACAGTACCTTTGGCGGGCAGTTTTACCGGGATGGTCAACCGGGTGTTTTCCGCCATTTTTGCAGCGGCGGAAATTTTCTGCTGCCGTGTCGAGTTGTTGATCAGTTTTCCATGCTGCCACTGCAACGAACCGGGGAGTTTATCTGCAGAAGAAAACACTTTTTCCGCATTCGCAAATACATTGCCGAGCAGAGAAACAGAACAAACTGAAATCATCATAAGTTTTTTGAATTCCATATATTGTAAAATTCCTTATTTTTCAGCAAGAATAAAACATCCGCCATCCGGCAGTTTCACAGCAAGCTGATTTCTGCCGTTGACTTTTCCCTCTTTGACGATATTGGCATTCACCGCGGTAAATTTACGGTAAGTACCGGAAAAATTCAAAACCGTTTCCGCAGCCTCTCCGGCAAAATTCGCCAGCACGATCACATCAGCCTTTTTACCGGCAAGCATATTGGTTTCGATCAGATAATTACTGCTTTGGATCAACGGCTTTACCGGAAACGGCAGAGATGCGATATATTTACGGTGCGCTGCCGGATAATCAAGGAAACTGTAATCTTTCACAACTTTGGCTTTGCTTATGTAACTGATCCCCGGGAAAAATCCGGCGGCGATCACCTGACCTTTGCCAGTTTTGACCACCTGCTGCAGCGGCTGCTGCACTCCGGAAATCAGCGGCATATCCATGAAAGTATCAAGCGTTTTCAACCGGTGCATTCCGTGATGGGCGGTGCCGGGATTCTGAACGACTTTGAACGCATTATCCGGGATATTGAGCATCTTGCGCAAACTCAAGGGCAGATTGCTCTGGTCAAACTGCAGCGCACCGGCAGTCATATAAAGCGTACCGCCGTCTTTCACCCAGTTGACGATCACCGGAACGAATTCTTTGCGGATATGGGAGTCACACGCGATGAGCAGAGAGTAATTTTTCAGCTCTTTTTCCAAACTTTCCTCCTCGATCACATCCATTGAATATCCGCAATGTTTCATCAGAAGATTCAAAAACACCCGTTCTTTGCCGAATACATTGTCCTTTTTCAAGTTCCAGATGTCGGAAGTGCGGGAAAAAAGCATGGCACAATCACCTTTGACCGCAGTGCTTTCAAGCACTTCATTTTCCACTGCGCCCAGCGGATAGGCGATCTTTTTCACTCCGGTATAAATATCCTGGAACCGGTTGGAGGCGTCGGAACTCATAACATACCACGGTCCATAGTTGTGAAAACCCAACGCCCTGGCTCCCCTGCCGATCGCCATAAAACCTTTTGCCTGAATATCCCACAGATTTTTACCGGACGTGATATTGAAAATACCGAAATCAACTCCCTTTTCACGGCATGCCGCCCGCAAGACATCGGTATAAAAACCGTTGCTCTGGTAGGTGCGCGTGTGGTTCGCCCAATCTTCGCCCCAGCCGTAACTCAACGCCCCGGAACCGAGAATATCGAACCAGTCGCAGAAGTTAGTGAGCATGTTGCCATCGTAGGTCAGCGTGGTGGCAAAGTTTGATGTCACCGGAATTCCGGGAAAATGTCTGGCGGCAACCGCAGAAATCGTTTTGAACATTTTGGTGATCACCGTATTGGCATAACGCATCGACCAGTAAAAACGGATACCGTCCGCCGGATCATCGGTAAATACCGCCGGAGTAAGTGTCACGCCAATACTTTTCAGATAAGCGGGAAACTCTCCTTTGCAATAAGCACAATTTTTGAAGTGTGCCAGCTGCATCCCCGGTTCATCCATCACATTGATCACATAAGGCTTGGGAGCTTGGGATGCTTTGACTTGCGCAGCATAAGCTTTAAGCACAACCTCCATCCTTGCTTCATCAGGACGGTTAAGACAGCCTTTATTGAGGTGGAAAAGATATTTGGTCGCCCGGAATACCGGCAAAGTATCTTTGTCATGCGCAAAGCTCGTACCATTTATGCCGATGATCTCCAATGCTTTAAGCTCGTTTTGAATAACCTCTGCTCCTTCATATACCGGGTCGAGCGACAAGCCGGTGGTCAACGGAAATTTCACCGGTCGTCTGCCGGGGACACTTCCGGCAGCTTCGGCAAATTTGACAGATTTTTCACTGGCATCAAATTCTGAAATCAGCTCACCGGTCACCATATTGACAGCGATCTGCAGTCCGCACCCCTTCCCGGTTCTGCGGAAAGTTTTCCAGATGTTTTCTTCAGAAGGAGTCCGGGAAAACTGTATTTCAAAAGCGGCAGTTTCCGGACGCGCGGCGTGATAGGAATTTATCAGATAAAACTGGAAACGGTCAAATGAACTGTAGGTCATATATTTGCTCAATTCATACCACGGAGTGACATCTCCGGCTTTCAGGTGTTCGCTCTTCATATTTCCGGCACCATTATCCGGTCCGGTGAACCACCCTTTTTTATTGATGTTGTGGTGTCCGGTATACCAGCCGAATGTTCCGGTGGAACGCAATCCGAAAAAGTGTACCGCCGCCGGACTTTTCTGCTCATCCAGTATTCTGAACCGGACAAACAACGGATAAAGATCATTTATCCGCGGTTCAAAAGCCAAGTCGGAAGTCAGCAGAAACACGTCCAGATGTCTGCCGCCGGCAGTAGTTACTGCCCCTTTTTGAAGTTTGCTGATCTCCACAGTGTATACACCGGCTTGAACAGCATCAAAAAACAGTTTGTCCCAGACGAAAAGCCCATATCCGCGCCCCCATTTTGTCATACCTTCCGGAGTGGTACGCAGAGAGTTGCGGTCAAACTCCTGAACGGCGATGACCTTGTTATCGTGTTTGACGGTCAGGGTAAATCCGGCTCTGGCACGGCTGGCACTCAAATCCAGATAACGCACCCAGAGATGATATTTACCGGGCTTGCCGATCCTGATCTCTTTTACCGCGCTGCCGCTGATCCCGTTTGCCCCCATCAAATGCGCGCCGCCGGAGGGGTAACTGTCGTAATATCCCGGATAATGCGGACGCTTCACCCATGCTCCATTACTGCTGACAAACGTTTCCGCCTCAAAAATCATGCTGTCAGCCGGTTTCGCAGCCTGGATCACGGCACAAAAAACCGTCACTGCCAATATAAAAAACTTTTTCATTTGTAAAATTTTCCCCGAAAAAACGCTTACCAGCGGATACCCGCGTTGGAACCGTAGTGAATGTCGCGGGTACACTCATCAAAGTTGCGCCATGCCACATGACCATCCATAAATGCCAGATTCACTCCCTTGTCGCCGTGAGGAAGCGGTTTGCCGCCGTGATCGGAGTAAACCGGCTGTACGGTAACAGCCTCCATATCACCTGCCATCACCTGATCAGCCGGCCCGGAATAACTCCCTTTTTTGGTACTGTTGAGTATGATATCCTTGCGGTTCAGATCTTTGAGCGTATTCAATGCCCAAGCTTTTTCCAGTCCGTCGACTCTGGGATTGTTATTGATATCATTGAAGTGATGCGGAGCGTATGCAGTTGTCAAACCGTAACCGAATGCCAGAGTGTAATCAGTATAAAAGTGAGTATCGAATGTGCGCGAACGCAAAATTCCGGCGGAATAATTGACTCCCGGTCCGTTGCAGGATGCAGACGGACACTCAACTGCCTGAATGCGGGAATCGTAGAGCAAAAGTCCACTGCCGGGTGAATAATAACTGGCAACCATAGTACCGTAAACCGACGGGTTCCAGATGTAAACGATCGGACCACTGTCATCATTATCAGAAGCATACTGCAGAACCATGGAAGAAAGCTGCTTAAGATTATTCTGACACGATGCCACCATTCCACGGTTGCGCGCCGAATTGAGTGCGGGCAGCAAGATCGCCGCCAAAATGGCGATGATCGCGATCACGACCAGCAATTCGATCAAGGTAAATGCGCTCTTGGGAAGAGGGGAAAAACTTCTTTTCACGGGAAAAGAGGTTTTTCCCCTCTCCCCAAACCCCACTCCCTTTTTCAAGAAAA
>SUWK01000024.1 GCA_015061525.1 Lentisphaerota bacterium
AGGCACTCGCCCCGGGAGCGCAGGCGCAATAACTTAATGGAAGAACCCAATGACCCGCAACAGTCACGGGAAGGCTCTTGAGGGAGGGGAGTTTGAGGGGAGGGAAACGCAGTGTCCCGCCCCTCAGGCAAACTGAACGCTGCGAACACCCTCCACAACTTGTGTGCGCAATATGTTGTCAACCTATATTGGGAACAGAGCTTTGTTCAAAGCACGGGTGCGGAGCGGCAGCAGCCCGTTTAGTTTCACAGATATCTTATTCCACAGCGATGGAACGGCGGCAGAAACACTCTGCATCTGCCGGCAGATCACCGGCATGGCAAGCTCTGACTTCGGTATCCCGCTGAACTGGGATATATTCCACCCACGGCACCGGAACATCGTGCCAATTACCGTCGCCCCCAAGACAGCTGACATATTCCAGATGATCCTCGCCCCGGAAACCAACAGCACAAACAGTTGCAGTAACATGCGTGCCGTGATCCCGGAAATTTCTGATTTTAAGAATATCATCCAAAATACTTTCACGGTGAGCAAAACGGGCAGTACCAATACTGTTGACCGCGGTTTCCAGTTCGCAACGGGAAATTGCCGGATTTTCCGGGAGCCGGCACACTTCCTGTTCCAAACGCGGCTCGGTATACAGCGGTATCGCCATCAGCGGTGCAAAAGTAAAATAAATCGTCCGGAAATATTCCGTTGCCCGTTCATTGAATAATTCGCGTACCTTCTGCAAGTCAAATTCATGCGTAAAGAACGGCGGATCATCAACATCAATATCATTCAGGTGGCGCGGTGTGAGACAGATGGCTTTACCGCCTTTATGGAACGAAAAGTCATCTCCGTACCCGTGCTTTTTATCGTTGAGCAGTTTTACCATGTACTGCTGGGCAAGGGGAGTAAAAAGCATCCGGAATTCTATTTCATGATCCCGGTCTACCGCGCTGAAAAGAGCTTCAAAATCACGGTTGCTCATCATCGTGAACTGATTGCCGTCGGAGAGGTTCTGCTCTTTTCTGTGCAGAAAACCGAGTTTTACTTTTTTGCCAAGTCCGCCGAAAAATCCATCCATCCCGGAAAGCATTGACGGAGCACGGGAAAAACTCAGATGCGGTGCGGCTTCATGCCCGAAAAAACACATCGCGTAGCGGTTGAATTGCGGTGCCGGACGTTCAATATTTGCCCGCAGAGTTTCATGACGGGTCTCTCTGGAATATGAACCGTCACTGTTTCTCACCCGCTCGACCCAGCTTATTTCCAATTCTCCGGTCCAAATTTTTTCGACCCACTCATAATCCTTTATATCTGCCAGAATAAACGGATACCCGAAAAAACTTCCACTGTTGGCAGCAAGCACGGTATTATTCTCATTATCCGGCACTTCCAGATCAAAATTCTCGCGCATATCCGCTTCGCGTTCCCGGGAAAGGAACTTGTCGAACTTGAAATCCGGCATCACTTTTTCGATCAGCTGCGAAATGGTGTTCCAAGTGAAAAAATTATACAGCGGAGCAAGTTGAGCTTCAGCAACGGCACGTTTTTCCTCAATGACAGCTTCCAACTCTGCGAGCATTTCACTCAAATGTTTGAGAATGGGTATCGCCTTGATCCCGAGAAAAACTGTTCCTGCAGCGGCAAGACAAAACAGAACCCAGTTCAATGCAGACGGATCATCGGAGTTGATCAGTACCAGCAGCCAGATCACAACCACGGCAATGGAGCCGATCAGACTCCACAACCACCTTTTCTTTCTGGAAGAACCGTCATTATAGTTTTTGATAAGTTTGTGGAGTTCGGCAGCCAGAACAGCATTAGCCTGACAATCTATTCCGGAATTTTGGACCGCAGTTTCAAAGCAAGCTGACGCTTCCCTTGCGAATTCATCCCGGAAAAAATCAGCATACGCTGCCGACGGCTCATTATCCCCGGGGCGCATCAGAAGAAGACCCCGCGGGCTTGAGCTTTGGTTTCAGCAGACGCCGTAAAAGGAATACGCGTGGTATAACCGGCACGGGCTGCAACGATCATCTTGGCGGGCCACTCGTACAGAGAAGTATTCCACAAAGCTACAGTATCATTGTAGAGTGTGCGGGCGGCAGTGATCTCTTTCTGCAAATTGGCATTCTGCCGCACAGCTTCCATAATAGTGGTATGAGATTTAAGTTCCGGATAAGCCTCTATCTGGGGAAAAAGCCGGGCAAATGAACCATCAATCTGAGCTGAAAGATTGTTGCGTTCAACATCGCCGATGGTACCGCCGCCGCGCAGTGCAGCGACTGCCGTCATCACGTCTTTATCCAAGTCCACAGCTTTATTGACCAGTGGAGCGACATTCTGAAGGATCTGTACACGCTGTTCCAGATAGTTGTCGATCTGCGAAGCATCTTGCTGGATTTTCTGCTGAAGCTGCCGGAAATAGTTGGCAGCATTCACTTTCATATAGAGGTAAATACAGCCGACGACCAGACCGAGAAGCAACGTAACAGGCTTACCGGAAATAAGCCAGACGGGAATACCGACACACCACAACGCGATCTCAAAAATCTGTGATCCGACACCCACTTTGACCGGCAGCTGTTTTTCAATAACGTTGACATCTCTGCCTTCTGCATTTACCGGACCGGTCATTTCATCAAGTTCATTAGCCATGATTTACACTCCTTGTTTATCGTTTTCTGAAAGAGATTTTTATGGTGGCTGGAGTTAAAATATCATCATTTTTGAGATTTACAAACTGTATTGTCGATTTTTTTCAGAAATATTTCAAGACGTAAAACAAATCCTCCGCCCTCCCGTCCTGCGGACAGAACCTTTTCGGCAGATATTCCGGTGTTTTCATCAAAAATACTCCGGAATCATTTGAAAAACTCCCGCTTTGATGCTATTTTATGGTTTAAGTGTTTATTTTGAACAACAAAACTGCTTCTCCGGGAGCAAATACAGGAGTTTTTATCATGCCGGTAGATATTCTGGTTGGAACCCAATGGGGTGATGAGGGTAAAGGTAAACTGATCGACGTCCTTACCCGCGATGTTGATATGGTTGTGCGTTTTCAGGGCGGCAACAACGCCGGACATACGGTGGAGATCGGTGACAAACGTTATGTGCTGCACCTCGTGCCCTCCGGCATTTTCCGTCCGGAAGTGACCTGCGTCATCGGCAACGGTCTGGTCGTTGACCCCATCGCACTGGATGAGGAACTGCGCGGTATCGAGGAAAAAGGTTTTTCCACTGACAACGTCCAGTTGAGCAACCGTGCCCAGATGATCTTCATCTACCACCGTGTTGCCGATACTTTGAGCGAAAGCAAAGCCAAACAGAAAATCGGTACCACCGGCAGAGGCATCGGTCCTGCGTACATGGATAAGATGCGCCGTACCGGTATCCGGGCGATCGACCTGAAGTTCCCGGAAAAACTTGCCGAACAGTTCCGCGTTGAGTGTGCCCGTTACAACAAGATCTTCGCCGATTACGGAGTAGCTGAACTGGATGTGGAAAAAGAGCTTGCCAAAGTTCTGGAAGCTGCCAAACGTCTTGCCCCCATGGTCTGCGATACCGTCTACACTGTCAACCGCGCAGTCAAAGAGGGAAAAAACGTGCTGTTTGAAGGTGCGCAGGGTGCGTTGCTGGATATCGACCACGGTACTTATCCTTTTGTAACCAGCAGCAACACCACCAGCGGCGGTGCATGTACCGGCGGCGGTGTTCCTCCGCAGAGCATCCGCGATGTCTGGGGCGTGATCAAAGCTTATACCACCCGTGTCGGTGAAGGTCCGTTCCCCACCGAATTGTTCGATGCTACCGGTGAAAAACTCCGTCAGATCGGCCGCGAATACGGTGCCACCACCGGCCGTCCCCGCCGCTGCGGATGGTTTGATGCAGTCGCTTCGCGTTACGCCTGCATGGTCAACGGCATCAACAAACTTGCCGTCACCAAACTTGACTGTCTTGATGATCTGGATGAGATTGCCATCTGCGTGGCGTATAAGGTCAACGGCGTACTGACCACCGAGTTCCCTGCTTCCGTGGCTGAACTGGAAGCGGCCGAACCGGTCTACGAATATCTCCCGGGTTGGAAAAGCAGCACCAGCGAAGCACGCAAGGCCGCTGATCTGCCGGAAAACGCCCGTAAATATCTTGCCCGCATGGCGGAACTGGTCGATTCTGAAGTGGCGATCATCTCCGTCGGTCCCCGGCGCGACCAGACTTTTGCCGCTGACGCGGAGTAAGTCATGCAGGAAACGTCCCGGCAGCTGCCGATTTTAAGCGTTCTGCGCACTCTTGACTATCTGCAGATCGCAGTGATGGTGTTGCTGCTGGGAGCCGGTTTGCTCTTCATCCACTCCACCGGTGTCCAGATCGACACAGAAGAGAGCAGGAGTTTTTTCTCCAAACAGCTCATTTGGATCGTCACCGGTGCCGGAGTGTATACCTTTATTGTCATGCTGGACTACCGTTCCCCGATCTGCCGGATGGTGATGACCGGCGGTTATCTGGTGTCGTTGGTACTGCTTGCTGCAGTACTGTTTTTCGGAGTGAAAGTCTTCGGAGCGACCCGGTGGCTGAATATTTCCGGTTTCCGGCTCCAGCCGTCGGAACCTGCCAAACTGATGGTTATCGGAATGCTGGCGGAGCTTTTCACCATACCGTTTCTGGTGAAAAACAAATTTTACGGCATAATTTCCGCCGGGGTGGTTGTAGGCATACCGTTTCTGCTTATAGCGATCGAACCTGACCTGGGCAGTGCGCTCGTGCTGCTGCCGATATCCGGAGCCATGCTCTTTGCCTATGGTATCAAGTGGCGGTATGTTTTATTGGGAATACTGGCGATCACAGCCGGGACAGCGTTCATCCTTATCGACAGTTTCCGCGAAGATCCCATCCTGCTGCGCAACTATCAGCGTGACCGGATCAAAGTTTTCCTCAATCCCGGTTCCGACCGCGGCAACCGGGGACATAATGCCTTTCAGGCAAAACTCGCAGTCGGTGCCGGCGGTGCCACCGGAACCGGGATCGGGAAAGGTACACAGAACGAACTTGGATTCCTGCCCCATACAGTTTCCAATAACGACTTCATATTTTCAGTGATCGCAGAAGAAACCGGATTCTGGGGCGTGACTGTCCTGCTTACGCTCTACGCGCTTTTGCTGTATACTATTCTGCGGACAGCTTTTCTGGTATCCGGCTACGGCAGGTACATAGCCTGCGGTATAGCGACTCTGATATTCTGCCACATATTCATCAACATCGGCATGAGTATCGGGATCGCACCGGTAACCGGACTGCCGCTGCCGCTGGTAAGCTACGGCGGCTCATTCATCCTGACTTCAATGACCACATTGGGATTAATGCAGGGCATCTACCGGCAGTACAAACTGTCGCTTAGTGAATAATTTCACACCAGGATGAACCTTTCCGCCCGTTTTTCCCCGGCAAGTTCACTTACCGCCCAAACCAGAGCATCCATCCGGTCAGGTGAAGCGGTACGGCAGGCAGATTTGAATGAACACATCTGTTCTTCCAATTCAATAAAGTTTCCCGCGTGGTGAACGATGCCTTTTTCATAAAACGCCGCCACCGGTTCAGCGCGGGAAAACTTGTCTTTGAACGCCCGTACCTGACGGATCGGAACAGAGTCATCTTCTCCTGAAAAAAGTGTCCCGAGCAGATCGCCGCCGTTATTGACTTCGACAACGATACAGTCGGCATGAAACTTTTTTGCCAGAACCAGTGCCTTGCGCACCCAGAGCAGCGGAGAACTTTGCATACTTTCATCAGCAAGCACATAAAATTCCCCCCGGTAATCCATCCCGGCAGCGATGATCCCCGTACAATCGCTCTCTTTTCCACCGGTCACGGCCGGATCGACCCCGATAACCACCCGGCTCAAAGGCGGAACTTCCGTCACCCGGGCGGAATCGATCATATCGCGTTTCCACAATGCGCCGTCAACATCATCGCTCCACTCACCAAGCATGAAACGTCTGCGCTGACGTTCAGGGAGATTGGCAAGGGTGTTCTCAATATAATTATCCGGCAGATTGATACGGTTATCCGCCGGATTCATCTGCATGGCGGCATAATCCTGCGGATTGGGAAACTTTTCCCTGGTCACCGGATCACACTTTTCCATGAATACGCGGTAGCACCAATGGTTTCTGCCCGGCGGATTGCAGTCATAATAAACCCGGTTGGTCAACGGGGGAACATTCTGCGCCAGCCGGGTCAATGCGGTCTGCACACTGGAATATTCCAACTCGGAACACTCATTGAAGTAGATCGTGGCAAACTCTTTGCCGAGGATCTTATCGGCACGTTCACCGTCATCCAGTCCGATAAGCCAGATCTCTGAACCGTTGTCAAAATGAAAAAAGTTTTCCGCCTTGTTGAAGTGCCATCGGAGCTTTCTGCCGAAGCGGCAGCGCAAAACTTTGGGCATGGTATCCATTCCGATGGTACTGCGCGCACTGGCACAGTACCGCCGGATGACAGCGTGACGGCTTCCGGGAACCCGCAGCGCACGGATCGCCAGCGCACAGCACAGAACGAAACTTTTTCCGGATCGTGAACCGCCGAAAAGCATCACATGGTGAGCCGGAGATGTCAGCAGTTCCATCGCCTGCTGCTGAGCGGAAGTGTAGGAAAACATCACACTCCCTCCGCCTGTTATGCCGGATTGTACAGCGAACGGAACATGAAATTTTTCCGGCTGCCGCTGAGTTTGGGCAGGACTCCGAGAAAGAGTGCTGCCAGTTCACGGTGGCGGGAAACGGTTTCCAGCAGTTTCCGGTGCATCGCCTGACGCGAACAATTACGCAGTTTGCTCAACTTGGTAACGGTCATCGGTTCACCGGCTGCTGAGGCGAGAACGACCTCCCTGATCATACCGATGGTATAGTCATCAAGACCGAGCAGATAGCGGAGAAACGCAGCCAGATCCCGGATGATCTTATCCCGTCCGCGACGCGTTTTGGAGATATCATGGGTTGCAGAATCATCCGGCAGAAATTCCGACACCTGTTCAAAACTCACATCACGACTGCACTTCTCACCGTGTGAAACACTTCCGGTGTAGTAACGGCAGGAGTGCAGATATTCACAAGCGGCACACTCCGGCTTTCCGGCTGTATAATGTCCATAACAATCAATATTGTCCATAAAGCATGATCCTTTTTTTCTCAACCACGCGAAATGCGCAGTATTCCGATAAACTCATTTTCTTTATCATCTCCGTCATCTTCCGGAGCAACAGCTTCCCCGCCCCCGGTGTCACCGCCGGTTCCGGTGCTGCCATCGCCGGCATTTCCGGAGTTGCTGTTGTTGCCCGAATTGCCGGTATTTCCGGAGTTTGCGGAGATTTTTTCCGCACGTTCTGCCGCTGCCAGCAAAGGGGCGATCAAGGCTGCCGCCCGCTGCCCGAGCGGAGAAGCCGTATCACTGAAACGTCTGGTTCCTCCGCCGGATGACAACGATGACGTCCGGGTGTAACAGCCGGTCAGATACTCCGGGTTGAGCATGAGAAAAACAGTCTGTTCCGCGATTGCGGCAAGCAGAAACGCTTTATCTGATTCACTTTCAATTTTACAGTGAGCCGTCGCAGCAAGAATATCCCGTTCAGCGACGGCAGCAGTTCCGGCACGTTCAGCTTCACTGCAGGCGAAATACCGTTCTTTCAAAGGATGATCCTGAAAAAAATCATCTATAGTTTCCAACTGCATAATCCGGTACCTCCTTTCGGTGTTATGTTTCAGAAAACTGCACCTCCCTGCCGTTTTCAGCAGGGAGGGCTGCTGTAATGCGTATTACAGCTTATGCGGTACGCAATGCCGCGATCGCTTCGGAACTGCCGAGCAGATTTTTGATCCGGCAGCAACGCTGGGCGACGTTTTTGAACTCAAAGGTCAATTCACCGATCGCCACGCGCCGGATACCGTCAAAGCCGCCGGGGGTGGCATCCATGTCGGTGATCGCTCTGCCGGAAAGACTGGCGAGCGCGAAGCAGCCGGTATCCAGTACCCAGGCATCATTATCCGGCATATCCGGGTCAGCCATAATGGTCATGCCCCTGCCGTTGATCTCATTGACGATGACTGCGACATAAGCACCTCTGCGGTCATCGGAACGCAGGATCTGGATACGGTCACGATACTCATTGGAAATGACCCGCGCCTGACCGGGGGAACAGAGGATCTGCATGGGATCACCGCCTTCACCGAGAATATTCTGGGCAGCATCATTGATGAGAAAGCTGTCCAGTCTGCTTTTGGCAGCGTCGATGACCGGAACTCCGGACTGCGTCCCGAAGAAGTACAGACCGCCGGCTTCGCCGCGGGTATTGACTCCGGCTTCCACACGTCTGCCGAAAAGTGCCACGCGGTTGAGATCGCGCGCCAGATCCGCCAGAGCGAAAGCTGTCTGCCGGTTGAGCTGGTTGTCAGCATTGCCGTAGAGATTGACGGCAAGAGCCGTACCGGAAAGCACGATCTCTTTGCGGAAGATCTGCGTGGCGTTCCACTGAACGTTGGCAAGATGGTAGTTCTCCTCACCGTCACCGTTGGAAGTACCCTCATTCATGGGGGTGGAAACGATGATGAAAACACCGCCGTCGGCGGGCAGAGAAGTTACTGCACTCAAAGCTGAACCGTTATTTGCCGCCAGTTCCACTTCTGCCTGCGTACCGGAAACCGTTTTGACCCGGAACAGTGCCGGATCATCCTTGAGAGCAACCAGTGTACCGGTTTTGAGTTTGGCAGCATCAGCGGCGGAAAGGGTCAGTTTACCGTTGGTGATCGCCTGGGCGGTGATGCCTCTGCCGGTGAGCTGATCTTCCAGATACTCATGTTTGGCACTGACGGCATCCGGAGCGGTGCGGAAGTTGGAGATAAAACGTGGTTCATCCTTGATAACAGTTGCCATCACATCGGAAAGATCGCGTTTGCGGTTGGCGAAAGTGTAGTTGTAAAGCATGGTGTATTTTTCCTTTCAGATTTTGTTTTTTGCGCTGGATCATCTGCCCTTTGCAGAGAGTACAGCATAGTTTGTTATATGTTATCGGCAGACAGCATCGGGAGCATTGTCGATAGACAACGCGATCAGCGCGATACGGTCTCCGTTAAGGGCTTCCCTGCGATTCCCGGCATGGGAAGCCGGCTCAGAAGTGTTCCCTGCACTGCTGCCCGGGGTGATCCTGGCATTGAAACACCCCGGGGCAGCGGCGGCGAGTTCCCGGGTGAACTGCCGCAGTTTTTCAGGATCGTTCAAAGGTACTCCCTGACGGGCGGCACAGAACTCCAGATATTCAGCATCGGTACAGCCGCTCTCATAGCAAACCTTTTCCAACAGACTCTTTTTCTGCAGAGCCTCGCACTGCCGGCGCAGTCTGGCACACTCCTCTTCCAATTCAGCCAGACGTTCTTTTCCGTCATTTTCCGGAACCGGAACCTCTGCTGCGGCGGCGGCAACAGTTTCTGTACCGCAGGCAATATCAATATCAGTTGGCATAATTTTTCACTCCTGATCTATTTCGTTGATAATAGTTTCTTTTTCTTTTATTCCGACATGCCCGATGGCATCGAGCAATTCCACAGCGGTTCTGCCGACGGCGCGTTTGTATGCATTACCGGCAGCTATTCCGGAAAGCTGCAGCAGTCCGGCGATCCCCGAAGCCAGATCGTTGACCGCAAACCTGCGGTTGTAATGGACATCAGGTACATTCAGATCCAGATCGTAGCGGCGCATAAGTTTCCATGCATCCAGCTCCGCCTGCTCCAGCAGTTCAGCGCGGGCGCAGAGGAACTGGGAAACGTTCTGGAAATCCCACGCTTTGGATTCAGAACTCTGTGCCTCTTTGGAGTTACCCTGAACCGCCAGACCGACCACGTCGTAGAGTTCCTGTTTAAGATAACGGTTCTCTTCGCGGATGGTGTCAGTAGCCACTCCGGAGGGACTGATGTAGCGGCTGATGCCTTTTTCCTCCACCGATTCAATGATTGCGGCACTGCGCGCCACGGTAGCGGCGAAGTTATCCTCCTTGCCCTCGCTGACCGCAAGTTTCTTCGCGCATCTGGCGAAACTGTCGGAAACGACCAGCATACCGAACATCTGCTTGACCGTATTCATCTGAGCTTCGGATTCATTGTTGAGTATCGCTTCGCTGATGCGCACGACATCTTCAAACCAGTGGTTGGCCGCCAGACCGAAACCGTCAGGTTCGGTGATCGGGATCAGCGGCACACAGCCGGTGGGATTCACTCCGGAAGCGATCTCCATAACTGAACCGGAACTGTTTTCAAACACCCGCCAGCAGTTGCGGTCGTAAAGGCGGCGGCGGCGCAAACGTACCGGCGGAGAAAAAGGATCGTGATTGACGTACTCCTCTTCAGCGATAAGGGCCCAGACAAGTTTACCGTCACTGCCGTATGCCCAGTCAACCACCTGTAATGGCGACAGTGCCCGGACATACGGACGGAGACGCTCTTTTTTTGCCTCAAGCAAAGTCGGCTGTCCCTGAAAAAACGGCATTTCGACCAGCAGCCACGCTCTGCCGTAAACATTGAGCAAAGTGGATACCTGACGCATCACGTCATTGGTACGCAGACCGGTTCTGCTCCAATCATCCACCAGTTCAGCATCGACATGACGGCGCACCGGTTCAATGCTCAGAGCGTACTGGGTGATCCGCCGTGCGATCGCCCGCGGGTAGTTGAAGTAATATGCCCGGCGTTTACGTTCGGCGAACTCCATATCGATCTCGGAAACATGGCGGATCAACGCCTGTTCGATGTATTCCCTGCCGCCGGAATACGCCTCTGCCGACCGCCGCCAGCGGCGTTCATTGGCGGTATACTGGGGATTTTTGCGGTAAAAGATGTAGTTGTTCATAATTTTAAATCCTGTCAAAGTAAATTTTCCGTAACGGTAAACATTTCCGTACTGCGTTCGTCATTTTCGCTGTCCCGGCGTTTTTTCCAACGTTCCGGGCAGCGGTTTTCCAACCAGTACATCGCCGCCCGCACATCCGGGGGAACGATCTTGCCCGCCGCATCCTCATAACCGGTGGCGCGGCGGAGCAGAGCCTCCTCTACCAGTGCCAGAAGTTTATTTTCTTTTTCCTCCATTGTTTCTGCTGTCATTGTCGACCCTCCTGCGTTTCATACCCCTGCATATATACGCTCTATTGTCAACATGATTTGCGAACATTTCATTCAGCAAACGCATCAAACCGGATGCCGAATACACTTTTCCGCAAGGGGCGATCAGCGGATCATTGATCTTACCTGCAAGAATATCCATTGCTTTTTCAATCTCCTGTAATGTGTTCATAATCATTAATTGCACGCGTGCAATCGTTCCGGGCAAAAAAGTCAGCCGCTCCTCTTTTGCAGCCGTCAAAAATCAATATAATTGCATGGATGCAATTTTTCAACCCATATTTTTAACTTTTTTTCAAAAAATTGCTTGCATGCACGCAATTGGCATGTATATTAATCAGTGTAACGATAATTTCTCCATTTCATCCGGGAAAATGAAAGGGACATGACACTATGAGGATAAATGACCATATTCTGCACTCGCTGCGTCAGGCAGTGGAAACAGCCGGAGGTGCCAAAGAACTTGCCGCCAGATCGCAAGTCAGCGCATCCAATATTTCGCGTTACTTGAGCGGCAAAGTCCGCTCCATCACCGATGAGTGCTGGGAAAGACTTGTGCCATTTCTGGATCTGCCCGTTCCTCCGGCAGTTTCCGGCACCATCACCAATACCCCGGAACTGCGCAGTTTTATCATATCTGCAATGGAAAAATGCGGCATGGAAAACACTGAACAGCTCCGCCGTGCCATCGGTTATGATTCCGGGAACAGCTTGAAGCGGCTGTTTGACGGGGAACTGAACTGGTTTCCGGATGTATTGTCAGCCGTATTTGATGCGCTGAATTGTGATCCATCCACCGCTCCGCTGCGTCCGGGTGAAATGGAACTGCTTGCTCCGCGCGGGATCTACCGCGACGGTGCGATGCTGGTGCGTCCGGTTCCGGTTGTGGAGTGGGCGAATGCTGCCAGTCATCTGGAAAATCTGGAATCCGACACCGTGATCATGCGCCGCTGGGATCCGGAAACCACCCCGACAGTACCGGTTCCGGCATCTTCGCGCCGGGATACCAAAGCGTTCCGTGTCCACGGCATATCCATGGAACCGCGCATACTTGATGACGATATCGTACTGGTGGAACCGGCGGAGAACTTCGATGCCATTCCGGACAACAAAGTGGTCGTTGTGCGTTTCAATGAACAGAGCTGCATCCCGGAAAAAGTGGTCTGCAAACGTCTTCGCAAGCAAAACGGTTCCCAGCTGCTTCTGACCAGTGACAATCCCGAAGGCAAAATCATACCATTTGAACTTCAGGATGTCGCCTGGGTTGGTATCGTCGTCCGCAAGATCAGCGAGATGTAACGATCATTTAACGATGATGAAAGCGGGAAAGCCGGGAATACCGTAATGCTTGAGCAGAGCTGCGGTTTCCGGTTCACCGGGATCTTCGGCGGGAAATGTTACCATGATGAAGTTGTCTTTGATAAACTTTGCCGTTTCCGGATCTTTGAGCGTGGTCTTTTCCATAGCGTGACAATTTTTGCACCATGACGCAGTGAACTTGACCAGAATCGGTTTGCCGGTTTCCTCTGATTCGATTTGAGCCGCTTCAAACGCCTCAAAACCGTCGACAGCCGCCGGGACACCGTCATCCGGCAGAAGTTTTATTCCCAATACAGTGTAATAGACAGCGGCACCGAATATGATCACTGCGAAGAGGTATTTTATTATCACCATAAATCTGCCCGGTTTGGGCAATACTGCCAATCCGGCTCCGGCAAATGGCCACGGCAAAGCCATACCGATACCCAGAGCGAAGGGGACAAAACAGCCATACCATCCGGTACCGGCGGCAAAGAGCAGCACGCTGATGACCACCGGGGCGACACAGGCACCGGCGAGCAAAGCCGAAACTCCGCCCATGAGCAGCGCAGTCAAATCCATGGAAACTTTGAGTTTTCCCGGAGAGATATGAAATTTCGATGCCGGGTCAAGCGTAAAAACCCCCGCCATGCCGAGAGAGAGCAGAAGGTATATCAGCGCAATGACAAAATTGAATACCGGAGAACTGTTAAGGGAACCGAAACCGACACCGGCAAATGCCGCCAGAACTCCGAGAATGCCGTAAACTGCAGCCATGCCGATACCGTAAAGCAATCCGCGCCGGAATCCCTGCGAGCCGCCTGATGCACCGATGATCGCCAGATTTACCGGCAGCATCGGCAAAACACACGGGGTCAGATTAAGAGCCAATCCACCGGCAAGAGCGATCAATATCATCACCCAGAAAGCCTTTCCGGCAGCCGGAGCATCTTCTCCTTTGAGAAAGGCGAGGAACTCCGGCACTCCGGTATAGCCGACCAGTTTCCGCACCAGCACTGGATACTCTGTTGTTTCACCGGTGATCTCCTCACCGGCAGGAACGTCATCCGCATCCACCAGCTTACAGATTCCGGTCTCTTCATCACAAACCATTTGCGGCGCGGCAGAAAGCTGCCGGACAGACACCGTAAACAGGCAGAAAATAACGATCAAAAATCTCATTGTCCCCTCCGTTTTTTATTATTATCACCGAATTTACGCATAAATTTATCCGATTTATATTTGCAATACTTCGCCAGTTCAGACAGGAACTCTCCGGCGGAACCGGAACGGTAACTGCGGAATACGGTGCGTGTTTTTCCATTCGGATCGGTCACCAGTACAGTTGGAAAGACAGTTACATTGTAATACTCTTTGCACTTGTTTCTGATATAGGCATCTTTTGCCGAAACCTTTGCATCAAGTCCGAAATCAAAATAAAGAACAATAAAGTTTTTCTCTGCCAATTCCCGGAAATATCTGTTATCCACCACTTCGCGGTCAAAGATCTTACATATATTGTTCCATTTGGTACCGGTAAAAAGTATGAGCATATCTTTTTTTTCACGTTTTGCTCTTTTGAATACCGCTTCCGGATCATCTTCCCAGCTGCGCGGGACACCGGCGATAACGGCAAAAGGCAGATATGCCATCAACAGTGATAAGAATATCAACTTCCGCATTTCCCCACACCCCGTATCGGCCGCGTTACTTTTGCGGCAGATACTGCCTCAGTGCGTTCAGATACGCTTCAAGCGGGCGGTAACCGCCGATCGTTCCGATCCGGCTGCCGTCCGGTTTGAGGATGACCACAGTCGGATAACCTCTGACACCGAACTTTCTCTGCCACATTTTCTGTATCTGCATCTGTCCGGCAGAAACACTGGAGTTGGAGGGAAAGTCAAAGTAGACCGGTACAAAATTTTCATTGCACAGTTTCTGAAAATCATCCTTGTCCAGCACGTCGTTTTTCAACCGGACACAGTAGCGGCACCAATCGGAACCGGTAAAGAGCAGCAGCACATTTTTCTTTTCACTTCCGGCAGTTTTCAACGCAGCTTCAATATCAGTGGTCCACCCTTTCGGAGCTGCGGCATGGAGGATACCGGCACCGAACAGTACAGCGAAGATCAGCAGTAATTTTTTCATAATGTTTTTTCCTTTCACAGCTGAATTGTTGATTTATCACAAACTTATAACGTAAAAGTTTGTCACCATATTTTATACGGAAAGATGCGGACGGCATCTTTTTTACTTATCCAACCGCTTGCTCCGGCAGTGCGGATCTGCCAGAAACCGCCGTTTTCGCCGGTGATGATCACTTCACTGCCGCCGGGCAATGACACCGGAGTTTCCGCAGATTCTGCCGGAACCGCCCGCAAAGGAGCCGGTGCCGCCGTCACCATTGCCCGTTCAAAAGAATACACTGTCGTATGCAGATATGCCGCACCGGTCAGGAAGATCACCATCAACAGTACCATAAGTGTCTGTATTGTGATGAATAAACCGGCAGCCATCCGTCTGCGCCACAGCCAGAATACACCGGCAGCGGCGAAGATCGCCGCCGCGATCACGATCATGTTATCCGGACGCAGAAACATCAGGTGCTGTAATCCGCGTGAAAAAGTTTTCTCTTCTCCGGGCAGAGTCAATTTCTCCTTTGACCGTTCCATAGCCTGACGGTAAACACTGTTCCACGGTTCAAGCAGATGCGCCCGGGTGAAAAACAAATGAGCCTGCGGCAGATCACCGAGCATAAACCAGGCACAGCCAAGGTCATAAAGCAAAGCCGGATCCACGGAATTTTCAGAAGCGGTCAATTCGGAAAAGTTTGCTGCTGCTTCCCGGAAACGCCCCTGATCGAAAGCATCTGCCGCCGTCTGATAATCTGCGGAAAGTTTTCCGGGGAAGATGAGTGCGAAAAACAAAACCGCAAACAGTGACAGTTTCTTCAAAAAACCGGTGAGTTCAGCCAATTTTCCATCCGTCAACTGCAGTTCAGTTTTTCCGGGAGCAAAACCGCTTGCCGCCAATTGCCGCAAAAGTTCCGCGATTTCCGGGTCATCAACTTTTTCCGCGATCTCCTCAAAGGTTGCCCCGGGAGCAAGCTCCATAGCAGCTGCGATAATTTCCCTGCCGGAACCCTGCAACGCTGCAGCACCGTGACGTTTGACCGCTTTTATCAACTGTGCCATTTGACGGCGGTTCGGCTTTTTACCGGTATTGCGCCGCACTCTGCCGACAGACAAAATTATTGAAACAACTCCGCAGAGCAGTAAACCGGCGATCCACGGCAAAACATTTTTTATCAACGGCAAACGGAGTGTTTTTCCGGGTGGAAGCAAGGTAAAAGTCAGAAGTTCAGCATTGACGTCACTCTTTTTTCCACCGTTGTTTTCCGCAGTGATATTTGCGGAACTTTTCTCCTCACTGCTGACATCCGCGATCCCGGGCAGAGCGGTGAAATGCAGTTCGCGGCGGAAGAGAGTGTATTTACCGCTCTGCACGTCAAAATACGCCAGAGCCAGCGGCAGTGTCACTTTACCGCTTTTTACTGCGACAAAGGGATATTTCACGGTAAACGTCTGCAGGTCACGGCTTTTGGTCACCTCGGCAGGATAAACACGCGTTCCCGGGATATCCAGCTGCGGCGCATGGAATGCCGGAACCGGAGCGGAACCGGTAAAATTCAGGATCAATTCACCCAGATCACCGGTTTTAAGTTCCTCTTTGCTGAATTTTGCCGAAATCTGCCAATTGCCGATAAGTCCGGTGTTTATACAGTTTTCCGGAGCCGGAGGCAATGGGATAACGGTCAATTTTGCAGAACTTTCTGCCGTCACCCGGCGCATCTGCTCACGAATGGGGGAAAAGAAATCATTTGTCCGCCGTCCGGTACGCATTTCAAGCTGACAGAGCGGAGTGAATGTACCGCTTTTCTGCACTTGAAACATCGCAGTAAAATTCACTGCCGTTCCGCCGTTATACCGCATGGGTTCATCGGTGATGACAAAAGTTTCCCCTTTTTTACCGATCTCCAGATAGAGCGGATCACCGAAACCGGAAACCTTGAATTCCGGCATGGCGAGCAGCTGCCATGCCCCCGGGAGAAAAAGTTCCACATCGGCACGCACAACTTCACCGACATAGACACGCCGTTGGGGAGTGAGGGTCAACTTTGCGGAAAACTTCTCTCCGGCGGGCAATTGGGCGGCATCTCTGACGGTGATTTCCAGTTTGTTGGTCTGAACTTTTTTACCGTTGATATCCAAAGTAAACGGTGCGATGGTGTATTTACCCGGTTTATCAGCCATGGCGGCGACCCCGTAAACGGCTGTCGCGGTACGTTTGCCATTGATAACGGTGGTGTTGAATGAGGAAGAGGAAATATTCTTTGACACCCGTAATCCGTCGGGCAATTCAGGGAGTTTCAGAGAGAATTTCTCGTCGCTGTCCAGAATTATTTCAAAAGTAAACAGTTCCCCGGAAACCGGACGCGATGGCCGTACGGCAAGCTGTGGTGCCGCAGCGAACAGTGTACACATATACCCGCAAAGGAGCATCGGCAAGTATAATTTTTTCATTTTCATCACCAATCCTTATTTACCCGCCGGCGGCGGAGCTGCTGTTGACGGCGGATGGCATCACGCAGCTGTCCGGCTTCATCATCGAGCAGTTCCAGTTTTTTTCCGGCGGCGTTTTGAGCCTCTTTTTCCGAATTGTCTTCCTGAACTTCCCCGGCACCAGGAGCTTTTTCCTCACCGGAATTTCCGGAACCGGCATTTTGAGCATCTTTATTCCCGCCGGATTTTCCGTCGGACTTATCTTCCGGTTTGCCGAGTTTTTCCTTTGCCTGCTCCAGTTTCTCTGCGGCATCACGATAGTTGCCCTGCTGCTGGAGTTTTTCCGCCTCTTTCAAGTCATCAGCGGCGGACTGCGCCTGGTCGGCAAGTTTATCCTGACCGAGTTCCTTTGCCTGTTGAGAGAGTTTTTCGGCGGAGTCTGCAGCGGCTTTACTCTGTTGAGATGCCTGATTTCGCTGTTCCTGCTCTTTTCCGGAACCATCCTGCGGCTGCTGATTCTGTTGTTCTTTATCACCCTGCGGCTGCTGAGCCTGCTGCTGTGCTTTGTCACTCTGCGGCTGGTTCTGTTGTTCTTTATCACCCTGCGATTGCTGTTGGTTCTGCTGTTGGTTCTGCTGTTGATTCTGCTGCTGTGCCTGTTGAGTCTGTTCCCGGGTTTTCTGTTGTTGAGCTTTCAATTCCTGAAGTTTTTTCAAAAGTTCTTTTGCGGCAAGATCATCGCGCAGCAGATGGTTGTAATTGCTTATGCGTCCGGAGTCAGCACTCTGATCGGCAGTATTAAGTGAACCGGCATACAACTCTTTGCTCAAGGAGAAAAGTCCCTGAGAACCGGTCAGAGTTTTGATCGCCTCATCAAGCTGCTGAGCCTGCAGCTGCTGACGGCTTTTTTCCACGATTTCCCGGGCGGAACGGTGACGGATGACCGCCAGATTCTGCATGGCACGGGAACGGATCAATTCAGGAGCATCTGCCGAAGCGGCAAGTTTTTCGTAGATCGCGGCGGCATCACCGCTGCCGTTTTTCTGCATTTCCAACGCCTGTTGATAGAGGGCTGCCGGATCACTTGCCGGAACATTTTTCCCGTTATCTTCTGCGGCGGTAAGCATCAGCGGCAGAAGTACGAAAAGCACGACTTTAACTTTCTTTCTTGACGATATCCCGGCGGCAAGTGCCAGCACGATCAATGCAGCAATGACAAAATAACCGAAAAGATCATCCGGCACGGCACGTTTTTCCGATTCTGAAAACCGGGGACTGGCAAGGTCGGTGATCGCGGTTTTCACTGCGGAAAAACCGGTATCGCCCACCGTGCTGCGGAAATATCTGCCGCCGGTGGCAAGGGCGATCCTGTTCAGCAAAGCTTCGTTGAGTTTGCTGCCGACTGCTTCACCGCTGCTGTCACGCATGATTTTGCCCTCTTCATCCGGAACCGGAGCGGCGGCATCCGGAGAACCGAAGCCTACTGCGATCAGCGGGATGTGCTGTTCCTCAAGCTGTTTCAGAGCTTTTGCAGTATTACCGGTCAATTCATCACCGTCGGTCAGAAGCAGGATCACCCGCTGTTCTCCTGCGGAAGCGGCAAAACTTTTATCTGCCGCCAGCAGTGCCTGTTCCAGATTGGTTCCGCCGACAGGAACACTGTCGTAATCCAATTGATCGATGCACTGCTGCAAGGTATGATGATCACGGGTAAGCGGACAACTGACAAAGGCTTTACCGGCAAAGGGGATGAGTCCGAAACGGTCTTCGGGAAAGGCTTTGATGACCTGCCGCAGCAGATATTTTGCCTGCTCCATACGCGATGGAGGCAGATCGGCGGCACGCATGCTTTTGGAAACGTCAAAAATCACCATTACATCCCGCGAAAGATCCCCGGATGCCATCTCCTGATAACGGATATACGGGCGGGCGGATGCGAGGGTGATCAGGATAAGAGCAAGCAGGATCAGAATCAGCCGGAATACCCGTTTGGGTTTTGAAAGCGAAACGAACCGCGGATCATCTGCGGCAGGACCCAGCAGTTTTTTACGCAGACGGCTTTTACGTTTTTCCGTCAGAATGAAACAAAGTGCGGCGATGATCAACGCGCATGCTCCGTAGAGCAGCATCAATGGTTCGGCAAACTTCATACAGATATTTCCTTTCTGAAGCTGAAGAATATAACCACTTTTCCAAAAATTTCAAGAGGGGGAAAAACACAAAACAAAAAAATCCGCTGCCGAATTGTCAGACACACCTGATTTTTTATCACAAAAAAATAAGTTTTTGTGTTTTTTTTGTTCAAGCTCTTGACATTTGAGCCTCCTTTGTGTATAATATAGGCATGTGTCTGAAAAAGAGCATTGATTTCTTCAACCATATTAATGAAAGGAAAACTGAAGAATGTTTTATTCACTCTCTACCCAGAGAGTGAACCGCATGCGGTTCACTTTGATCGAACTCCTCGTCGTCATCGCCATTATCGCCATTCTGGCGGCGATCCTGCTCCCGGCTCTCAACTCTGCCCGTGAGCGCGGCAGAACTGCCAGTTGTGTCAACAATCTGAAACAGCTCGGTACCGCAGTTGCTCAATATGCCGATGATGCAACTTTCTACCCTCCGTCATTTGCCAATAACCCGGATTGGGCAAACTGGGCTTATCAGCTGGGGTCAAATGGTTATATGAATGATTATCAGGTATATATCTGCCCCTCTCTTGATGTGACCAGCATCCCTAATCCGGGCAGCTACCGTCACGATCAGAACTGGGCGAAAGATCCCACAATGAAAACTGCATCTTGGACGAAAAGTTATCTGCATTACGGGATCAATGCTTATGGTGTCACCCATGATGCCGGTGCCGGAGATCAGATTTTGTCCTCCAGTTCTTCTATGAGCAATCTGAAACCGGTCAGACCCGGAAAGATCGATAATCCTTCAGCTAAAGTTATGATCACTGAAGCCTATATGTGTGCTACCGGCAGCAAATTGGTTCCGTTCTCCTACTGTGATACTTCCAACGGCTGGATCACCGCCCGTCACGGTGACAATGCCAATATCACCTGGGTCGACGGACATGTGACCAGTGACAATTATATCCACACTTTGACCGACAAAGAACGGAAAAAATATTTCTATACCAGCAAGAGTACCTTGACGGTAAGCGGAATTTAATAAAACAAAAATCAAAACAAAGAAAATGCAAGAACTCAAGACCCTTATTGCGTCGTACAATGCAGTCCATGCCGCCTTGCCGTGGCTGGACTGCTATGTTTCCACCCTCCCTGTTCCCTTTGCCGGTGCCCCGGCAGTACCGCCGACCGATTATGTCGATTTGAGCGGCAATGAGAAGTTCAAACTGCTCATCCAAACGGAACACACCTTTGAAGAGATGGCGGCATTCGCCGAAGCGGAACCGGAGAAGATCTTCATCATCGCGTCCGGAGAGCGCAAACTGCTCTACCACTATGTCGCCATTGAAGAACTGCTGGTCAAATATCCGAATATTTACCTCGCCAACGGCAACTTCTGCAGTACCCACGGTCTGGAACGGCTCATCGCCGCCGGAGCAGGCAAAAAACTGCTCTACGGATCCATGGCTCCTTTCCTCGATCCCGGTCAGGCACAGGGGCCGGTCGTCCTCGGTCACTTTGACTGGGAAACCAAATGCGACATCGCCGGTAACAACTTCCGCCGTCTGCTCGGACTGCCGGTCGTCAATGTCCCGGAAGTGACCATCCCTGCGATCGCACCGTTTATCGTTGATGCCCATATCCATACCAAAGAGGCTGCCACTCCGAGCCGTTTCCCCGCTCCGGATTCCGAAGCAAAATGGGAACAATGGGAAAGTGTCATGGATGAGTATTTCGTGGAATACATTTTCAACACTCCCGGCGAAGCGATCGCTGACACGGTGAAAAATCCCGCGCACATCGTTGCGGGAAAAATGTGTGAAGACTCCAAAGGCAGAGCCAGATACTTTGCATTCTACGATCCGCGCGACGTGGAAGGCAGTCTTGCGGTGGCAGAGAAATCCCTGCCGGATCCGGCTTGCATCGGTTTGAAGATCCACCCGGTGGAAAATCATATTTTTGCCAATGATGAGCGTTATGCCCCGGCATTTGAGATCGCCGGAAAATACAATAAGGCGATCATGTCCCACACCTGGGGGCTTTCTGATTACAACCCCAATCAGCAGTACGGTACTCCGGAACTTTTTGACGCTCACTGCCGCAACTACCCGGAAACCCGTTTCGTTCTCGGTCACATGGGCGGCAGACCCAACGGTTTTCCCGAGGCAGTTTCCATGTGCCGCAAGTACAAAAATGTCTACGCCGACCTTGCCGGTGACTTTTTCCACAACGGTGTCATTCAGGCCGGTGTGAAAGAGATCGGTGCTGACCGGATCATTTTCGCCAGTGACATCTACTGGATCGATCCGCGGTGCATGCTCGGTATGGTGCTGGGGGCGAAACTCTCTGTTGAAGACACCTGGAACATTCTGCGCGCCAATGCGTTCAAAGTTTATCTGCCCAACGAACAATAATGTAAGGTTTTTATATGATCAGCCTGAAACGTTTCCGTACACCGTCTGCCCGCCGCTCTCCCGGATATTTCTGGAGCTGCGGCAGAGAGTTCGACTCCGCAAAAATGCGGGTCGAACTGGAAAATATGGTCAAAAAAAATATCCGCACCGTCTGTCTGCATCCGGTACCTGCCAACTTCCGTATAGATATTGCCACCACGATGGCTCCGGAATATCTCTCTGAACCCTACAACAAGATTATCGGTGAAGTTGTTCAGATCTGCAAAGAACTCGGTATGAATTACTACCTCTACGATGAGGGCGGCTGGCCCTCCGGCGGTGCATGCGGTCAGGTCTGGGCGAGCAATCCGGAACTTTTCACCCGTCAGAGCATCGTCAAAGACGGCAACGGCACCTGGAAGATCCTCCGGGAAACCCCGACACCGGAACTTGCCGCTCCTTACCCCAATCTGCTGGAAAAGGGCGCAACGGAAAAATTCATCGAGCTGACCCATGAAGCTCACCGCAAATACTGTTCCGACCACTTCGGCAAGACCATCTATATGGCGTTTACCGATGAACCGACCATGCCGAGCTGCTGGCCGGGAGAAAGACTCGGATACTGCAGTGATCTCTTTGATGAGTTCCGCAAACGCAAAGGCTACAGTATTGAAGATCACCTTGCCGATATGCTCTACCACAACAACCCGACCGAAATGCGCGGTGAGCTGGCGGAGCATTTTCTGGACTACTGCGATGTGATGAATGAACTTTTCACTGAAAGGTTCCTGCTTCCCCTGCGGACATGGTGCCGGGAAAACGACATCATTTCCGCCGGACACTTCGGTGGGGAAGATGAGTGGTTCAACTGGAAACTGCACCACTTCGGTGATCCGCTGCATTCACTGCGGCAGCTGGATTGTCCCGGTGTTGATATGATCTGGCATCAGCTTTATCCCGGCGAAAGACTTCATCCATTTCCCAAACTTGCCTCATCCGCCGCCAGACAGATCGGTAAAAAAGAGGTTTTGGGCGAGATGTTCGCCATTTACGGCGGCGGTCTGATGCCCGACCGGATGAAGTTCCTGTTGGATTACATGCTCATCTGCGGAGTTAACACTTTTGTTTTCAGCAGTACTCCGCACTATGCTGATATCGTCAACCTTTCCGGCGGCAGACCCAGTTTCGGCAAAAGCGATCCCATGTGGGGAGAGTTTGATTTATGGCACACCTACGTCGGACGTATGTCTGAACTGCTCACTTCCGGTAAAGGCGCAGTAGATACGGCGTTTTATCTGGATCAACGGCACTTTATGCTGGGCAACCGCGAAGCGGAATACTCCATCATAAATGCTCTGCAAACAGTTGACCTGCTCCGCAACCGGCAGATCGACTTTGACTTTGTCGATGATGAAATCATTTTGCAGGCAAAACTGAAAAACGGCAAACTCTGCATCGGTCTGGCGCAGTACAAACAGTTGGTCGTCAATCAGCTCAATCGGATGACTCCTGCGGCAAAAGCACGGCTTGAAGAGCTGAAAAAACAGAATTTCCCCGTCCTTACTCCCGATGAGATCGACACCATCGCACCCACGTTGACGGTCACTCCGGCAACGTGGAAACTGCAGGTGCATAAGCGTGTACTGGGTAACGGTCAGGCAGGGTACTTTGTTTTGAATACCTCCGGCACCACCGTTAAAGCGACTTTGACTGCCGATGAGAAAAATCAACCGGTATCGGTCGCCGATTGGGAGCGCGCCGGATTCTATGCCGTTGATTCAGCAAACGGCTCATGGCAGTGGGAGTTCGCGCCTTACGAATCACGTTTCTTCCTCTGCGGAGAAATCGCCACCATCGCTCCGCCGGAAGTCCCGGTGGAGTGTGTCAAAAAGCTGACCAAATGGCAGCTGCGCCCGCTGGTCAAACACTTTGTTGCGCAGGTTTATCAGGAAAAATGCAATACTCCGGCAATGGATGCCGCTCTGGGCGACTGGGGTAAGTTTTTGGGTGAAGATTTTTCCGGTACAGCCGAATACACGACCACGTTCCGTTACGACGGCAAAGGCGGTATCCGGTTCATTGATCTCGGACAGGTCAACTACACCTGCAGCGTGAAACTCAACGGCATAACGGTCGGCAGAAGTTTCTTCAGCGGAAGTGTCTTTGATCTGCAAGGCGCGTTGAAAGAGGGAGTGAACAAACTTACGGTCACCGTTTCCAATACTCTTGCCAATGCACTGCGCCCCAAAGAAGTACAGGATTTCTGGAAAGGCAGCCGCAAGGTTCCCTCGCCCTACAACATCATCCAGTTGGATTTTGAAAGCGAAGCTCTGCCGTCAGGGCTTTTCGGTCCGGTGCGTTTGATGAAGTAATTTTTGTCTGATGCCGGACTGGTAATTCCAGCCCGGCGTTTTATATTTTGATAATGTCCCAAATTTTGTGAAACTCAAACAGGAGTTTATAGACAAACATTTCTATTAACGTATAAAAATATCACATAAGTTGTGATTTGTCAAACCGGTGAAACACCGGCTTGATCCAATCGGTGGATGGATTGCGGAGAAAGGTCGTGTTTTGCGACGAGTACGGGGCAGGAGTGTACTATGTACTCGACTGCTCCGGCGCAGGAGCAAGGCGCGAGATTACCCGCAAGCCGCCACCGCCGGTTCGATTTTTCACAACAATTGAGACAATACCTATAGGTCAAAACAATCCAAATTCAGCAGAGTTTTATCATGACATCATTCAAAATAGTTGATCCCCGTCTGGATCACCGGCAGCCGGAGGAGTTCGTAATCTCCCCGAAACCGGTATTTTCGTGGCGGATGCAGAGTAAACGCCCGGGAGCTGCCCAAAGCGCGTACCGGATCGCCGTCCGCGATGAAAAAAACAATATCCTCTGGGACAGCGGCAGGGTCAACTCTCCGTTAAGTGCTGCAATTCCCTGGGGCGGCGAAGCGTTGAGTTCACGCCAGCGCGGAAGTTGGAGTCTGGAAGTATGGGACGATCAGGGCAATAAAGAGTCAACACTGCCGATCGCCTTTGAAGCAACTTTGTTCAACAACGCTGACTGGAAGGCTCAATGGATCTATTTTGACGGCAACAACCCGGCATTTTCCGCGCCGTGTCCCTATTTCCGTAAAAAATTCACCCTGCCTGAAAAACCCCTGCGGGCAAGACTTTATATCTCTGCCAAAGGACTTTTTGAAGCGTACATCAACGGCAGAAAAGCCGGTGACGACCGTTTTGTTCCCGGCTGGACGGAGTTCAATAAACAACTGCAGTTCCTCACCTATGATGTGACGGAAATGTGCGATGCCGGGGAGAACCTTTTCGGTGCCATCCTCGGTGAAGGCTGGTACTGCGGCTGCGGCAGACGGAAAAACTATTACGGCAAATACCCCGAATTGCTCGTCCAATTGGAAGTGACCTTTGCCGATGGTTCCGTCAAGCGCATAACTTCCGGAAGAAACTGGAAATGCACCACCGGGCCTTTGATGTACAGTGACATTTACGACGGGGAATTTTACGATACCCGTTTGGAAATGCCCGGCTGGAACACCGCAGATTTCGATGACCGTCAGTGGCGCAATGCCGTCGTCGGGGAAAATGCCGCGAAATCCCCCGCACTCGTTCCCAAACGCGGTGAACCGGTGCGTAAAATGATGACCATCAAACCGGTCGCAATCTATCACCCCAAACCGGATGTGTGGATCTGGGATGCCGGACAGAATATTTCCGGTGTTCCCCGTATCAAGATCGGCGGTTCACGCGGACGGCTCTACACCATCCGTTTCGGTGAAATGCTCTACGATGACCAAACCCTTTACAATCTCAACTACCGCGGCGCACGTTCCACCGACTACTGTACTATCGGTGATGAACCGGTCAAATGGTACGAACCGACTTTTACTTTCCACGGTTTCCGTTATATGCAGATCGACGGGTTCCAGTTCTCCAACAGTGCCTTTACCGTTGATGATGTGGAAGTTGAGTTTAAAGTTCTCTATTCGGCTCTGGAAGATACCGGAACTTTTGAATGCGGACACGAAAAGCTCAACAAACTTTACAACAACACCCTTTGGAGTCAGCGGGACAACTTCTTTGAGATCCCCACAGACTGTCCGCAGCGTGATGAACGGCTCGGTTGGACAGGTGATGCCCAGGTCTTTATCGGCACAGCCAACTGCAATATGGCGACACTCAACTTTTTCCGCAAATATCTGCGTGATATACGCGAAGCACAGCGCAGTGACGGTGCAGTTGCCTCGGTCTGTCCGGATATTCTGAAATACAGTTACGGTGCCGCCGGCTGGGCGGATGCCATCACCATTATTCCGTGGTCACTTTATCAATTCTACGGTGATGCTGAAGTCCTCAAAGAAAACTTTGCTGCCATGGAAAAGTGGGTCTGTTTCCAAAAAGATTCCTCCAACGATCTGATCCGGCCGGAAACTTACTACGGCGATCACTTGAACTTCTCTCCGGTCAAAACTCCTTCGGAATTGCTCGGCACAGCTTACTTCTACAACAGTGCCGTGCTGCTTTCGCGTTCTGCAGAGGTGCTGGGTAAAAAACAGAAAGCCAAAATTTATGCGGAATTGGCAGAGCAGGTTTATGCCGCTTACCGTGCGCGTTTTGTAGGGGAAGACGGCATTGTGAATATCCCCAGTCAGACAGCATTGGCGATCTCGCTGCACTTCGGTCTGATCCCGGAATGCGACCGGCAGAAAAACGGTGAATTTCTTGCCAAACTCATCCGGGAAAACGGCAACCGGCTGACCACCGGGTTCCTCGGCACATCCTGCCTCAATGCCGCATTGAGTGCCAGCGGACAGACCGGTACGGCTTATGAACTTTATCTGCAGGAGGAGTTCCCATCATGGTTATTCTCCGTCAATCAAGGTGCGACCACCATCTGGGAACGCTGGAACTCCTATACGGTCAAAGACGGTTTCGGCAATGTCAATATGAACAGCTTCAACCACTACGCTTACGGCGCGGTGCATGAATGGGTCATCAACACCGTTTGCGGTATCAAATTGATGTCGCCCGGCGGCAGAGATATCCGCTTTGCCTGCAATCCTGATCCGCGTCTGGGACATGTCAAAGCTGAACTCGGCACACCTTACGGCAAGGTTACAAGTGCATGGAAATATCTTGATGACAATACGTTAAGCTGGGAAATATCCTCTCCGGCAAATACCACTATCGAAGTGGTCATTCCGGAAAACTGGCATTGCAGTCAGGATATCAGTGATCTTTGTTGCGGCAAATATAAACTGGAACTGAAAAAATGAAAAAATTTCTCCTTCTCTTTATGGCGGCATCATCGGCAATGATTTTTGCCGATGACTTGCTTCGCAACGCTCCGTGGCGTTTTGTTTCCGCAGACGGCGGAGCCGGAACAGTGGCAAAACTGGAAAACAGCGGCCGGAAGGTCATCTCTACTTTGCCCAAAGGTTATGTCTCATTTGCCAACGCCAAAAATCTGCCCATCGTACCTGGCAAAACCTATACCGTTACCGCACAGGTCACTGCAGAGAAACTTACCCGCGGCACTCACATGCTCATTTCTGTAGGTAAACGTACCCCGTGGCATGCGGTGAAGATCACTGAAGCTGGAACTCCACAGACACTGACATGGGAATTTACTGCCAAAGAGGGTGAAACCGGTATGCGTGTCCACTTTATCGTTGCCGGGGAAAACTCTGTGGATGTGACCAAAGTTGAATTGAACGAACTCAAAGCCGCCGCAGAACAACCGGCAGTCAAAGCTGCTCTCAAACCGGCTTTTGACATCATGCGGGCAACTCCGTACCGGATCATCAATGCCGATGGCGGCAAAGGCCGTTTCAAAAAATTTGCCGACGGTAAATATCAGGTCTTTACCAATTCAGCTAAAGGTTATGCGGCGTTTGCCAATACCGGAGATTTGAAAATCTCTCCGGATACCAACTACCGGCTGACCGCAGTAGTGGAACGGAGTGCGGAAAGTGTCAAATGCAATATGCTGGTATCTGTCGCCAAACGCAGACCGTGGGCGGCAGTTCCCGCTGAAGGTGTTGCCCGGGAAGATGATCTGCTCACTTATGATTTCACCACCAAAGCTGATGAAAAAAGTATGCGTCCGCACTTTATCGTTTCCGGCAAAGGTTCACTTACGGTAAAATCGGTCAAACTGCAGGAGTACAGCGATGAGGATTTCCGTGCGCTGAAAGAAAATGCCAAAGTAAGTGCGGTAAATTTCACCGGAACAGCATTGAAAAAAACCTGGAAACCATTCAATATGCTCAACCGTCTGCCGGGAGCAGCGGTTTCGTTCCGCAGTAATCCATTCGGCGGCGTGGAGTGTGCAGATCTGGATTGGGATGCTGAAAAAATCAAATCCCTTGACGTGCGGATGTGTTCCAGCGAACCGGGATATATCAGAGTGGAGTTTTCCAACTCCGCAGGTCAGAAATCCTACGTTTCCAAATCCGCTTATCCGGGCAGTGTGCTGCGGGATTACACATTCAACCTTGCCGCCAATCCGGCATGGCGCGGAAAAATCACCCATATACGGATCATCTGGGGAGCTTACGAACGGACGAGTCACGTGCAGATCGCCCGTATTTCTGCCAACAGCAAAGCGAACATCATCCCGTTTGCCGATGAGAAAAAGATGGTCACCGAGTTCCCCATCATTGACTTTCTGCCGCGGGCGGAGTATAAACTTACTTTCAACGGCAACAACCCGGGAACCACGGTAAAATTCTTTGACCGTCACGGCAGACTGCTGGACAGCAGCACTTTGCCTGCCGGAAAAAACGAGGGGGTATTTGCTGCTCCGGAAATGACCGTACGCAGTGTGTTGACCATAGCCGAAGCAGGCAAAGGCACTCCCTGTATTGAGATGCTCAATTGGAGCAAACCGGACAAAAAGGTCTATGACTGGCGCGGCAAATGGATCTGGAGCAATACTGAATTCGGACCGAACAACGAGTATGTGTGGTTCAAACGCGAAATCGATATTCCCGATGACGCAGAGGAAGCTGAACTCATCTTCACCGCTGATGACAGTTTCGTGGCTTATATCAACGGTAAAGAGGTCTACTCCGGCAGCAGCTGGCGCATCCCGGTTCGTAAAACTGATGCCGCGGAATTTTTCAAATCCGGCAGAAACGTAGTGGAGATCCGGGCATACAATGAAGCTGCCAACGGCGGTATGATCGGCGATATTTACATCAAATCCGGCGGCAAAGCATACTTCTTCTCCACAGATAAGCAGTGGCAATATAAAGTCGGCGGCAAGGATGCCCCGGCAAAATATACTGCATCTTCTCTGGAACTCGGCGCACCGCCCACCTCCCCCTGGGGGGATCTGGTCTATTTGTACGTCGGAGAAAAGGGCGAAGTTTCAGTACTGGAAAGCGGCAGCTGCTCCGCAAAAATCAAAGTGGATAAAAGTATCCCGGTCGATACGGATAAAGTGACGTTCAAGTTGAACTTCCCCGACGGCTCCAGCCGTCTGGTCACCGGCGGCGTAACTCCGTCAACCGGCAAATGGAGTGCCGGAAAAACAGTTGCGGTCAAAGTTGATCTGCCGCAGATCGCGCAAAAAGGTGTAACTGCAGAGCTGGCAAGTGATTTCATCCGCAGCACCGGAACATTCTGCAACGTTCCCCCCACTGCGGAGCAGTCAAAAGAACTTGCCGCCGCCCGTATCGAGGGAACCGGCAGCCGGGCGCACTTCGTCATCAACGGCGAAAAATATCCCCCGATCTACTATGACGGTTACGGCAAAGTTGCCAACACCTGGATGCTGGAAAAAGCCGGAAAGGGAAATTGTAAAATAGTCCGCATCAATGTCGGTATGCACAACATATGGAAAGCTGAAGACAAATTTGACTTCTCCATCATCGACCGCTTCATGGATGCGTTTGCAGTCAATTATCCGGAAGCCAAAGTCATTCTCAAAGTTCAAGTCACCATGCCGGACTGGTGGCTTGCCAAATATCCGGATGATGTGACAGCCTACCATGACGGCCGTCCTTATTCCAAAGCACACGACCGTCATGCGCTGGCATCGGCACGCTGGCGCAAAGACGGTGCTTATGCCATGCGGGAACTGATGAAATATCTGAAAAAAACTCCCGGCACGGAACGGATTTTCGCGATCGGATTGTCCGAGGGGTGGAACAGCGAGTGGTTCTGGAGTACTCTCGGCGGAGCGACCAGCGGCTACAGTAAAAGTGATTACGATACTTTCCGCTCATATTTGAAAGAAACATACGGCACCGATGCCGCACTTGCCAAAGCGTGGAACATGCCTGGGTTGACCTTTGATACGATCAAAATGCCCATGCCCGCAGATATCGACAAACAAAGTATCGGCGAACTGCTTGACCCCAAAAAAGACGGGAGAACGATCGATTACTTCCGGTTCCGCAACCGGGCTTTGGCAGATGCCATTGAAACCTTTGCCAAAGTGGTAAAAGAAGAGTCCGGCAACCGTTATCTGGTCGGTATTTACTACGGATACTTTGTGATGTTTTCCCATGTGAACCGCAAACTTCAGACGGTCGGCCACATGGAGATCGAGCGTCTTGCCCGTTCCCCCTATGTGGATATATTCTGGGCACCGTCCATTTACCACTGGCGGCAGATCGGGATGCCGGACGGTATCATGCAGGCGGCAGAAACTCTGAGTACCCACGGCAAGCTGGTGGTTGTTGAACAGGATATGCGGACATTTTCCGAACCGGCACACATGCAGGTCGGCAACGGCAGAAGCGATAACCCGCAGCAGAGTATTGATGATATGCACCGGGCTTTCGGTATGCTGCTGGCGCGCGGTGTCGGAACACACTGGTACGATATGCACGAGATCTGGTTCAGGGAAAAAGTGCTGCTGGAAGCAATGAAAGATATCAATGACACTTACATGTCGCTCTCCCCGGTAAAAAACACCACTCCGGTGGAAATGTGTCTGGTCAGCGATCAGGAGAGTGCCTTCTATACCCGGCACAACTTCAACCGCAATCCGAACAAAGGTTCGGTTTACGAATTTCTGCGGACCCTCAACTACGCCGGAATACCTTTCCGCCATGTTTTTGTCAACGACCTGCTGGACAGTAAAAAAGTTCCGGCGCATAAGCTCTATATACTGACCAGCGTTATCAAGTTGGAGCCGGAAAAATACGCTGCATTGATGCAGAGATTCGCTGCTGAAAAAGCGACCGTCATTCATCTGTATGCCACCGGTGTCACCCGCAAAGACAAAACTCCGTCAGTGGAAAATATGGGTGAACTGCTGGGCATGAAGTTCCAGATGGACATGAACTACTCCAGTCCGGTCTGTATTCCTGCCCCCGGCAGCGGCATAAAGGGCTATGGCAGTACGATCTCTTCCAATCCGTGGTTCTATCCGGTATCCGGATTTGATAAAATTCTGGGAGTTTCCGCTGACAAACGTCCGGTATTGGTGAAAAAGGTTACAAACGGTGTTACAGTCTACTTCTCAACCTTGACGGCCCCCGGACTGGAAACACTCCGCAAAATCGCCAAAGATGCCGGAGTTCACGTTTACAGTACCGATATCCGTCACGCTCTGCATATCGGCAACGATACATTGACGATCGTGCCAAACGCTGACGGAGAAGCAGTGATAAATCTGCCTGCCGGTAAAAAACTCCACGGCTTTATCGGCGAATACAAAGGCAAAGTTTTCGCCTCCGGTGACAAGATCCCGGTTCGCGCCGGAGTCTGTGCCCTGTTCATCGTCAGGTAACCCCGCTTTCTTTTACAAAAAAGAAAGCTTGGCAAAGAAAATGAATCGTCGCGCACGCCTCGTTGGGCGTGCTTGATCGACGCTTTTGAAAAAAGCTTGGCAAAACCCCTGTGGAAGAAGTTTCACTGGGGTTTTTCTTTCGCAAGAAAGAAAGCTTGGCAAAGAAAGCGGATTGTCGCGCCGCTCCGTTGTCGCGGCTTGATCGACGCTTTTTTGAAAAAAAGCTTTGCAAAAAACTCAGTGGAGTAACATCCACGGGGTTTTTCTTTTTGATGCCCTCCGTGGAACGTTCAACGCACGGGTGCGAGGCGGTTGCCGCCGAGCGCGCAGTCCGCATGCGAATGTACTTTGCGAGCATTTCCATGCGAGCAAAGCCGACGCAACAAATGTTGCGAGGATGAGCGGAGGACGAGCAATAAGCCGCGAGCGACCGGAAAGAGTGCCAAAGGCACTCGCCCCGGGAGCGCAGGCGCAATAACTTAATGGAAGAACCCAATGACCCGCAACAGTCACGGGAAGCCCCTTGAGGGTGGGGAGTTTGAGGGGAGGGAAACGAAGTGTCCCACCCCTCAAGCAAACTGAACGCCGGTAAATGCTGCTGCAAGGTATGATGCACCCGCTTTCTTTCGCAAGAAAGAACGCGGGGCAAAGAAAGCGAACTGTCGCGCCGCTCCGATGTCGCGGCTTGCTCGACGCTTTTTTGAAAAAAAGCTTTGCAAAAAACTCAGTGGAAGAACGCCCGCTGGGTTTTTCTTTTGCAAAAAAGAAAGTTTGGCAAAGAAAGCGGATTGTCGCGCCGCTCCGATGTCGCGGCTTGATCGACGCTTTTGAAAAGGCTCTGTTCCCGATATTGGTTGATGCCCTCCGTGGAACGTTCAACGCACGGGTGCGAGGCGGTTGCCGCCGAGCGCGCAGTCCGCATGCGAATGTACTTTGCGAGCATTTCCATGCGAGCAAAGCCGACGCAACAAAAGTTGCGAGGATGAGCGGAGGACGAGCAATAAGCCGCGAGCGACCGGAAAGAGTGCCAAAGGCACTCGCCCCGGGAGCGCAGGCGCAATAACTTAATGGAAGAACCCAGTGGCTTTGAGGAGTCACGG
>SUWK01000025.1 GCA_015061525.1 Lentisphaerota bacterium
CTTTGCTCGCATGGAAATGCTCGCAAAGTACATTCGCATGCGGACTGCGCGCTCGGCGGCAACCGCCTCGCACCCGTGTGTTGAACATGCCACAGAGGGCATCAACCAATATCGGGAACAGAGCCTAACTTTAATATATCACAAGAGCAGTACATTTTCCATAGTTGCGGCAGAAATATCGCAAATCTTATTGCAAGAGAAAAAAAGTGCGCAGTCAGCATGTACTTGAACTGTGCGGACTGCGCGGAATTTTACAGTGTATTACTCTGCCGGATCAGCGTTTTTTGCTGTCGGAAATTTTCAGAGTCATATCTTTGAGCAGGATCTTGTCATCGGGGGCAAGATAGTTGCTCTTGATGTAGACTTGCAGATATTTGGTGGGATTTTTCACCACAACGGAAACGAAGACCCGCTGCCAATCTTTTTTGTTCCACTTGTCGATTTTCAGCGTCCGGTAACGGATGGTTTTGCGCTGGGCATTGACTTCACGGAACATCAGATGCAGAGAACCGGATTCGATTTTTTCCGGTTTGACCGTTACCAGCAGCGTGAGGCGTTTTTCCAGCAAGTCATCGGGGGGGATGTTGATGCTCTGGATGAGCTGGGTGACCTCTTTTTTGCCGCCGGAAATCTGCAGGATATTGGTGTCATTTTCCTTGATGACGGAAAAACTGTTGTCCTCGATCGCCCGGTTGCTCCAGAATTTTAGTCCCTCGCTGAAATCCATGTTTTTCAGCGGCGGAGGCGGGAGGGGTTCTTCTGCAAATGCCGTAATGCCGCAGAAAAGCAGCAGAATTGCAAAAAACGTTTTTTTCAGCATGATAAGATTTCCTTTTCTGTTTACAACTGATTATTTTGCCGTCAGCCACACGGTTTTCCACATGCCGCCCTGACCGGCTTTATCCACAACTTTCACGACGACATCCACATATTTTTTCTGCCAGTCGATCATATCGGTAATCTCCACGTCAAAGGGAGTTTTCCAATCGTTGGAGTTGCGGTGTTCGCGGATGTGGGCAAGTTTGCCGTTGACCCAGATTTTGCCGGATTCATCGATCGCACCGAAATGGAGGAATACTTTTTTGCCTTTCAGTGATTGATCGATCCTGACCCGCTGGGCGTACCATCCGCTGCCGTTGTAATTCTGCATGATATCCGCCATTTTTTGAGGAATACCGGCGGCGGGGGAGTACATCTCCCACGCGCAGTTTACCGGAGCCGGGACCCATGTAGAGGAAATGCGTTCAAAGGAGTAATTGAAATACTGCAGTTTTTCGCCTTTGTCTTCCGGGTCGACGTCAAAGTACCACTTGACCGGCAGTTCCTGTGCGTAGGCGTAATCTTTGAACTGCATTGCCGCATCCATACCGGTCAGGTCATACTTTTTCTCTTTATCGAGCAGCATGGGCCAGAAGATGTTGAGTTTATCGCGGTTTTTGATACGGAATGCGAGCAGTTTCCGGTTGAGTTCCAGTTTTTTTGCCGGGGGAGCGTGCAGAACTTCCGCCTGCATTACCGCTTGCTCATTGGCAAGCACGAGCATTTCCAAGCGGTTGAGTTCCGCCGGAGAAAGTTTGCTGCGGTCGATTTTTGCCAGCAGTTTTCCGGCATCGCGGTAAATTCCCGGGGTGATGATCTCTTTGATGCGGGGCAGAACGTAGTAACTCAAATTATCGTACATGACGCTCAAGGATGTGCGCGCAAGCACCCGTTTTTCCCAGAGGTTGTGACGGATGAATTGATAGTACGCCTTTACTTCATCTTTGGCACTGCCGTAAGCCGAGCAGTACTCATCTTCCCAGTATTCAAAACTTTTTGACGGATCGGTGTAGGAACGGGCAAGGATGTAGGGGACGATGCCGTTGATCGACCAGTCGTTTTCCAGACTGTCGACATCCACGCCGATGACGTTGTACTTCATGCCGAGGATAAACTCCTGAAAGGCGGACTTTTCAAAACCGAGCGGGAAACCGACATCGATCCAGAAGGTATTGGGCCGCAGAAAGATGCTTTTATTGCCCATTTGCTGCCACTCTTTGTAGTACTGTTCCATTTTCGGCAGATTGAGGAAGATTGAAACGAAACCGATGACCATTGACGGATCGACTTTCTGCACTTTGGGACCGTAGATGTAATCCAGATAAGCATAGGTGGTCGCGCGGACATCCGGGCGGATCTTTCTGGCTCTTTCCAGAACCATATTTGCCTGATAGATCATCATGTCGGATTTGGAACCGAGCTTTTTACATTCCGGGCAGAGGCAGAACAAGGTCGAATCGTTGGGGCAGAGGTTGATGAAAGGGGATTTTTTTACCGCCCAGTTTTCTACTATTTTATCCGCGACGGCGGGATTACTCATGCACAGATGTATTCTGGAGGCGGGATTGCGCATACCGGTCGGCGGCTGCCGTCTGCCGAGATTGTCCATGGCAAAATATTCCGGATGCTCCTTGCCGTAACGTTTCCACCAGTGGAGAAAAGCGTGACCGTAAGCGGGTTTGGCGCGTCTGCCCAGACGGGAACGGACTTTCCACAAATTCACTTCGTTTTCCCATTTGGCGTACTCCCCGGCGGAATAGGTCAACTCTTTGGGGAGTTCCATTTTAGAGAGGGCTTTGAATGAGGGCAGACCGTTGCGCAGCTCCCTGAACTCCAGCACACTTTGCCATGAGTTGGATTTTTTGTCAAGCGGGATCGAGGTCATTTTGCGGTAAACCACGCCCTTTTCTCCCGGTTCAATATGACGGACACCCAGTACATTATTCAGAAAATCGTAGACTGCATAGAGCGAACCGATCCGGGAACGCACCATCAGATCACGGTAAATATTGCGGTCGCCGCGCACGGGATTATCTTCGCCGTAAAGGAAGATCCTGCCGTCATCGGCGATCAGCCAGCGGGCTTCTTCCGGTTTGAGCGGAGTTTTATCTGACGGAGCGGGGAAAAGATAAAAGGCTTTTTCAGAGGTGATGCTGCCTTTTTTGATCTCCGGCAGATAACCGAAAATCAGCTGCAGATGGTATTGAAGTTCATTGGCGGCAAATTCTTGAATGAAACTGGGATTTGCCGGGATGACCACCGGCATTTTTTCCGCAGCCGGGGCGATGGTCTGCGCCAGAGATACAACGGCGCAAATCAGAGATAACAGGATAAATTGGAATTTCATAGTTTATTATCCATTAGAGTTTTGACCAGTAACCGCCGCTGGTGTTGGCGTAATAGTAGGGTCTGAACATCGGTTTCTGGCGCAGATCACCGGAAGTTTCATTGAATGTTGTGACTGCTCCGCTGTAAGAAACATAGTTGGCACTTCCATTGTGGCGCAGAATAGGTACGCCGTAGATTTTGCCTGATGCCGGAATGGTGTTGACGGTCAGAGCCGGAGCAGTACCCGGATCGCAGATCACGCCGGGGGAACGCTCAAGTTTGGTGACGACTCCATCCAGACTGCCGACCACCGGAGAATCAATGAACATGATATTGTCGGAAATGCCCGGTTTGCTGGCGGCGACGGAATCTTTGAGCGGCGGGGTCTGCAGAGATGAGCTGTGTTTGCCGGTATTTGTGACATTATAGCCGAATGTGGATGAGTTAAGTCCGTACTGGACGGGAGTGTTGGTTTCACTGTCCCACTCGGGGCTGTTTTCAGACGGACAGCGGTAAACTTCGCTCTTTTTCAGATAACCAAACTCATCAAAAATATCATACCATCTTTTATCGTTGCTGCCGTCAAAGAAGAACGGGCACCATTCTGAATCAGCGGCATACTGGGACGCCGCCAGATGGAGCTGTTTGAGGTTGTTGATGCAGCTGGCACTGCGTCCGCGTTCACGGGCGGAGTTGAGAGCCGGGAGCAAAATTGCTGCAAGGATCGCGATGATCGCGATGACAACGAGCAGCTCGATCAAAGTGAATGCGCTCTTGGGAAGAGGGGAAAAACTTCTTTTCACGGGAAAAGAGGTTTTTCCCCTCTCCCCAAACCCCACTCCCTTTTTCAAGAAAAGCGGACTTCTTTGTTTTGTCTCACATGTGGATTTGTGTGTAAAGAAATGCCATGATGAGATAACAGTACTTACGAGCAGCTCGATCAGGGTGAATTTTTCCTTTGATGACGGAACTTGTGAAAACTTGCGCTTCATGAGAATCCCTCCATATTTTGGATAAACATTTTTGCCGGTAAACTGTATTTTCTGTGTATGATAGATAATGTACTCCGTAAAACGCTATAAGTAAATAGAGAGAAATTGTAAAAAAATGGATTTTTTGATCATTTTGAGGTGTTGTCCGGATGCTGAATTATCCGGCAAGTTTTTGAAATGGTATCTTGACATTACCGCCGGAGGAGGATATATTCTACGTTGGCACGCAATATTTCAATTGTAACTGTAAGGTATAAATCATGTCAGCATCTGTGCGCAGTTGGGTTCCGGTTATCAGTGATGAATTGTTTCGCAAATACTCCTATCTTGAGTTTTATACCTTTGACGGCGGCGGCGGCTTTGTCAACCGCGCTTTACTGGGGTCGGTAAAGAGTGATGAAATTACCGATCTGGTTATCAATCAGGGTAAACTGGAGCAATTCGGTACTTTGCCGCTTTTGGATTTCCGCCGTTTTGAAAGGTGGCGCACCATTGAAAAATCCTGCTGGATAAACCGCTGTTACTTTCTGCCGCCGCTCGCGCAGAATGCGTGGCTGACCGGTGACCGCAAGCTGGCTGAACTGGTCAAAAATACCATTTTGCACTTTTTGGCCCAATGCCCTCCGCCGGAGGATGTCATGGCGCACTGGGAGCGGGTTTTGTACCGCATGGAGCACGATTACAACCGCAAGACTTATGAGGAATTTAAACTGGATGAAACTGATGTGGAGTATGTCTGGTACGACTTTCAGGTGGCGTCACGGCTGATAAATTTTCTCCATTCCCTTTATTTTATAAAAGACATTGCGGATATCTCTGCTGCTGAAGAGCAGATCCTTGCCGATGGTCTGCTTACGCACGGCAGGATCATTTTTGAGCAGGAGAGCAATCAGCCTTACCGTCCCGGAAACCACCAGTCTGTCCGTCAGGCTGCACTGCTTCATGCTGCCGCCATCGCCCCGGATACCCCGGAAGCACAACGCTGGATAAAGTTTGCTGTTGAACGCGGTACCGGGCATATTCTCGGTGACTTCCGCGGGGATGGATCGTTGAAAGAGAATGCACCAAGTTATCACGCGTTTGAAACGTGGCATGGCAGGGATATCGTACTGCTTGCTGACCGTTTGGGGCATCCGCTTGTGCCGGAGGCACTTGAACGGGTCAATAATGCCGGGAAAGTTTTGAATGCCTACCGCCGTCCGGATGGCAGAACACTGGCGGTCAACGATGCTTACCCGCTGGATGCCGATGCGCTTTTGGAATCCATGGGCATCGATCCGGCGGCACCGGAAAAATACACCTTGCTCAAAGAGGCGGGTGTGGCGGTATTTCAGGGGAAAAAGTTTTATGCCGCACTGGATACATCCGGCTATACCGGACAATTTTCCCACTATCATGCCGGGAAAAATGCTTTGACGCTTTATGTGAACGGCCTGCCGTTTATTGATGATCCGGGGTGCTGCAACTACGATGACCCGCGTTTCCGGGGCTGCAAGCAGGGGGAACAGCACTCATCCATGCTGATAGACGGGGTATCCGATGCCCACAGTTTCAGCATTTACGGCTTTGATGCCTATCCGCAAGTGCAGTGCGGCAACTGGCATGACGGGGTCATATCTGCGGTTGAAACCAGTTCTTGTCCGCAGTGGCAAGGGGTGTCGTGGAAACGGACTCTTGTTTGTCAGGATGCTGCTTTGACGGTCATTGACAACGTTACTGCAAAGGAGGCAAAAGAGTGCACATTCAACTTTGTCCTTGCGCCGGATGTGAGTGTCAAAATCATCTCCGGAACGGAACTGCATTTGATCAATGGCGGAACAGTCGTCGGTATGCGTTTTGCAAATGCCGCTGCCGTAAAGATCGTCCCGGCGGTGAATTTCCAGACTGACCCGTCACGGGAAACGTTGCGTATTTCAGTTACTTTGCCGGATGCACCGGAGGTGGAGTTGAAAACAGAAATTCAACTGCTGTGAGGAGTGAATTTCAGAAAAAAATGCAAAAAAATTGAAGTTTTGTATTTTTTATACAAAAGATTTTTCAAAAAGTACAATTATTTTTCACAAAGTGTGTGTATATTTATATATGGTCACTGGTATTGCAGTAAAAAGTATTGCATGAAAACCCCAAACAAAAAAGAAAAAGGAAAAAGAAAATGAAAAGTCAACTCCGGCATGCCGGAGTGAAGCAGTGCTTCACTCTCATCGAACTCCTCGTCGTCATCGCGATCATCGCGATATTGGCAGCGATCCTGCTTCCCGCACTGAACAGTGCCCGTGAACGCGGCCGCAGTGCCTCGTGCCTCAACAATATGAAACAGATGGGCAGTGCTGCCATGCAATATTCCAACGACTATGATGACTACAGTTTGCCGCGCGGTGATAACAGCAACTGGACAATGACCTGGTGTATGGGACCGTATCTGGGCTATCAGCTCAACACCTACAGACAGTTTGGCACGACAGCCGATCTGCCGATTTTCCAGTGTCCTTCAGATCCGGATCCGCAGTTTGTTGCCTCCAACCAGAACTTTGCCGGTAAAAACGGTTTGTCTTATATCGGCAACCACCATATTTTGAGTTCGGCAGAGTTGTCCAACTGGGGAACGAAATTGAGCAAGATCGCCAATTCCTCATCCATGTTCTATATTCTTGAGGCTTATCAGGCTGGTGCAGTTACCATGTGTTACTATGACCATGCCCGTGCCGGTTACCGTCACCCCGGCGGCAATACCGGAGAATCATCCTCTGCGGCAGTTGCATCCGGATTTACCGGCGGTATGAATGTCCTTTTCCTTGACGGTCACGTAGGAATGCAGAGCGGTCGTACTGTTACATGTGCTGCTACTGATACCGAGCAGTTGAAAAGCTGGCAGAGATAATGAACAATGGTGAGTGAATGAAGAAAGTTCTGTTGATACTTTTTGCAGGTGTCAGCGGGATTTTTACCGGCAATGCGGCTGATCTGGTCAAAACAGGTCAGCCGTCCGCTTTGGTGGTGATCCCGTCGGATGCACTTGCCGTGGAAGAATTTGCCGCTCAAGAGGTGGTGGATCATATTTTCAAAGCCTGCAAGGTCAAATTGAGCGTGGTCAAAGGCGATATTGCCGGAAACTCCATGCCGCTCATCCGTCTGGGACGCGCCGCCAAAGTTGAGCGCAGCTGGAAACAGCCCGGAGAAGGCACGGTGAAAATTTCCGGTAATTGTGTGGATATCGCCGGTGTTGACGGCAAAGGAGCCGTTACCGACTTGAGCAATCCTTCCGGTACGCTGCTTGCGTTGTACGATTTCCTCAATAAAGATTTGGGTGTCGCCCATTTGTGGCCCGGTGAAAACGGTACTTTTGTGCCGCAGAAAAAAGAGATTGTTGTAAAAGATTCTGAACGGCACATCGTTCCGAAACTGAAAGCTGCTTATTGGAGAAACAATACCGAGCGGAGCGAGGGATGGAAAAATCCGCAGAATTTCCGTAAGTTCCACGAAAATATCCAGTTGTGGTTCCGCCGTCAGGGCTTTGTCGTCTATCAGCGGCTCAATTACGGTCACGCATTTACCAAATATTTTGACCGCTATGCGGCAACTGAACCGGAACTTTTCAATCTTCTGCCCAATGGCAAACGCATCAGCGACCCGCTTTATTACGGGGGAGCTGCCAAACTGGTCAGCATGTGTGTGAGCAATCCGGCACTGGTGAAAAAGATCGTTGACCAGTGGAGTTCTGGCGGCGCAAAAGAGTTCGTCAACGTCAATGAAAATGATACCGCCGGTAAATGTGTCTGCGCCAACTGCATGGCGATGGACAACAATTCTGATACCACCCGTCTGGCACGGGCAAAAGCCGCCTATGCCAAAGGCGATAAATTGTGGTACGAGCAGCTCGGTTCACTCAGCGACCGTTATGCCAGGTTTTACCTTGCCGTCCAGAAAGAGGCGGATAAGGTAAAGCCGGAGTGTATGATGAGTGCTCTGATCTACGGCAACTACTTTGAGCCGCCCTCATTCAAGCTCAATGAGCGTATCCTTATGCGTTTCTGTCCGCCGGTAATGTACCCGTGGACAACGCAGAAAGTCAACGATTACAAGCGCATCTGGCAGGGGTGGTACGATGCCGGAGTGAAACTCGGTTTCCGTCCCAACTTCACCCATGACGGCCACAACTTCCCGCTGATCTACTATCCGGAATTTGACGATTGTTACCGCTTTGCTTCCACGAGAAATCTCTTTTATGTGGACTTGGATGCTCTCACCGGTATGTTTGGAGCCAACGGCCTGACGCTCTACGTCATCGCCAGAAGGGTCAACGGGGACACCCGGGAGCTTGCTGAGTTGGAAAATGATTACTTTGCCGCATTCGGAGCTGCGGAAAAGAGTATGCGTAAATTTGTTGAAGTCATGCGAATCGCCACTGCCGGAGGGAGTAAGAAAGGCAACTTTGACAAAATCCAGGAATCTCTGGAGGGCGGAAACTTCAGCTCATTTTTTGTCGATGCCCACAAGATCTTCACCCCGCAAGTGATGAAAGAGGGCTTGGCAATACTGGATAAGGCAGCAAAAGAGTGCGCCGGAGATCCCGCCGCTCTGGCACGCGTGGATTTTGTCCGCACTGCCGTCACCGATGCGCAGATGGTTTTGGAAACACAGGCGGCGATCGCCGCTTATCCGGCACCGGGCAGCGCGGAAAAATTCATCGCATCATGCAAGAAACTGCTTGCGTTCCGTGCCGCCAATGAGCATAAAGGTTATGCCAATATCGCGGTCGCAGCCGGCAGAGAAAATGCCAAATGGCCCATGCACATGCTCAATACCAATGACAGCGATGTGGTTTTGTCCAACTGGCAGATATTCTTTGATGATAAAAAGACCGGTGACGGTCAGGAGATCTGGAAGCGCGGAGCCGATGTCTCATGGCCCGCAATCGGTACGGATTCCCACTGGGAAAAACAGCCTGCCGGTATCGCATGGGAAAAAGCGCACGGCAAACCGTATAAAGGTGTGGCGTGGTATTCGGTGAAATTCGATGCGGCAAATCAGCTGCTCAAAGATAAGACCCGGCTGTACTTCGGCGCAGTGGACGGTTTGATGACCATTGTCTACTTCAACGGTCAGAAACTTTTGGAGCGTCCGTTCCCCTACAAAGGGGACAACGATTCATGGAGAAAGCCTTTCAATGTGAGTATTCCGGCCGGACTGCTGAAAGAGAAAGACAATCTTCTGGTCGTGCGGGTGGAAAAATACACTCACGTTTCCGGAATCTGGCATCCGGTGTTTTTCGGTAAGGATGTGGAAGAAAATAAAGCAAGTTCTGCAACATTGATCCCCAATGGCAGCTTCGCAGGAGCTGCTCTTGCACCGTGGCGCAAAGATGTGCCTTCGGGGTATTTCAAATTCACCGTGGAAAACAATTCAGAGGCGAAAAACGGCAAGGTGCTTAAAATCGCCTGTGACCGTCCGGATGCCAAAGGTGCGGAGAAGGTTTGGGGCAGAGCTTACCAGCCGGTGAAAGTGAATAAAGGGGAAAAGTACAAGATCCGTGTGCGGTTCAAAACTCTGCCCGGATTTAAGGGCAGGTTTGAGTTCTGGGTACGCTCCGGCAACGGTAAAGATGCCAACCGGACGCTGAAAGCTCTTGGCAAAGATGGCTGGCAGGAGATGAGTGGAGTACTTGTCCCGGGTTCGGATGAGGCGATATTCTATCTCACCATCCGCGGCGGTACCGGCACGGTGCTGGTGGATGAGGTGATTCTGGAAAGTGCCGTACCGGCTCCGGTCAAAGCGGCAGATACCTTGATCCCCAACGGCGGCTTTGAGAAAAACGCCCTTGCGCCGTGGAAGAGAGATGTACCGGCGGGTCACTTCAAATTCACCGTGGAAAACAATTCAGAGGCGAAAAACGGCAAGGTGCTTAAAATCGTCTGTGACCGTCCTGATGCCAAAGGTGCGGAGAAGATCTGGGGACGTGCCTATCAGAGCGTGAAAGTGGTCAAGGGCAAGAAATACAGTGTCTGCGCCCGGGTAAAAGTGCTGGATGGATCTCAAGGCAGATTTGAGTTCTGGGTGCGCTCCGGCAACGGCAAAGATGCCAACCGTACTTTGACAGCTCAAAGCAAAGATGGGTGGCAGGAGTTGAGCGGCGTTCTGGTGCCCGGTCAGGATACGGCGGTATTTTACCTCACCATCCGGGGAGGGACCGGAACTGCTCTGATTGATGAGGTCATCCTCAAGGAAAGATGACCGCTCTTCAGAAAAGGAGGGGGGCTGTTGCAAAACCGACAGCTCTTTTTCCATAAAATATGCACTCCTTTAGTTGTGTCCAACTTTTTGGGTGCATATCACCTGAGGGGCGGGACACTGCGTTTCCCTCCCCTCAAACTCCCCTCCCTCAAGGGCCTTCCCGTGACTGTTGCGGGGCATTGGGTTCTTCTATTAAGCGCTCCCGGGGCGAGTGCCTTTGGCACTCTTTCCGGTCGCTCGCGGCTTATTGCTCGTCCTCCGCTCATCCTCGCAACATTTGTTGCGTCGGCTTTGCTCGCATGGAAATGCTCGCAAAGTACATTCGCATGCGGACTGCGCGCTCGGCGGCAACCGCCTCGCACCCGTGTGTTGAACATGCCACAGAGGGCATCAACCAATATCGGGAACAGAGCCTTTTTGCAAAAGAACGTAGGGTAATTCGTTACCACCACAAAAAAAGAAAAACCCGGCGGGGGTTACTCCACTGAGTTTTCTTTGCCTACTTTCTTTTTGCAAAAGAACGTAGGGTGATTCGTTATCACCACAAAAAAAGAAAAACCCAGCGGGGGTTACTCCACTGAGTTTTCTTTACCTACTTTCTTTTTGCAAAAGAACGTAGGGTAATTCGTTACCACCACAAAAAAAAGAAAAACCCGGCGGGGGTTACTCCACTGAGTTTTCTTTGCCTACTTTCTTTTTGCAAAAGAAAGTAGGGTAATTCGTTTTTCTTTTGCTTACTTTTCTTTTTCCGTAAAAAGAAAAGTAAGTTATTGGGCAGCGACGATGACATCATCGAAGAAAACTTTTCCCCAATCGGGACCTTCGTGGATGGTCAGGTAGATGTCCATTTTGCCGTCTTTTCCGGCGGTGACATCGCGCACGATGAAACGGTACCACTCTCCTTTGGTATCACCCAGCCGCAAACGGACGATTTTGCCGTTGTCCCGGTACCAGATGTGCATCAGATCGGCTCCGCCGGTTGATTTGACGGCAGCGGCGAGGGTGTATTTTTTGCCCGGAGTAAGGTTTTTTGCCTCCATGATCATTCTGCCCCAGCCGCGTTTTATGATGGAGATGCAGCCGGATTTTTTGCCGTGATAAACATTTTTGCTGTCGATGGAGTACTCAAATGCGCCGCAGCCGGTGTATTGCGGAGTATTTTTCTGCACATGTGCAAAACCGTTTTCAAAACTGCCGTTGGGCAGCAGGTTGGCGGCGCGGATTTTTTCAGTGATAACATCCTGTGAACAGGGGAACCACATTTTGACGGTTTCTGTCATCTGGCAGAGTTTATCTTTTTCAAAGCGCACCCGTGCAAGGTAACGGGGAGTATCGGCGACTGCTGCTTCCGCTTCGGCAAGATATTTATTTGCCTGTTCCGCGATGGGCGAGATAAATTCGGTGATATTGGTCATGGTATCCAGATTTTTTCCGGTAACAGATATCCTTTCATTGAGCAAACGGTAGTATTTATACATCGGTTCGGCAGCTTTGCCGAAAAGAGCTTTACAGAACTTCATGGAAAGAGCTTTGACATCAAGTTCCGGATCCCATGCCAGAGAGATGCGCAGATATTCCGTCAATGGACTCGGGTAAAGTCCCTCGTTGAAAAATCCCGCCAGTTTCAGACGGCTGTACTCTTTGACATCCTGTTTCAGAATATCATCATAAGGATGCAGCCAGTTGGTGAAAAACACCTTCACCCCCATATCGCGGGCAACGATCTGACCGGGGTAATTTTCCGCCCACTCTTTGAGCCGTTTGTAGTAAACGGCATTGACCGGATCGGTTATCGGCTTTGTGTAGTTGCGATCATTGTAGCAGACCCAGATGTAAACATTTTTTGCCACCCGGAACGATGGCATATCTTCGTGATTGCCGTAAGCATTGATTTTGAGCATTACATCCGGGTATTTTTTGCTGAAAACTCCGGCAACTTCATTGACAAAGCGGTATACCCGGTCACTGCCGTTTTTGCCGTATGCCTGACACAATTCACACTCGCAGTAACCGCCGCCGTCATTTGCCTCCAGCGGCAGGAGTTTGGTTGACGGATATTTTTTCATATATGCCAGCATATTGTTGATGAAATGCCTGCGCAGTCCGGCATTGCCGATGCACAACTGGCTCTGACTCCACCATGGCGGCCCGGAAAGGGCAGGGGGAGTACGTTTGCCGTTCAGCAGCGGATTCCATTCAATGTGTTCATTCAGAGCTTTTCTGCCCGCCCAGAAAGCCCAGCAGTGCGAACCGAATGACGGCCGGATACCGTGAGCGAGCATGGCAGACTGCTGGAGCGTTCCCGGCGGGTTTTGTGAGCGTGAACGCCAGCCGTTAAATGCCATCCAGCGGAAAAGGCGGTTGTAATCCTTTGGGAAATTATGCAATTCACGCACACTGAAATGCGGTTTATTGACCAGAGCCATATTGGCAGCTTCAACAGTTTTTTTTGCGGGTATTTCCAGCCACATTTCATTCATATACGGCCAGAAAATTCCCTGATCGCGCAAAAAGGCGTAAACTGCTTTGAGGGTTCCGAATTCCCCGCCGCCGGTCAGGGTCAGGGATTTTCCGTCACAGGATATTTTGATTTGATCGACGTCAAAATTTCCGGTGTCAAAACCGATGAAAACCGGATTGGCAGCCTTGGTATCCGTGGAAACCGGCAGTTTGGCTCCGCTCATACGGCAGATGAAATCGGCAAATTCACTTGCCGCGTATTTCACCGGTTGCGGCGCATCAGCAGGGATGACGATGGTGGAAACAGCTTTGCCGTCTTTAGTCAGAAACATTCCGGCATAAAGAGAGAAGGCAAAGAGAAATGCAAAAATGACAGATATTTTTTTCATAGATACTTATTCCCAGATAAATGGAGCTTTGTAACCGTTGTTTGAACCGTCATGGTAGACGATGTCGGAATCCATAACGTGACCGTCGAGCATAGCCAGATTGACCCGGGTCATGTTGCCGTGACGCCAGCCGAAGTAGTTGAGTTCCTTGCAGGTGTAAGTTTCAAGTTTTGCGTTGTCGTTGTGCAGAAAGAACTTTTCTGAGGCATCGACGAACATCATGATGGATGAGGGATATTTGATCGCGGCACCCGTTTTGACATTGGAGTAGTTGTAGGCACGGTTCATGGCGTAACTGGTGAATTCCGCACCGTAAGCATCGCCGGTTTTCCATTCGGCTTTAGCTTCACTTGGACAGACAAAAACATCTTTGTCTTTCATGTAATTGGAATAGAGCATCAATGCCCATGTCTGACCGTTGACTCCTTTGTTTGCATTGACACTCATGGTCATGCCGTCATAATCATCGGTGTACTGGAGCATGGCGGTGCTGATTTGTTTGAGATTGGAAATGCAGCTGGCAGTTCTGCCGCGTTCCCGGGCGGAGTTGAGAGCCGGGAGCAGAATCGCCGCCAAAATGGCAATGATGGCAATGACGACCAGCAGTTCTATTAAAGTAAATGAGTGTGCGGGGGACAAGGAAAACTTTTTTTCACGGGAAAAAAAGTTTTCCCTTTCCCCCGCGCCCCCTTTCTCTTTCAAAAAAAGCGGACTTTTTTGTTGAGTTGCAACCGCACTTTTTTGTGCAAAAAAATGTAATGATGAGACAGCACTGCTTACCAATAGCTCGATCAGCGTGAACGCTGATCGAATGAAGCACGGCTCCGCCGTGTGAAGCGCAGCGTTGCTGCATGAAGCGTTTGCCTGCGGCAAACATGAAGCACTTGCTTTGCAAGTATGATGCGGCGTATTTTTGTGAGCGGCACTCTCCGTATGTTTCCGTACACATCCGTACTGATCCGTACAAATAAAGCGTTTGAAAAAATCACGGCAGAGTTGTGAGGTGACGAGCAGCAGTTCGATCAGAGTGAAATTTTTGTTTTTCATTGGATACATTCCTTTTATTGTTTTATTGTTTGGAAACTGTTGAACTTATGATTTTTGACGGCTGGCAGAAATACCACGATCCCGGGGTGGTTCTGCCGGTCGAGTAACGTTCTTCAAGGATCGCCAGAGCGTATTGGAAGTGTCCGTAAAAATTATTGTCAAGTACGGAAACTTCCGGATATTTTTCCAGAAACTTCTGCTTGTTGCCGATGGCGACTACGGCAAGTTTGCCGGGAATATCGACTTTGAGTTTGCGGGCGGTATCAATGAATGTACTCATCGGAGATGGCAGAATTACGGCATCGGCATCGGTGAGATCTTCAGTGAGCCATTTGGTGATGATTTTAGTTTTCTGCTGCGAAGATATGGCATCAAAGTCGGTTCCGGTATCGAAATGGAGCAAGTGCCGCTGGATCCACGGCAGATCCATACCGTTTTCAAGCATGGCGTTGCGCCATGCTGCGATCCGGATGGCAGCCAGTCCGCTGTCTGGCAGCAGCGCGGCAAGGGCGACTTTTTTTCTGCCCATCGCGGCGAAGTGTTCCATGCACAATTTTATGGAGGTGCATTCGTCGGCAACGATGCTGGTTATCTCCTGATTACCGGAAAGTCTGCCAAGCACCACGGCGCGCCGGGTAAGCTGACCGAAAGTTGCGGCGAAACGTTCCCAGTTTACATTGAATGCGGTGATGATGGAAAAGAGATCCGGAGAATTTATAGCCGGAGTAAGGTCATAAAGATCATCGGAAAAGAGCAGATTCACCTGCCAACCGGCCTCGCGGAAAAGTTCGATACCTTTTTCAAAGGAGTCCTGATAGTTTTTGAAGTATCCGGCAGTGGAGATCAGATTGACCTCTTTTTTTGCCGCCGTCGTGCCGCCGCTGCTGTAACAGACAAAGTAACCGATGCCGGTCTGGCAGCGCAGAAAACCCTCTCTTTCCAGCAGTTTGACAGTTTTGCAGACGGTGGCGTAACTGATTTTGTACTCTTTGCTCAACTCATTGAGTCCGGGAAAGCGCGAACCGAATGCGTATGATCCCGAGATTATGCGTCCGATGAGCTGTTTTTTCAACCGCATGCATTTCAGGTTTTCCGAGTACTTTACCATAAGATGTTTCCTGTATTGTTTGATCATACATATATAATATATTTTATATACCTCCGCTTGTCAAGCTGCGCTTTTGAAAAAATGAAAAATTTTTCCCGGGTGCAGCTTGACAAAAAATATGCATAACTGTATATTAATCGTGGATCCGTTTGAACTGAAAAAAGGAGAAAATCAGCGATGTATAAAGGCAGGAAAAGTCTGAAACGTTTCAATTTTATGATCATAGAGGGCGTGGCTCTGATTGCAATCGGTGCGGCGATGTTGCTTCCGGCACTCAACTCTGCACGTGAACGCGCCAGATCGGCCAGCTGTTTAAATAATATGAAACAGATCGGTTGTGCCTTGATGATGTATGCTGCTGATAACGACGAGCATTTTCCTCCGGCAGCCGGTGAGGATGGTTTGGAGCTGTTGAGAAAGGGCGAATATATTACAGAAGAAAAGGTTTTCACTTGTCCGTCTGATGAAGACGAAGGCTTCAATTACGTTTATGTGGGCAATGGATTGCGCAATGGGGAGGCCGGAGAGTGTGTCCCGGTTCTGTTGTGCGGCTGCCATGAAAAAAATAATCAGCTGAATGTATTGTATGCCGCCGGTAATGTTCGTTCCGTGAGGTTGAGTGCGCCGGTTAAAAGCTGCCGTGAAGCGGTCATTAAATCAGTGGAAACTGATGGAAAATCATCAGTTGAGAGCATTCCCGGTATGAAAATCGTACTGAAGAACGCCGATGCGTTTGATGCCGAGTAAAAATATTTCTTTGATCGAGAATTCAGCCGTGCAGATCACCATGCGCGGCTTTTTTTGTGTTCCGGTTCGGTGCTGCACATTTTTTGGCGGTAGGCGGCAGGGGAAATGCCGAAAGTACGCCGGAACATTCGGGAAAAATAACTGCTGTCATTGAAGCCGCAGAGCATCGCGACTTCCGTCAGAATGGTATCCGGACGGGTTCGCAGGAGTTCTGCGGCAAGGTTCAATCTCAACGAGATAAGAAATTCCATCGGCGGCTGACCGGTGGCATGTTTGAAGTGCCGGTAGAAACTTGCTTCACTCATTCCCGACCGCCTGGCGAGATCTGCTACTTGCAGCGGCTCGGCGAAGTGCAGCTGCATAAAGCGGATTGCTTCGCTTATTCTACCCGGCATGTGCAGTTCTTTATTCAGAGTTTCCGGCAGAACGTAGTTATTCACCAGCAGAGTAATAAGCTGCATGAATCCGCCGAGAACTGCAAACTGCGCTCCTGCTGCGTCAGAATTCTGCAATTTAAACAGCCATGTCAAAATTTCCGAACATCGGATGAAATCCTCCTCCGGCAGCCGTAGAACCGGATAAAAGTTGTGTTTACGGTAAAATGGCAGCTGCATTGTAAAAAGTACACTGAATCCGGGCAGATGTGCAAAATCCCGACAGTAAAGCGGCAGTCGGTCGAATTGGAAAAGTATATTCATCAATTTGCAGTCTTCTTCATCGGTATAGGCATGTCCTGCGCCTTCGGGGATGCAGAGAATATCGCCTTTGTGTATCCGTTGGCTGCTGAAATCTGTCCGGTAAGTGGCACTGCCGGAAAGTACAATGGCAATTTCGGCAAACTCATGGAGGTGAAATCCGGTCATTTCGCTTTTTTCGGTATACCACAGGCGCAAAGGCAGAGCATCCGACTTGAACATCTGTTCTGCCGAAATAACCCGATAGCGTGATTTGACGATGTGTTTCTGCATTTTTATTCTTCCGGTTATATTGAGTACGGAATTAATATAACCTGTCAGGAAAAGGTTGTCAACAGATGATTTGATAGAATAATCCACTTTTTTGATAGTTTACTGCTGGTTATTCCGATTGGAAATGCCTATATTATTGTTCAAAGTCAGGATTAATATCACCAAAGTTAACGGCATAAAATGGAATTTTTTTCACAGGCATCATGGTTGAGCGGTTGCGGCAGCAGTTCCGAATTTGCTCCGCCGGAACTTTTTGTCAAACGCATCGTACTGAAAAAATCTGTAAAAAGTGCCGTTTGGAAACTTTCGGCACGCGGACTTGTTTCACCATATATCAATGGAAAAGCTGCTGCCGTGGAGTTGTTTTTGCCCGGGTGGACTGATTACCGCAAGCGTATTCCGGTGCGGGAGATATCTGTGGGACATTTGCTTGAAAATGGGGAAAACACTTTGGAAGTGACTGTCGCACCGGGGTGGTATTGCGGATGGATCTCGCGGGGGAATTATCCCGGAGGAAAAGTGGCTTACGGCAGGACGCACTCATGGGCAGGGGAGTTGACTGTCGCATATGCAGATGGCTCTCAAGAGATCATTCCCAGTGACGGAAGTTGGTGTTATTCAGACAAAAACATTTTGTCTTACAGTGACTTCTACAGGGGGGAACGGTGTGATTACAATGTTGTACCGGAAAAGTTTTTTCCGGCAAAAACAGTGCCGGCTCCGGAACAGGAGTTATGCCGTTACGATGCTCCGCCGGTCAGAGTTGTCGAAGTACTTGAAGCGCAGGAAATCTTCCGTAATGCCGATGGTTCTTATACGGTGGATTTCGGCAAAAATATCGCGGGGAGAACCGTTTTGAGCTGCACAGCTGCAAAAGGGCAGGAGGTGAAGATCGTTCATGGGGAAGTTCTCAATCCGGATGGGAGTGTTTATACAGCCAATCTCCGTTCTGCCACCGGAACATCCATTGTCATCTGGGATGGAAAAGAACACACTTACCGTCCGGAATTCACCTATTACGGTTTTCGTTACTGTCAGATATCCGGAGTTGAAATGCCGATGGATATCCATGCGGAGTTTCTCTCCAGTCTGAGTGAACGGGAGGGATTCTTTGAGTGTTCGGACTCCGCGATAAATCAACTTTATGATAATATCATCTGCAGTCAGCTCGGAAATTCTCTGGAAATTCCCAGTGACTGTCCGCAGCGAAATGAAAGATTGGGGTGGATGGGGGATATTCAAATATTCATAAAAACCGCTCTTTACAATTTTGCCGGACGGGAATTTTATCTGAAATATCTGGATGATGTTGTATCATGTGCCAATGAAAAAGGGGATTTCCCGCTTTTTGTGCCATTCAACCGTCCGGAGGTGTTTGCCGGAACAGCCGGATGGTCGGATGCACTTTTGAGCATGGTGTGGGAACTTTACAGATTTTACGGAGACAAAGAGATTTTGGAACGTTACCACCCGGCATTGAGCAGCTGGCTGGAATTTTTAAATCAGACGTCTGATAATTTTATCCGCAACGCGTCCCGTTTCGGCGACTGGTGTGCATTTGACAATTCGACTCCGCCGGAGTTTGTTGCTACCGCATTTTATGCAAGGGCGGCAAAGATGCTTGCCGATATAGCCGGAATATTGGGGGATGAAGCGTTGCAGAAACAGAGGATGGTGCTGTTCAACAATATTTGCAAGGTATTTACGGATAAATTCACGATCAACGGCAGATTGATTGTGAAAAATCAGAGTGCACCGATATTCGCATTGGCGTTTGAACTGCTGCCGGAAAGTTTCCATGCGGCAGTGCTGGAAGATCTGTTGTACGATATTGAAATCAGACGGCAGCATTGCATATCCACCGGATTTCTGACCACCGGACTGATTTTTGATGTGTTGAGCAAATTCAACTGCCGCGACACCATCGGCAGGATCCTGCTCAATAAGAAGTGTCCATCACTGCTTTATCCGGTTTTGAAAGGGGCAACTTCCATATGGGAACATTGGGATGGTATCCGCGAGGACGGGAGTTTTGCCGATCCGGCGATGAATTCATTCAATCACTACGCTCTGGGCAGTTTCGGTTCGTGGTTCTACGAGTATGCCGGCGGTATCCGGATGGCGGAAGCGGGATTCCGCAAAATACGTTTTGAACCGTTTCCACTGCGCCAGCTGGATTTTGTCAAAGTCAAATTCCGCGGTATCAGTACGTTCTGGCAGTGGCGCGGAGATGATTTATATTGGGAAATAGATACTCCGGTGGAAACCGAACTGGTATTGCCGGAAAGAAATGAAACAGTTATTCCCGGGCGTTACTGTGGAGTAAGTAAAGGGTACATTAATAAATGTTGATCGCAACGCGGTCGAAAAACAAACAAGGAGGATTTTATTGATGAAACAAAAACGCTTCACTTTGATCGAGCTGCTGGTGGTCATCGCGATAATTGCCATTCTGGCGGCGATATTGCTCCCGGCGTTGAACAGTGCCAGAGAGCGCGGACGGCGCGGATCGTGCCTTTCCAATTTAAAACAGATTGCCACCCAGGTGTTGATGTATGCCGATGATCAGGACAGTCATCTGCCGCCTCCTCCGCGCAGCCATCTTTATTCTTACCGCTGGGGCGTATATGCTTCGGAGGCCGGTTACAGCTGTGCAACTCCGGATGATACCGCGGTGGATGCCGACTTTGTAAGTGCCAAACAATCCACAGCGCAGGCACTTAAAGGATATATTCCCGAAGAATCGGAATATCTCTTCTGTCCTTCCAGTCAGGATTTCCCCTCTGCCGCCAACCGTCAGACCAATATTGATGACAAGATCCCCCACTACATAGGTTACATGACGTTCTGGCGTATGGGCAGCAAATTCTACGGTTCCCCCCGGCGCAATACTGACAAATCATCATCACTTCTGATCGGAGATTTCAGTGTCAGCACAGTTCCCAACAATGGAAGCGTCCCCGGTTCCAACCACCGAAAAGACGGCTTTTATGCCGATGTTGCCAACTGGGCGTTTCTGGATGGTCATGTGCAGGGCATTTCTCCCGGAGATCTGTTTGTTGCCACCGGCAAATGCCCCGGCTTTGCAGTTCCCGTTCCGGCAGAATATCGTGACAAGATCGGCAGTCATTACACCGCATACCGTTGATATTCAAAGCGTATATATGTGAGGAATTTTTGACAATGAACAGATTTTTTATTTCAATGATCATTGCCGTGTCTGCATTATATACGAATTCTTTGCAGGCATTACCGGCAGCATCCCGGGCAAAATGGATCTGGTCGCAGGAAAATCCGATGGATAATCACCGGAAACTGCAAGTCAGATATTTTATCAAAGAATTTATTCTGGATGAAGTGCCTGTGAATGCCGTTTTTACCGTTGCTGCAGATGATGATTTTGAAATATATGTCAATGGGAAATGTGCCAATATTCCGAACTTGCACAACTCCGGCGCATACCGCAATGCGCCAGTGGAGCTTGATTTGAAAAGTTTTCTTCAGTCGGGCAAAAACAGAATTGTTTTCAAAGTTGTCAACCGGACTTTGCAGGCCGGGCTGATTTTCCGGGGAAGCGTTACCGTCGGTTCCGGCAGAATTGTGGAAATATATTCCGATGCCGGAACTGCCGTTACTGACTTTTTGCCGAAAAATGATTATACCGGTGCGGAGTATAAACCGATACCGACCCGGGAAGTCGGGGATGCAACCAGACTGCCGTGGTCGCCCCGCCATGCTGATTACCGGAAATTGATGTATCCGGATGAGATCAAAAAAGCAGACGAGCGTCTCCTCCGGCAGAAAATACAGTGCGATATTCTGGACAAAAAGCTGCTTGCAGAACCATTGCCGCAGGTAAAAACTGTCTATCACAATGGAATGCCGTTTTTTGACATCAACGGCAAGCTGGAACCGGTATTCATTTATTCCGGCTGGCACAACAATCCGGATGATCTTGCCCGGGGAGAGAAATTGCGCAGACTGCGCGATTGCGGGATCAGGATCATCAGTCAGAATACTTTCCCCGCCAGGTGTCTGAATGGTGACAAGTTTGATTTTTCTCCAATACGGCAGCTACTGCTTGAAACTCTGCTTGAAGTACCGGATGCCTACTTGTTTATCGGCATAAATCTGGAACCGGCAATGCAGTGGATCAAGGAACACCCGGAAACATGGATACGTTATGCGGACTGTGATCCGGTCGTCGGAGCGCATCCACTGGAAAATCCGGCGATGCCCTCACCGGTATCCCCGGTATACCGCAAGTATATGCTCAAGGTTCTGGAGGAGTTTTTCGCCTGGCTGAAAACTCAAGGTGTAAGCCGCCGGATCATCGGTGTCCGGCTGGATTACGGCGTATATGGTGAATGGCATTACTTCGGTATGGTGCGGAACATGCCGGATACCGGCAAAGATATGGAAAATTATTTCCGCAAATATCTTCAGCAGATATATCCGGATGATGCAGCTTTGCAGAAGGCGTGGCAGAACAGCCATGTCACCCGGGAAAGTGCAACTGTACCGGACAAAAAAGAACGGGAAACCCGGTCGATGCTTTCTTTACGTGATCCGGTCAGAGAACGCAAGATGATCGACTTCCTCTATTGTATGCAGCAGGCGGTTACTGAAACTCAGATGATCTTCAATTCGGCGGTGAAAAATTATTTTAAACGCAGTGTGTTGACCGGCAACTATTCCGGATATTTTTTCGGGATGATCTTTGCCGCAGAGGGCTGGCAGGGCAACAGTGCGCAGGTTCTGGATTCCGATGCGGTGGATTTCCACGTCGGTCCATACTGTTATGACCCATTCCGGCACATGGGAGAAGCTGGTATATCCAGAAATGTCACCGGTTCTTATCCGCTGCGGAACAAACTTTATATACTTGAGTCGGATACCCGGACTCATCTGACCACCGAAACCAACCGCAACTACTCCGCCAATGCCGCTGAATCATCTGCCCAGCTGATGCGGGATTTCTGCAATGCTCTGTTTCACGGCAGCGGGATACATTTCTTTGATTTCGGTTACAGCAACTGGTATGACGATCCGGAAATTTTGCGGTCATTCAAAGAGATGTATAATATTTATACGGCGAAAAAGGATTGTTCATCAGTCAGTGAAGTTGTTGTAGTATGTGATTTTGAAAGCATCATTTATCACACCTGTTCCGGTAAACGTTCCCAAGCTCTTTATGGATTGCTCAGCGGCTCTGTTTCGGAATTATCCCACTGTGGAGTACCGTTTGATATGGTGAATTTTTCTGATCTTGCCCATCCGGGAATAAAAGATTACAAGGCTTACATTTTCCTGAATGCAATATATCTCTCTCCGGAAAAAAGAAAGATCATTGATGAGCTGAAAAAGAAAAATAAATCTTTGGCATTTATTTACGCTCCCGGAGCGTTGACTGAAAAAGGTATGGATATAAATTCAATATCGGCAGTTACCGGTATGAATATGCGTTATTTGCATACCGCAGCTGATCTGCGGATGAAAACAAGTGCAAAAAGCCGTCATCTGCCGGATCTGGCTGAATTCAGAGTGGTCGATGGACCATTGTTTTACATTGCTGATCCTGAAGTTGAAATTACCGGTTATTGCGATGTCAGGGGCAGATTGCTGGCTTCTGCCGGATTCAAAAAAGACAATGGAAGTCTGGTACTGTTTTCTGCCGGACCATTGCATGAATCAATGCTGCGCAAATTTTTCCGTGACAGCTCCGTACACATCTACAATCATAGCAGGGATGTGACTTTTGTCAATTCAGGATTCATTGCGATCCATACCGGAACCGGCGGCAAAAAAAACGTTATATTGCCCGAAAAACCGGCAAAGGTCAATATGCTCTATCCCCGGAATATTGAATTGAATGTACAATCTGACCGGATCTCTTTTGAACTTCCGGCAAACCGTACAGCCGTATTGGAAGTTGTAAAATAAGAAAGATGAAGGATGAATCCTGTGAAAATATTTCTGTTTCTGCTGAATATTTTTCTGTTCTTTTCTCTTGGCGGGAAAACTCTGGAGTGGAAGGGAAATAAACTGCTGCAATGGCGCGGAGCAGATGGCTTGCAGGTCGTTGAAAACAACGGTAACTTGCTGCTGATCCAGACAAAACCCGGCGGCTCGCTGGAATTTTCCGGTGGATTGAATGCGGCAGATTATGATTATCTGGAATTGAAATTCAAAGCCTTGGAACTTCCGGCAAGAAACAATGGCAAACTGCTTTTTGCCGCCCCGAACAAACCTTTTTCCTCGAAACAGGTCGTCTGGTTTGAGCATTTGAAGAAGTCAGACGGTTTTATTACTCTGCGTGTACCGCTTAATGAAGCGTGGAAAAAATGCGGCAGAATCGGTAAATTGCGCTTGAGTATTCCCAATCAGGCTCCGGCAAAGGTGATGTTGGAGGCTGTGCGTTTAACGCAGATACCCCGGACGGTGGCGGAAAATGGCGTGATATCATGGACTGGCAGAGAGGGATTTGCTGCATGGCAGGCTGTGGATGGAGCTGCTGCAAAAATTGATGAAAATGGTATTTTGATTCTTACCCGGAATAAGCCCGGTGGAGGCTTGGAGTTTATTGGCAGTAAATTCAAGAGTGCCGGATATGAATATCTGGAAGTGGAGTACCGGGTGAAAAGTATTCCGGAGCGCAACAACGGCAAGCTCCTCTTTACTTCTCCGGGAAAAACATTTTCTGCGAAACAGGCCATCTGGTTTGAAAATCTGCGCTGTTCTCCTGAATTTCAGATTTTACGGGTGAAACTTAATGGGAACAAACCGCTTTTTGCATCTTGTGATCAAGTCAGTCGGATGAGATTGTGCATTCCCAATCAGGCTCCGGCGCAAGTGGAGATCCGTGCGATCCGGCTGATGCCGGAACGCAAAGTTGTTCAGTCGGCAGCACGTCAGTATCTTTTCAAACTTTCTGAAACCGGGAAAACTGCAGTGGCGATTCCGGACGGGGAGTATTTTGTTTATCTGGTAAATTTTTGCGGCGGGGCAAACCGTCAGCTCAAATTTTCAGTACCTCTGGTTCCGGAGAAAAAAGAGATGGTTATCAATGGGAGTTATCAGTATCATCTGCTGGGCAGGTGCGCGGGGGGGAAAATCACCATTTCCGGTAAGCCTGACGGTAATACAAATGCGGTGCTTTTTGCTGACCGCAAAGCTCCCGGAGGTTTTCCGGAAAGGGCATTTTTTCCGCAGACAGACGGGATGGTTGAAGCAAAACCGGCAAAAGCGGATCTGCCGGTGGCATACTATTCCGGATATATGGTCAGAGCAGCTTTGGACACTCCGGGATACACCGGCAAAGGGTTGAATCAATTTGTTTTCCGCAAGGAGTTCACGATCATTGAAAACATCAAAAAAGCGCAGGTGCAGTTTTCCGGAGATGACCGTTTTATGCTGACACTCAATGGGAAAAAGATCGCGGAGAAATATTCTCCTGACGGCTGGCGCGAACCGCCGTTGGTGGATATTACCGCATTGCTCAAACCGGGTAAAAACCTTTTGGAAGGGATCTATCAGAATATCGGCGGTCCCGGTGGTATTTTTATGGAACTTGAGTATATAGACAGCGAAGGAAAATATCATAACTTCGGCAGTGATAAGAGTTTTGTTTTTGCCGGAAAGAAAATAAATAATTGGCAGCTTGATGGAGAATATACCGCTTTTACCGCCGGGGTTGAGCAATCCGCTCCGCCGCATCCGCCATGGACGACCCAGCTGCCCTTTACCCGGTTGACTTTGACTCCCGCTGTAAAATCAATCAATCACCGTCTGGTCAAAGAAAACGGCAAATATTTTTGGGAGTTTGACTGCGGCACTGCTGCTGATACCGGAACAAGGGTGGTTGTGACATTGCTGGACGCTGCTTCTTTCAGTGATGATGCGGAAAAACTTTTTGAGAAAACTTTCACCGTTTCACAAGTTACCCGTCCGGCACCGGGAAAGTTCCGTTTTCCGGTGGAATTGCCGGAGTATTATCCGTCTGCCAAATTGAAGCTGCGTTGTTTTTCCGGAAATATAAATTGGGGACAGCCGGAGTTTACTTTTGACTTTACCAATGAACGAAAACGCGGTCGGGAACTTGATTGCCGGGTGGTCAACGGTAGAGTTTTACTCAATGGGAAACCGGTTTATCCGGTCATCGGCAACTCCTACCATTCATTTGCCGAAGCGAATTATCATCTTGCCGGTGTCAATTTCCGCACTGCATGGTCGATTTTCTGGGTGGGGGTGGATCAGTATGACTTTACCGACATCGATGCCAAGGTCAATGAGATATTGGCATTGGACGAAAATGTGAAACTCTGGCTTTTCCCCAGTATCAACGCTCCGGAAACATGGGGCAAAGCTTTCCCGGATGAAAGAGTCTGTTATTTTGATGGCACCCATCCTCACTTGAAAGGCGGATTGGCAAGTTTTGCATCGCACCGTTTTCGGGAAGATGCCGCAAGAGCATTGGAAAAATTTATTGAACATGTACAGAATTCAAGTTATGCCGACAAAGTGATTGGTTATGTGGTTGCCTGCGGTTATACTGATGAGTGGCAGCATTGGGATTCCCACCGTGGCAATCCAAAAGGAGCGATGCTGGATTACAGTCCGGCGGCGAAGCGGGAGTATGCCCGTTTTATTGCGGAAAATGCGCCGGAACTTTCCACGGAATTGCCGACACCGGCTGAACGTGTGGCGGCGGGGCAGGGAATGCTCCTCGATCCGGAAAAACATAAAAAGATTTTTCTTCACAGTCAGTTTCATTCCAAAATCGTTGCCGATTGTATAGAATTTGTGATAAAAAGGGTCAGGAAAGCCGCCGGAGAGGGCAAACTGCTGGGTATTTATTACGGTTATCTACTTGAATATGCCAATATGGGGTTCAAGGTACACAATTCCGGACACAATGCACTGGCGCAGGTGTTGAATATCCGGGAGCTTGATGCGTTGTTTTCCCCGCCGTCCTACGGAGTGCGTACTCTCGGTGATGGCGGCGGAGATATGAAACCCTACGGTTCGATCCGTCTTTCCGGGAAACTTTCCATCATTGATGATGATACCAGGACGCATATGATCGGCCGCCCGGTGGGATTTTATCAGACTGTGAATCCGATCCACACCCGCAATATCATGCGCCGTAATTTCGGCAGGGATCTGTGCCGGATGGAGGCAGTCAGTTTATTTTCTCTGACGACCGGCAATGAGTTCAGTTCACCGGAAACGGTGGCAGACATCCGCCGTTTTATGAAAGTGGCAGATTTTGCACTGCGTGAGAACGTGAAAACCAATGCTGAAATTGCGGTCGTGGTCAGTGAAAGAGGCAACAGTGCAACGCGGTATTGCGATATTTTTGACCGGATTGGATCGCAGCAGCTTTACAATGGCAATGGCAGCGTGTCTTTCCGACCGTTATCGTCCCAGAAACTGACCGCACCATTGATCTATCATCAGCGGAATGTGATCTCTCAACTCGGAGCCCCGGCGGATATTCTGCTGGCTGAGTCTTTGGCAGATGTGGAGAAACTGCCTTACAAACTTTATATATTCCTGAATTTGTTTGCTCCGGACGAGCGGATAAGCATGGTTGTGAAAAGTTTGCAAGACTCCGGAAAGAAACTGCTTTTCTGTTATGCACCGGGAGGTTTGAGGGGCGTAGAGACGGAGTTTGCCGGTTTCAGACTTAAACCGCTTTCTCCGGCAGTTCCGGTGATGACGGTTTCAGATCGCGAACATCCGGCAACCGCCGGATTGAATGTCGATTTGCCGGTATCTTCCGGGGTGATACCGCTTTTCGCGGTGGAAGAAAGTTCCGGAGTGCGGGTGTTGGGACGTTATCCGGATGGAAACGCGGCACTGGCTGTCAGGAAGAACTCGGTATTCTGCGGAGTTCCGGCTCTTTCGCCGGGATTGCTCCGTTCTCTGGTGCAGTGGGCAGGCGTTCATATTTATGCTGCCGGAGATGATGTACTGTATGCCAACAGTGCATTTGTCGGTTTCCATGCGGTGACAGCCGGCAAAAAGAGCATTTGTCTGCCGCAGAAAAGTGATGTTGTCGATGCGTTCACCGGAGAAGTGATCGGCAGAAACTGCGACAGATTTTCCTTTGATGCCGCACTGCATGACAGCAGGTTGTTTTATTGCGGTGATGCCGGAAAGTTCCTCAAAACATTTGCGGAGAAAAATCAGTAGTTGTAATACCGGAAAAAATCGGCGCACATCTTTTCTGTAACTGTGCCGTCCGGGGTGATCACGATTTTGTCGTAATCAACAGCGCAGTTGTCAAAGGAGGTCACTTCCAGCGTGTCATCGACCACTTCCACCCGGAGGGCGGAGTTGATCAGATTTTCCGGCAATTTGATATTGGGACCGGAAACGGTGATCACCGGGAAATGGTACTTTTCTCCGCATGCCGGATGTCCCTTCAAAGCCTCCGGCAGTGCGGTGCGGCAGCGGTTTTCCCCGGGGATGGAACGGAACGGATAGTGGATATGTCCCCCAAGGAAAAGGTGGATCTTGCACATGGGGTCTTTTCCGGCAAAGAATGGATCGATCAGCTCCCGGAGATTGCCGGGCATGAATTCCAGCGGATCTCCGAGCGGAATGCCGTGACAGAGAACGATCCGGAATTTTGCCGTTTTGCACATTGGCAGCTCAACCGCGTTTTTGAGCCATTTGGATTGTTTTTTCAAAAAGGGCTTCGTATCATGCAGCATCCATGCCGACGGCGCGGGACGGCGCGGGGCATCATCACCGCAGTCCAGCATGATGAAACAGACTTCGCCGATGCGGAACATACCGTAACTTTCCGCTCCCGGGGCAGGGGCGGTAAAGTATTCAAAGTAACGGTCGGTATCGTGACCGTAATATTCGTGGTTGCCGCGCACCATCACCAGCGGCAGATCGCCGCCGGAAAGTTCACGGAACGGTTCAGCAAAAATATCCATCACATCCGCATCAAAGTCCCCGATCCAGCGCAGATCACCGAGAAAAGCGAAAAATCCGGCATCCGGAGAGTGTTCAAAGGTGGTTTTGAGCATTCCGCTGCGTTTGTCAAGCCGCTGAAGGTCGGCAGTTGCGGTAAAACAGCACTTGCGTGACGGAATGGTGAAATGGTGGATATCCTGCGGAAGTTCCGCATAATTTTGAGCGAAGTCAAAGAGTACTGTCCGGTATTCGTAAAGGACATCGCACTCCAGATCTTCCAGACGGATGCAGTGAACGGCACTGTTGCGCCGGATCTTGCCGCCGATATTATCGTAAACTTTGTGCCAGAGAGTTTCTCCGGCTTTGCGGTATTCCACCCCGGCTGGGTGGCAGGCGGCAGTGGCAAAGGCGATGGATATGCTGCCGGAGTATGAGTCCGGATACAACGGATATGGACCGTATTTCATCGCCGGTTCATCGTAGGAGGTCAGCTGCAGGGCAATATCGGCATCGTCAGGGCTGAAAATCTCTGCCCGCAGATGGTTTTCGCCCTGAAGCAGAGAAATTTTCATCAGATGATTGGTAGAGGCAACCGGCAGCGCAGCGTTGCCGTATTGCGTGGTATTGAGGATCTCCCGGTCATTGAAATATAATATCATGCGGAAGTTGCTGCCCGCTCCGAGTACAGCAGTAACGGCGTTGCTGCTGTTGATCCTGGCGGTGAAAATATTGCGGATAACTTTACCGCTTTTCAGAGTGTCAGGCAGCGGTAAAGCGGTAAGCTGTGATCCGTCAAGAACGATTTTTTTACCGTATATTTGTGTTCCGTCGGGCAAGGAGATGGTATCGCCTGCCGGCAGTGTTCCGGCAGGGATGTCCTCTGCGGAAAAAAAACGGCAATCCCAAAGTTCCGGGGCGGGAAAATTTTTGTCCATGAATGAAACTCCTGTTATTGATTTCCCCGTTTGACTCCAAGTCGGTCAAGGGTGCAGCGCACTGCCGGCTCACCGGGATTTTCACTGCGCGAGCGGAAGAGTTCCACACAGGCAGTATGATAGTCAATATTGCCAAGTTCAGAAACCAGCCGGATAGCCCGGTCGATCAGTTTTTTGTTGGAGATCGCCACAAAACTCATCCAGTTGCCGCTGACTCTGCCGAGCTTGACCATGGTTCCGGTGGAAATATTGTTCCACTGCAGTTTTACTGCCAGATGTTCAAAGAGGCGTATCCCGGTCGGCATGACTTGCGGCAATGCGGCATCAAAAGTACTTCGGATGGCAAAGGGAGCTGCGTGAGAAGCAAAAGCATTTTGCAGTTTTTCCGGCGCAGAACCGTAAGTGAACAGCACCGCCGCATCTTTGCCGCTTGCACAGCGTGACGGCAAAGGTTCATTGCCGATGGGGAATTTCAGGAGTTCGGCTGCCGAGATCAATGGCGGATTGTCCCGGATTTTTTCCGGCGCACTCATCGCAAGGTAATCGGCGGTTTTCCATTCCAGACAGCGAAATGCCCGGTTGCCGAGAACTTTCCGGAAGGTGTCGGCGGTGGAATAGAGCGGGTTTTTGACCAGAGCCCACGGTTCCGGAGAAACGGTATCATCGGTTTTGCGGAAAGGCGGCAGCATGAATGTCGGACTGCGTTCGGTGGTGTCGGTAAAGAGATCAAGCATGTAATCATCGGCAAAATAGGTGACTTTACCGCCGGATTTGTACGTATCTTCTTCCAAAGTTATTTCAGCAGCCATTTTTTTCACTGTCACATCGCTTTCCAGTGCGTCAAGCAAATCGCGAAAACCGGAAACAAAATCAGGAGCATCACCGGAACCATAAAGTTTCCGTGCCGCTGTTTCCAGTGCGGCAGAGGCGATGAGCTGTTCGCAAGTCGTTGCCTGCATCCGGGTGGAACCGGCAATCGCCATCGGACCGCAGGATAGATCAAGTACGGTGACACGCGGATTTTCAATGGCTTTTCGACTGCGTTCAAGGTGTTCTTTGAGCAGTTTGGCAGGATTGTTGAAAAGTAAAAAGGCCTTGCCGCCGGCTGCAGTGAATCCGGCGACAGTACCGAGAACAGAACTGGTTTCGCCGCCCTCGGTTATCGCCACGAGCAGGTCATCTGGTCTCATTCCCAGATCCTGCACCTGCCGCGCACCGAAAACCGCATGATCTTCAAACGATTCCACCGATTTTACCAGCGCGAAATCACCGCCGGTCATGATGCTTTTCACCAGACCGGCATATTCCGGACAGCTTTCGCGCCACATGGTTTCCAGCAGGATGCTCAATCTGCCGGTAGCTCCGCAGCCGGAAAAGACCACCGTGTTTCCATTGCGGAGTGTCCGGTATATGCAGTCGCAGAGGGAGGCAAATTCCGGAGAAGGGAATATTTTTTCCGCCATTGCTAATGTGTTGCGGTCGACCTGCTGCAAATTCCGGATGCCGTCTGTGACCGACTTCCGGAACTCGATATCCAGATTCCGGGTCAGGGGATTGGATTGTTCCGTAGGCAGAAAACCGAGATGAAAGGGTTTTTCATTGAGTTCAAAATCGCGGGCATCGTCAATGTAAGACATAATTATATATAAGATCTCCGGCAGTAAATCAATTTGTTCCGTACACAACTTACAGCCGCAAGTATGATTTGTCAAGCGGGAAAAATGATTTTTTCCGTAAGCTCTGTTCCCTAATATAGGTTGACAACATATTGCGCACACAAGTTGTGGAGGGTGTTACTCTATTGAGTTTTTTTGCAAAACTTTCTTTCTTGTGAAAGAAACATTCACGCGGGTGTTACTCCACTGAGTTTTTTGCA
>SUWK01000026.1 GCA_015061525.1 Lentisphaerota bacterium
AACTTGAAGAATATATTTGCTATTTCAACAATGGAAGAGTATCTTTAAGGCTAAACGGAATGAGCCCGGTTGAATTCCGAGCCCATTCCATGTAATTAATCCGTCCAATTTTTTGGGGTCACATCATACGGCGGATGGAGTATTGTGAAGTCATCTTTGCCGTTCACCATACAGGCGGTGGAAAGTTTTTTGCCGAGTGATCCGGTGAAGGTGCGCCGGAAGTTTTCCGCGATGAAATTTTCCGGTTCAAAATACCGCAGATCGCAGGCAGTTGAAAAGTTCTCATTCATAAACTGCGCCAGCAGTTTGCCGCCGAGCAGCGCGCCGTATACGTTCCAGTGGTGATCACTGGAGTAGAAGTAATTTTTCATCTCTTCCGGCCGGATCATCTGACGGAATTTTTCATTCATTTCAAAGACCGTGATTCCCAGTTCCTGCAGTTGACGGCACTGTTTTGCCTGTACAGCTCCCCGGCTGATGGTCACTCCTGTATAAGGAACATATATTCCCGGCTTATCAACCGTATTGTGCGGGCGCATCACGGCAAAAAAGCGGGTTCCGGCAGTACAACTGTCCCGGAAACTTCTGATCAATGCCAGTTCCGCATCGCTGAACCCGGAAACCGGCATATACGGTATGGCATCTGCCTGAGTCAGTCTGCCGTCCGGCAGAATGATAGTGCGGTCGCCCTCAATGGGGCGTACCATGCCGCAAAGACGTTTGAATGCCATGTTGAATGTGGAAAATTCATCCCGGAACGGTAACGCCCGGGCACTTTGTTTTTCCACCTCTTCCCGGGTTGGGAACAGTTTTGTCCCGGCCGGCGGCATTTTTTTGCCGATCCCGGTCACGATCCCGGTACTTTTATTATCCTGCGGAGTCGGCAGAACTCTTTTGGCTGCAGTGATATCACCAAGAGATGCTTTCTGCTGTGCATCGTAATGCAAAAGCATTTTTTTTGCGGTATCGTTCAGGATGGAACAGCATACCGGGAATGCTGAAACACCAAGTACCGCCAGAAAAAAGAGGGCAAAATGATGGCGTGCGCAATTCAGAAGATCATCTTTCAGCATCGTTCCCTCCTTTCTTAAAAATTGAAATAAATAAATGGATTGTTGGTACTCTTCACCACGAAGGATATTCCCAGCAGCAGTAATAATACCAACACGGTAAATGCTGCGGTATTCAGCACCATCAGAAACGTTTTTCTTCCGGAGGAGGTCATAATTTTGCGAATGAAAAAGTTATGTTTCCGGCAGTACGGTATTACCGGAATACTGAAAACCGCCCCGGCGGTCAATGCCCAGGCATACTCTTTGAGCAAAAAGAGATGTTCCGGCAGGTAATACGGCAGTTTGCCTGCAAAACACATCGTTTTTAAATATCTGAATGCAAAAGCGATATCCGGCGACCGGAACAACACCCACAGCGCAATGACGCACGGCATGGTGTAGAACCATCCGGCAACCGGATTTTTCCGGTTCAGTCCGGCGGCTCTCTCGATTGTCAGCAGTATGAAATACCCCAGCCCCCAGCAGATAAAAGTCCAGTTTGCTCCATGCCAGATACCGGTCAGGAGCCAGACCGTAAGCAAATTGAAAAGCATCCTGAATTTACTGCCGGTACGGTTGCCGCCCAGCGGAATGTAGACGTAATCGCGGAACCAGCCGGACAAAGAGATGTGCCATCTGCGCCAGAAGTCAGTGATGCTCCGGGCGATATAGGGGAAGTTGAAGTTTTCCGGAAAGTGGAAACCGAACATTCTGCCCAGTCCGATCGCCATATCAGAGTAACCGGAAAAGTCAAAATATATCTGGAACGTATACCCGAATGCCCCCAGATACGCCAGCAGTACCGACATTTTTTCCGGCGGCGCGGCAAATGCCTGATCTGCCAGATATCCGCAGGCATTGGCGATGATCATTTTCTTGCCCAGTCCGACGGTGAACCGGATCGTTCCGGCGGCAAAATCATCAAACGTCTCCCGGCGGCAGCTCAGCGATCCGGCTATTTGACGGTACCGGATTATCGGACCTGCGATCAACTGCGGAAACAACGCGATGTACAAGGCGGTCTTCAGCGGATTTTTTTCAACCGGAACATCACCTCTGTAAACATCTGCCACGTAAGATAACGCCTGAAAGGTGAAAAAACTTATCCCGATGGGCAGTGCGATATTCACGGACGGGAGTCTGCCGTCAAGTATCAGATTCAGATTGTCGCAGGCGAACCCCAGATATTTGAAGATGAAAAAGAGTGAAACATTGACCGCCACAGTCAGTATCATTATCAATTTTCCGCCGGTTTTCTGCCGGTTCACGGATACCCACAGCCCCATAAGATGATTGAAGATGATGGAAAACAGCAGCAGCAGTATATATACCGGTTCACCCCAGGCATAAAATATCAGACTGGCGATCAGCAGAACCGTGTTTTTCCATGAGGTATCGGTGATCGTCCGGAGGGGATGAAACAGCATTGCACCTGTAAAAAACACCGCCGCCGCGATGAAGAGATATGATACCGGAAACTCTCCCGGCAGCAGCCATGCTGCCAGCAGCAGTGTGACAGCACCCAGCGCAGTTGTTTTCATGCCGGTCGGCAGATGTTTCAGCGGACAGAAATATGCCAGCAGCACCAGCGGCAGAAAGACAAAGAGGAAGATGGATGATGAAAAAACCATGCTGCTTTACAAAACCTCTTTCCCCCAGCTCTGATTGCCGAGGATGCCATGTTGAAAGAATACCGGTTTGTAACCGCGTTCAGTGGCGGTGCGTATCGCGATTTCCATACGTTCAAAGTGATCGGGAATATAGTTGAAATACCGCGGATAACTGTATTGTTCATGGGTGGCAAGGCCGATGGTGTCGCGTTCAACGTCTCTCACCGCCTTTTCCGCTTCACTTGCACTCAGCAAATTGGCTGTGCAGTCATTGCGCCAGAAGAGCATCCCGTGATTGAAGTCATAGAGGTAGTAGTTTTCTTCCAGATAAAGTGAATCATTCAGATTGCGGAAATAACCCACGTCGGTGATAAGCTCATTCTCCCCGGAGTCCGTCACTCCGGTACGGGGACAAAGGAACTGTCCCTCCAGCAGACGAACTCCTCTTTTTCGCAGCTCACCGAATGCCGACGGCCGCGCCATCGCCCAGTGCAGTGCCGCCATGGGGATAATGCTCTGATGTCCGGCGAAACGGTCGATCTCACTGACGATCAGATCGTAATCCGCGGCGATTTTATCCGGTGGTGTATTCTGATACGGACGGTCGGGAAATTCGCTGTAGGCGTGGAACGACATCTTCAGCCAATCGGCATTGTCAGCGAACTCCCCTTTGTAGCAATCCGGGAACATCGTCAGGTCAAACGGTTCGTAATCGTTGCGGAAGAACATGTTCAAAGTAAAACATGTGCCGTAGCAGTCGTGCATTTTTTTGAGGAACTTCAAATAAAAGTGGTCAAAGAGTGACTTCTGCCGCTCTTTGGCGATATCGGTGAGGAAAAAGATGTTGTCATCAATGAAAAAATCGTACCGGGGAAAAGAATTTTTGTCCCACACTGTCTTGATCGTGCGGCACAGAATACCGAAGTCATCGGTCAATTCGGCACTGATGGTGTTGAAACACTCTTTCAACACCACTTTCGCCGCGAAGTTTTTGCTCCTGCGTTCTGCCAAAGTACCGTTGACCCTGATCTCTCCGGCAACATCGCAGAAACCACTAACGGTTATTTCAAGTCCATCGGCACTTTCTCTGCCGAAATGATGGTTCAGGACAGCTCCCTGCCGCGGAAACGATATTTCAAACATTTGATTTCCTTTCAGATACTTTTTTCAAAACCGGAAATACCGTCAATGATCCTGATATACTCATCCACCGGCATCAAATCAGCTTTCCCGGCGGCGATAACTTTACCCTTTGCCGCATTGTCCGAGAGTAATTCAATGGCGAGACGGGCGTTGATACGCGACGGAACTATACACCCGGTATCGCAGTCAGCAACAAAGTAATCATTGCCGTGGGAAGTACCGGTCATTCCCGGAACGTAACCGTGGATCGCCGGGATCACCGTCGCTACGTCACCCATATCAGTACAGCTGGCGTAAAATGATCCATTGAAGTCATAAGGACTTTCCGGGAACATGGTTTTGACAACATTTTTCAATTCTTCACCCAGCTTCAGATCATCGTAAAGCGGCATACTGTAGTGCATAGTTTCGATTTCACAACCGCACTCCACCGCCATGGCGGCATATTTTACAGCGTTATCAAAACGGCGGTTGACCTCAAGCAGTTTTTCCACCGTTTCCGCCCGGAGCATGTAATCCATCTCAATGCGGTCAGGCAGAATATTGACCGATTTTCCGCCATCGGAAACAATACCGTGGAAACGCACTTTGTCTGAATTACTGTACGATTCCCGCAACAGAGAGATCGCATGCAGAGCCAGATTCATCGCATTGAGCGCATTGATACCGTTATGAGGTGCCGAGGCGTGACAGCTTTTGCCGGTGAAAATGATCTTTTTACAGACGGAACCATTGTGATCGTTGAAACCGAACTTGTTGGAAAGGTGGTGCATATAAGCGATATCCACATCATCCAACACCCGTTCGCGGATCAACTGTGATTTCCCGGCAATGGAACGGATCTTGCCGGATTTTATCAATCCCATACGGTATTCAAGTTCGATACCTTCTTCCGCCGGAGTACCGATAAAAGCGATCTTTCCGCATAATTCACCACTCTGTACGGCTGCTTTCAGACCTATGGCACTGCCGATGAGTGCGGCGGCACTGGTATTGTGACCGCAGGCGTGGACGACTCCATTGACAGCTTCCGGATGCGTGGGGATGATCAGAGCATCGAATTCCCCCATGATCGCCAGAGTCGGGCCGGGTCTGCCGGTATCCAGATCCGCCCGGAATCCGGTGAGAGCCAGACCGGTCTGTACTTTTAACCCCAACTCCTCCAGTGCCCTGACCAGCAGTGCGGATGAACGGGTTTCCCGGTATCCGGTTTCCGGATCTTTCCACAACTTGCCGGCAATCCCGATGATTTTTTCCTTTCCGGCAGCGATGGCACGGTCGCTCAACTGAAAAATTTCTTCTCTGGTCATGCTGAATATATCCCCTGTCTTTACCGCCTCAGAGCAGACCGACTGCTTTGCGGACTTTGTCGAGAGTGACTGCGGCGGCGGCGCGGGCGCGTTCACCGTTTTTACGCAGAAGTTCTTCAACAAAATCCAAATTTGCTTCCAGTTCGGCTCTGCGGGCACGCATGGGGGCGAAAAACTCCCACATCTTTTCAAAAAGTGCCTGTTTTGCGTGACCGTAACCGTAGTTGCCGGCGCGGTACTTTTCTTTCATTTCCGCCAGTTCCGTTTCACTGGCAAAGAGTTTATAGAGAGCCACCACGTTGCAGGATTCCGGATCTTTGGGCTCTTCCAGTCCTTTGCAGTCAGTGACGATGCTCATAACCGTTTTCCGCAGGGCTTTCTCCTTGCCGAAAATGGGGATGGTGTTATTGTAGCTTTTGGACATTTTCTGACCGTCCAACCCGGGGACGATGGCGACCTGTTCGGGAATGTAGCCGTCCGGAACGGTGAAGATCTCGCCGTATTCGTTGTTGAATTTGATCGCCAGATCGCGGGTTATTTCCAGATGCTGTTTCTGATCTTTGCCCACCGGAACCAGATTCGCGTTGTAGAGCAGGATATCTGCCGCCATCAGCACGGGGTAGGAAAACAATCCGTTATTAGGCAGGAAACCTTTGGCGATCTTGTCTTTGTAACTGTGGGCGCGTTCCAGAAATCCCAACGGGGTGACGGTGTTGAGTATCCACATCAATTCGCATACTTCCGGAACGGCGGACTGACGGAAAAATACGGTCTTTTCCGTATCGACTCCGCAGGCAAGAAAATCCAGAGTCAGATTGAGGATGCGGTCGCGCAGCTGCTGCGGTTCCGGGTTGGTGGTCAGGGCGTGGTAATCTGCTATGAAGAGGAAAGATTCCCCCTTTTCCTGAAGGTCGCAGACCTGGCGCATCGCGCCGAAATAGTTGCCCAAATGGGGAGTACCGGATGGCTGGATGCCGGTAAGAATTCTCATATTGATATTTTCCTTATGTGAAAATTATTAAAATTCAACGATCTTTGCACCGTCGCCGAGCGAACAGATAAAGCACTCTGCTTCAATACCGGTGCGTTCAAGATAAGCTGCTTTGACCCGCTGCGCATAAGATCCGGCGTCATCCGATTTGACCAGATGGATGGTTATACCGCCGAAACCGCCGCCGGAAAGCCGCGCTCCCAGACAGGCGGCATCTTTACGGGCGATATCCACCAGAGTATCAAGCTCAGCGGTGCTGTTTTCAAAGTTTATCATACTGGAATCGTGGGAGTCAAAGAGCAGTTTGCCGAAAGCTGTCACATCACCTTTGGCCAGCAGTTCAGCGGCACGTTTCACCCGGTCGCACTCACCGACCACGTGGGCGGCACGGCGGAACTCCCGGCCGGTAAGTTTATCTTTGGCATTTGCCAATTGTTCCGGGGTGATATCGCGCAGAGTTTTGGCTCCGGGATAGACGGCGGCAAGTTTGGATGCGGCACTTTCGCAATCCTGACGGCGGATGTTGTAGTCGGAATCCACCAGAGTGTGTTTTTTCATCGAGTTGACCACGACGAAAGAGTACCCCGCAGGCAGCTGATGACTGCCGAGAACTTCAACTGTACGGAAGTCACTCATGATAATAGAATCACGTTTGCCGAAAAGTGAACTGAACTGATCCAGCAGACCAGTTTTGAGACCGAGAAAGTTATTTTCCACTCCCTGACCGGCGCGGGCAAGTTCAGCGCGGTCAATGGTGAAGTTCGCCACCGTGACGAATGCCAGAGCGCAGGCAACTTCCAGAGCGGCGGAACTGCTCATGCCGGCAGACAGCGGAACGTGGCTTTCCAGAGCGGCATTGAAAGCAAAGGGAGTAAACCCGCGTTTGCGCAGTTCATTGAGCATACCTATGATGTATTTGCTGCCGTTGCGCGGCGGTTTGCTGTCCAGAGCGGCAAGGTCAAAATGCATTTCACTGCCGTCACGGAAATCTTTTACTGTACAGAGGCTGCCGGAAACCGGGGCAAGCACGAAATTTGTCGTCTGCCCGACGGCACAGGAGAGAACGAAACCTTCATTGTAGTCGGTGTGATTACCCAGAACTTCCAGTCTGCCCGGAGCTTGAGCGGCAACGGCAGGCGGCATATTGAAGTGACCGGTGAATTTTCTGATTAACTGCTGCATAAAATGTCATCCTTGGATTTACATGAAACAAATTCTTGAAATACACTGATTGAAACTTTCCTGACCGCTCAATATGTCGATCTGGATACGCAAGTAAAGTATCGGCACATCACAACGGTCAAGCCGGGGGATGCGCACGGCATCTTTTTCGGTGGTAACGATCATTTCCGCTCCGGCGGCTTTTGCCTGATTGACAAAATCTATGATCTCCTGCTGGCTGTAGCGGTGATGGTCGGCGAAGTGATCTTTCAGAACGAGTTCCGCGCCGAACTCCTCTAAGAAACGTTCAAAACTGTCCGGTCTGGCGATCGCCGACAGCGCGGCGACCCGGGCTTTTTTCAGAGCTGACAGCGGCAGAATTTCTTTGGATTCCAGCATCACCAGATGCTGAGGTTTGTGGCAGCACTCGATGATTTCAGCGCGCCGGGTGTGACGGCGGATGAAGCGTTTGAGGTGACTGATTTTGTGGCTGCCGTCGGATTTAGTGAGAAAGATGTAGTCGGCACGCCGGATATTTTTGATCGGTTCACGCAAAATGCCGCGGGGCAGAACATGACCGTTGCCGAACGGATCGGAAGAGTCCACCAGCACGATATTGATGTGAGGCTTGAGCATGAGATACTGAAAACCGTCATCCAGGATTATCACATCGCTTTGAAAGTTGTCTATAGCGTAGATGCCCGATTTGACCCGGTCTTTATCCACCACCACCGCAACATCGTGCAAGTTGGATGCCAGCATATACGGCTCGTCGCCTGCGTAAGCGGAGTTGAGCAGCAGATTTTTACCGTCGGAAACCACTTTCGGCGGAGTTTCGATTTTGTGACTGCGGAAGATATGCATGAGTTTTTCACCAAAGGTGCGTTTTTTACTGCGGTAGCCGCGGCTTAAAATGGCAACGCGCCTGCCGTTGGCTGAAAGCGTACGGGCGAATACCTCCACCACCGGAGTTTTACCGGTTCCGCCGCAGCTCAGGTTGCCGATGCTGACGACCAGACAGCCCAGCGCGTGATTGCGGATGACCCGTTTGTCATACATCCACACCCGGAACTGTACCGCCATCCGGTAGAAACGGGAGGCGACAAAGAGCAGACTGATAAGCACGTGGTCAAACCAGCGGCGTCTTTTTCCGGACATCAATTCCAGAAAATACTGCTCAAGATGTTCCGTATCCAGTTTGAATTTATGCATGGCTCATCCTGTTTGGGAGATTAAAGTACAATAATTATATATATAATATACTGCCGTTTTTCCATCCGCGCAAGAGCTTCAGAAAGAATTTTTGTTTTATGACTGTTCTGCCGGAGCGGGAAATGCCTGTTTTACAGTTGTATCACAGAGTGTTGTACGTTATTTGCCTGATAAATTTCAGAGGACCCGGGAAATTGGTTCCCGATCAACTTTTTTTGGATCAGTTTTGCAGCTGCCTCTTGAAAAAAACAGTTCCGGGATGTAAATTTTTCCGGTGTTCAATTAAAAGTTATTGTCCTGAATTTTGTGAAAAATCTAACCTGCGGTGGCACCTTGCGGGTAATCTCGCGCCTTGCTCCTGCGCCGGAGCAGTCGAGTACATAGTACACTCCTGCACCGTACTCGTCGCAAAACACGACCTTCCTCCGCAATCCATCCACCGGTTGGATCAAACCCGTACCGGCTTGGTTGACAAATCACAACTTATGTGATATGTTTTATACACTGATAGAAATGTTTGTTTATAACCTCATGCTTCCGTTTTACAAAATTTGGGACATTACCAATTAAAAAACAATTCAACCCGATATCGATAATGGAACTTAATTCTGGAAAAGGAAAAATATCAAGATGAAAAAGATTCTGACTGCTGCCGGCATGATTATGGGAGCTTATCTTGCTGCCGGAGATGCTCCGGTGACCGCATACCGTTGCGGTGAAAGTCTGCTGGTACAGAGCAGCTATTCCGACCGGTGGGATATCGTTATAAGGACATGGCGCGCTGCCAATGAGGAAGCCTTCCTCATTCCGCGCAACAGCGATATGCTTCAACATATCCCGTTGAAAAAAATCAACTTTGACAGCAACCGCTGCGTATGCCGTTTCATAAGCAAAGATGCCGTATTACTGCACTGCAACAGCGATGAATATCCGGCGACACTTTTCGGCGGGTACAAATTTTTGAGCGGCAACCACGGTTCAGCATTCGGCAGATATCTGACCATTCCATCTCATGGTTTGAGTACCGCTGACATCGGCGGCGGGATCACCGATGAAAAAGGCAGAAAATTCATCATCGTCCAGATCACGGACAAAGATCGGATATTGATCCACCCCGAACCTCTGGATGATTCCCCGGTGGGCAGAGCCGTATTTTTCCATATGGGCAGTGAAAAATTGAAATACAAGGGCAAAGATCTGCCGTATTTGAAAGCGGCCATGGGACAAATCCGTCCGTTGAACCGGGTGTGGCGCAATGAATTTCTGATTGACGGCCGCACTCCGCTGCCGGATAAAACTGTTGTCCGCTGCAGCTTTGTGGATCATGTTTTCGTTCACGATGTGATCGCCCCGGAAGCAGTCATCGCTTTGATAAAAAAGAATCCCGGCAGAAAGCCCGTACCGGAGTTCCACGCCAACCACCAGATGCTGAAAGTTGACGATTCACCGGAATTGGCAGAGTACCGGGAACTTCCGGCACTGCTCGGCATAAGCAATTGTTTCCGTCATCAGCAGCGCGGATGTATGGTCAATTACCGTACGACCACGGTGAAATCGAATTTCCAGTGGGTAAGTCAGATGGATGTGATGTTCGGCTGGTGCGGTGCATTCACTCCGCGCAGACAGGAATATTTCTACGTCCCCAAAATGAAAAAAATCATGCTGAAAAACCGGCACACCGGCAAGCCGGAGTACGAGTGTGATTTGAGCGCGAAATATCTTATGCCCGTAAATTGGCAGGTGGATTACACTGTTGACCGTCAGAAAGACTGCCTTGATCCGGATAATCCGCCTGACCGTTTCATCCGGGTGAGCGGAGATGACAAGCCGATGTTCGGAGTAGTTCTGGGATATTCTCTTACCGATGGTTGTACCGCACTTGTCAACCGGGGGGCACACCGCAGCAAAGTATACTACCTTTACCACACTAAAAAGATGTATCCGTTCTGTTACACACTGAACGATCCGGCTCCGGGAACGCAGATGACCAGTGTAAGCTACAAACATTACTTTGATCCTGCAGCAGAACCGGATGCCACCAGCTTCTATTATCATTGGGAAAACGATTCGCTCATGGTCTATTTCGATACCCATAAAGCATTGAAGAATAAAACTCTTGCTCTGCCGTCGTGGTGTGCCGGCAAAAAGATCACGGTGGTGGAGAAGACCCAGTCAGTGGAGTTTACCGGCAGTACAGATAAAGTTCCGGAAAGCGGTATCGTTTTCAACGTGAACGGCAGCTATGGTTATCTGGTATTGAAACTGGATTGAAAAAGCGGCAACTCTGCCGGATTATTGTTTGAAATTTGTTCTTTGCCGTGTTACATTGTACATGATACATGTTTTTTTCAGCAGAAAAGGGAAAGTGTTATGCCGGAGTTGCCGGAAGCCGAAACTATCGGCAGAGCTTTGAATCGCGTTTTAAGCGGCAGAACCATTACGCAGGTGCAGGTGTTCACCCCGGCGATGCGTACGCCGCTTACCCCGTTGGAAAATGCCGGTCTGCCGGGAAAAAGTTTCCTGCAGGTTCGCCGCCGGGGAAGATATTTGCTGGCTGACCTCTCTGATTCCCGGGTGCTGCTGATGCACTTCGGTATGTCCGGGGTGGTACGGGTGGAACCGGCAAGTGTTCCCAGACGCAAACATGAACATGTTTTCATCCATCTTTCCGACGGCAATATCTTCCGTTTCGAGTGTACGCGCCGTTTCAGTATGCTGGAGATCCATACCCCCGGTGCAGATGGTGTGCCCGAGGTGCTTGGCAGACTCGGGGCTGAACCGCTGACCGCGGATTTCAACGGTAAAAGTTTTTACGCCGCCTGCTGTAAACGCAGTGTACCGGTGAAAAATCTTCTGATGGATAATGAGATCGTTACCGGGATCGGTAATATTTATGCTGCGGAAACGCTCTTCGCTGCCGGTGTTGATCCCCGCAAACCGGGGAAAAATATGACTTTGGCAGAGTGTGAAAAAATCGTCCTCAATGCCAAAAATATCCTGACCCGCGCCATCGAACGCGGCGGAACCACCATTTCAGACTTCCGCCACGTTGACGGCAGCGAGGGAAAATTCGTGCAGGATCTCAAGATCTACGGTAAAGAGGGAGAATCCTGTCCGGTGTGCGGCGGTACGATACAAAGCGTCCGCCTCGGAGGACGTGCAAGTTGTTTTTGTCCGGAGTGTCAGAAATGAAACATTTTATCTGCATCGCATCCAGCTTGTTATTGGCTGTTTTGCTGGCATCATGTGCCGCAGCTGAAAAACCCGCAGCAGTTCAGCTGCGTGAATTCAAAAATGAAGATGCCGTTCAGGCATCCAATAAAGCAAAAGCATTTGCCGGAGGATTCTTTCAGGCACTTGCCGATAAAGATTTTGCCAAATGGCAGCTGCATTTTCCGCCGAAAGATGAAAGCCGCATCGACAAGCGCAAGTTTGAACGTATGTGCGCTGAATTGGACGGAGCATTCGGCAAGTTCCGGTCTTCCGGTTATCTGGGAGAGCTGACTGTCGGTGATTTGCGTAATTACCTGTGGAAGATGAGCTTTGCCAAAACAGACAAAAACAAAGAAGTGATCCGTGAAGCGGTATTTTTCGTACGGGTGTATTGTGAAAGCGGCAAACAGCCGGAAATCAGTGGATTTGGAGTGAAAGTATTTTGAAAAAACTGTATATCGAACAGCAGGAAACCATCATTCCGGAAGAGCGTCGGCTGCGGAAGGTCGTCACCACCGTAAAGATCCCCAAACGGCGCGGCCGTAAAAAAAGCACTCAAAATGTCCGCCGGATGCTTTTCTGGCGGAGGATCTATCAGGTAGCCAAACACTGCCCGGGATTGTCGCGGGAGGAGTTCGCCGCCGCTATCGGCTTGAATCCGCTGTGTGTCAACACTATGGCGGCGGCGTTCATCAGATGTACCGATGAGGAGATGAAACAACAGCAGGAACTTCAGGATAAACTGGATAAATACTACTGCAAATCCCGCCGTCTTACTTCGGTACCGCTTCTGGATGCGGAAAATATCCTCAATCATGATTTTGAGATCAAAAATCCGTTGAGCAAACAGGAGGCCGTTTCAATTACCAAAGAACCGAAATACGGTGACAGACTGCACTATTTCGCTTTTACCATGCCTGACAACTGTATGGTGCATGACGGTATTTGCAAAGATGACAAGATAGTTGCCGCCCGCAACCTGCGTCCGGGCAACGGTGATCTGGTTGCCTGCCGTATCCCCGGTGTGAAAACGATCACGGTGCGGCGTTTCCGGGGAACGAGCAATCCGAGTTTATATTTTCTTTACGAGGGCGGTATGGTGAACCCGCTTTTTGCCGCCGAGATCGAGAAGTTGATCTACGGGGTGGTCGTCGGACTGGAGCGTGCTTACTGGCCGAGAAGACTGCCGCGTCCATGGGAGCCGGTGCGATGAAAAGATTTTTATTGGCAATAACAGTGCTTGGCGCAGCAGGCGTATTCGCGGCAGAGTCAGTTTATCTCTGCCGCAAATGCCGTATACTGACGGTCAAGGAGAATACGCCGTCATACCCGAACTGCGGCAAAGGCGGCAATCATCTGTGGTTCAAAGCTGCTGTACATGGCGATAATATTTTTCACTGCCGCAAGTGTGCGCTGCTGATTTACAGCAAAGGCACCCCCTCTTATTCTTACTGTATATTCCGGCGGCAATCACTACTGGTACAAGCTCGCTGTCAGGGGCAAAGAACACCATTTATGCCGCAAGTGCAATTTGCAGGTGCTTTCTTCCGGACGGCCGGCATATTCCGGATGCAGAAACAATTCCAATCACAACTGGCAGAAACTTTGAGAAAGGCAGAACGGTTATGAGTATTGAAATATCGTATTTTGAAGAGATAAAACGCAAAGGAGTCCATCTTTCATCACTGTGGATGGTTGCGGCGACACTGCTACTGCCGCGATATTTTGCTTACGGCAGGTGGATAAGCTGCATCCTCTTTGCCGCACTGCTGTTGCTGACGCTGGTTTCAGAGCATGATTACGCCAACGGGGGAAAGTATCTGGGAAAATTGTACGGAATACTTTTCGGCAGGATGTTGAGAAAAGAGGTGAAACCGGGGATGTGGATCGTTTCCGGCGGAGCATTTGTTCTGGCAGCGGCATTGTTGGTAAATCTGCTGTTTGTCCCGCATATCGCCGCACCGGCACTGGCGGTGATGCTGACCGGTGATGCGGCGGCGGCTCTGATCGGCAGAAAATTCGGACGGCACAAGGCCCCCAACGGCAAGTCGTGGGAGGGAGTGCTGGCATTTGTTCTGGTAGGTTACGGAATGCTGTCGCTGGTGACATTTCTGGCAAATGCTCCGGAAATTTACTACCTTACCGGGATATTCGCTGTGATCTTTGCGGCGTTTGCCGAACTTTTTGAAAAACAGATCAAACTGGATGATAATTTTTCCATTCCGCTCTGCGTTGGAGCGGTATTGTTTTTGAGTGATAAATTTTTCTGATAAAATTACAAAATCCCGGAGATGAAATTTATGATGTATGACCGTCACGAAGCAATTTACGGCGCATTGCTGCAGGAGTATAATGTCGCCCGTTTGAGAAAACTCAATACAGAGCGTTCTGCCCGGATCGCCGCCTTGAAAGATCGTGCCGATGCTGAAAAGTATGTGGCAGAAGTCCGTGCGAAGATCGCCGCTTCATTTTCTTTGCCGGAGCGTCCGGCGAATCTCAAGGCGCAGACCGTCGGAGTTATCGACACTCCCGAATGCCGGATCGAAAAGATCATCTACGAAAGCCGTCCGGATTTCCCGGTGACTGCTCATTTGTATCTACCGAAAGATATCGCTTCTCCCGTTCCGGCGGTACTTTTTCTCTGCGGTCATGCGCAGGAAGGCAAAAATTGCAGTGCCTACCAGACCGGAGCGCGCACACTTGCCAAAAACGGTTTTGCCGTGCTGCTGGTCGATCCCATCAGTCAGGGCGAAAGATATCAGTTCACCAATGCGGCAAATGCCCAGATGGTCAATGGATTATGCACCCGGGAACACAATATGCTCGGCAAAAAACTGTGGCTGTGTGATGAATTTTTCGGCACATGGAGAGCGCACGATGCCATCTGCGGTCTGGATTATCTGCTCTCACGCAAAGAGGTCGACAGTTCCAGAGTCGGTGTCACCGGTAACTCCGGCGGCGGTACGATGACCACCTTTGTACAGGCTCTTGACCCGCGTTTCACCATGGCGGCCCCCAGTTGTTATGTGACCAGCTGGAAACGGAATATTGAAAATGAACTTCCCGCTGATATCGAGCAGATGCCGCCGGGAATCCTCGGTTCCGGCTGTGAAATGGGCGATCTGGTGCTGGCGTATGCGCCGCGTCCGTTATTGCTGCTGGGGCAGAAAAATGACTTTTTCGATCCCCGTGGTATCGCGGAAACTTATGAAGAGTGCCGCAAAGTTTACAAATTGCTGGGTGCAGAAGAGAATCTGCAGCTTTTCATCGGGCCGACCAACCACGGATATTCGGTAGAGAACCGCGAAAGCATGTACAAATTTTTCGATCTTCATGCCGGTATCGGTAAAGATGCTTCTGAGGTTATCGTGGAGGTGGATGTTTCCACTCCGCCGGTCAGTGAGTTGTGCTGCGCCCCCGGCGGACAGGTCGTCAACCTGCCCGGTAAAAAGCTGGTTCATGATCTGGTTACGGAAAAACTTGATGAGTTTGCTGCCGGACGGAAAAAAGCCGACTGTGCCGCTTTGAAAAAGCTGCTGACTGACAAGTATGGTTATCAGTCAACTGCGGCAGTACCTTACTGCCGGATTCTGCGTGCCGAAACGGAAAACCCGAATACCCAGAAGATGTTTGTATTCTCCCGTTTCGCTCTGGAAACCGATCCGGGAATAGTGACACCGCTTCTGCTGCGTGATACCAAGGTCGATGCTGCGTACAACCATTTCCCGGCGTTTGAAGACCTGACTCTTTATGTCCCGCATCTGGGATCTGCCAAAGAGTTGAGTGATTTCACTCCCGTAACTCCGGTTGCCGGGGTGGATGTCCGCGGAATAGGCAGCGCGGCATCGCATAACTGTGATCTCTGTTCGGCAGGGGATTTCTTCTACGCTTACGGAGTCGATTATCATTACCATGCCTGTGCGGTGATGTTCGGACAATCCACCATCCATGAGCGTCTGCGGGATCTGCTGGGGGCGATCGCTTTTGTCAAATCCTGCGGAGTGAAAAATCTGCGGCTCGCTGCCCGAGGTCAGGGGTGTATCATCGCGCTCTTTGCCGCATTGCTCAACGATGATGTGATCTCTCTGAAGCTTTTTGATGCACCGGAATCATTTGATTCCATGGCACGGGCCGATGTCACTCTGTGGCCGTGGGCGGTGATGCCGCGCGGATTTTTGAAATATACTGACTTACCGGATATGTACGATGCACTCAAAGCGGAAAACCGTTTGGAGATCGTCAACTTCTGCGACAATTTTTTCCGGAGTGCGCTCTGATGTATAAGATACTGTTCATCTGCCACGGCAATATCTGCCGCAGTCCGATGGCGGAATTCATGTTGAAAAAGCTGGTCACTGACAACGGTATCAGTGAACAGTTTGAAATCGCATCGGCGGCGGTCAGCCGGGAGGAGCTGGGAAATCCGGTTTACCCCCCGGCTGAAAGTATCCTCCGCAGTATGGATATTGACTGCAGCGGTAAATACGCCCGGCAGATGACGGTAAAAGATTATGAGTATTTCGATTATCTCATCTGCATGGACAACTCTAATATGCGTAATATGCAGCGCATTTGCGGCGGTGATCCGGATGGGAAAATGTACCGGCTGCTGGATTTCACCGGTCAGGGCGGGGAGGTTTCCGATCCGTGGTATTCCGGAGATTTTGTCAGTACCCGCGAGGATATCGACCGGGGCTTGAAAGCTCTGCTCCGTCACCTCGGATTCAACTTCTGAACGGGAACGTTTTATCGGCATAACTCTGTATTTTTTACCTGAAATCACATTTTTTACGACAAAAATCCGGTATTTTGCAAAAAAAAAAGGTTTTTGTCGTTTTTTGCTATTGACAGAAAGGCATTTCTGTGGCACATTATATAGAATGTTAAGTTCAACTGCATAAATTTACGGATAAGTAAAAACGCTAAAAAGGAGAAAAAAATGACTAAACGTGATCTGGTCGTCAAAATCGCCAAAGAAACCGGAATCATCCAGAGTGACGTGGCTGACATCGTGCAGCGCACTTTGGACAGCATCGCCGGAGAACTCATCGCCGGTAACGATATCGAACTGCGCAACTTCGGTGTTTTTGAAATCAAAGTCCGCAAAAGCCGCAAGGGCCGCAACCCCCGCGATACCAAAAACGAGGTCATCATCCCCGAGCGCACTGTGATCAAATTCCGCGCCGGCAAAGAACTCAAAGAGCAGGTTGAGAAACTCAACCCGGCTGACTTCCGTTGATCGGGAGTTCGGATCAAATTGCAAAAATACGCCTGACGAAAAGTCTTATTCGTCGGGCGTTTTGCTTTTTTTCCGGCAATATTCATTTCAAAAAGGGAGATTGATAAAAATGGCTGCATTTGCACCCCCTCCGGGTACCGCAGATATTTTTCCGGCGGAATCCGGTTCATGGCGGTTTCTGGAAAATACCGCTGCCAAGGTCTTTTCAGCTTACGGTTACGGAGAACTGCGTACCCCGATCTTTGAATATACCGAGGTCTTTCAGCGCGGATTGGGCGGCGAAACGGAAGTTGTCCAGAAAGAGATGTACACTTTTGAAGATCGTGGCGGCAGAAGTTTGACTCTGCGTCCTGAGGGTACTGCCGGTGTCATGCGCGCACTGACCAATACCGACGTCGCCAACGGCACTGAACAGCGGGTCTTTTATTACGGGCCGATGTTCCGCGGGGAGCGTCCCTCCGCCGGACGCCGCCGTCAGTTTCACCAGATCGGTGTGGAGAATGTCGGCAGATGTGCAGCTTTGATTGATGCCGAATGCATTGCCATGCTGCACAACTTTCTCATCTCTGCCGGTATCACCGGGGCGGTATTCACCATCAACACCCGCGGCGTGGCAGCTGATCGCGCTCCGGCGGAAGCAGTTCTGCGTGAGTACTTTTCCAAACATATCAATGAAATGTGTCCCGATTGCCGCACCCGTCTTGAGCGCAATATCTGGCGTATTCTGGACTGCAAGCAGGAGTGTTGTCAGCCGATCATTGATTCCGCGCCGAGCTATCTTGACTCATTCAGTGAAGAATCCAAAGCGTATTTTGAAGAGGTCAAAGCCGCTCTTACCCGTCTGAATGTACCGTTCAAGGTCTCTTCCCGTCTGGTTCGCGGTCTGGATTACTATGTTCACACCGTTTTTGAAGTCACTCACGATGCGCTGGGGGAACAGATCGCCATTGCCGGCGGCGGCAGGTACGAACTTTTTCTGCCCGGTGAAAAACGTCCGCTCCCCGGAGTCGGTTTTGCAACCGGCGTGGAACGCTTGCTGATGGTGCGCGAAGCTCTCAATGCTCCGGTGCCCGATGCCGCCAAAGCTGATTGCTATCTCATCGGTCTCGGTGCGGCTGCCCGTATGGAAAATCTGATCCTTGCCGATACTCTGCGTAAAGCTGGCAAAAATATCGCTCTGGAGCTGGAGGAACGCTCCTTCAAAGCACAGATGCGTGCCGCGAACCGCAGTCAGGCTGCTTACACCCTGATCCGCGGTGAAAGTGAAATGGAACAGCACATTGCCATCGTCAAAAAGATGGATGATGGTTCCCAGTGTGAAGTTGCGGATAAAGATTTGGAAAAATATCTTCTGGAACATATCTAATTAAAAGATAATGTCCCAAATTTTGTGAAACTCAAGCAGGAGTTTATAGACAAACATTTCTATTAACGTATAAAAATATCACATAATGTGATTTGTCAAACCGGTGAAACACCGGCTTGATCCAATCGGTGGATGCATCCGTCTTCGCTTACGCTACGCCGCGACAAGGCGTGCGGCAATGTCGTGTTTTGCGACGAGTACGGTGCGGGAGTGTACGAGCGTACTCGACCGCACCGGCACTGGAACAAGGCGCGAGATTGACCACGAAGCACCACCGCCGGTTCGATGTATAAAACATATCACATAAGTTGTGATTTGTCAACCAAGCCGCTACGGGTTTGATCCAACCGGTGGATGGATTGCGGAGGAAGGTCGTGTTTTGCGACGAGTACGGTGCAGGAGTGTACTATGTACTCGACTGCTCCGGCGCAGGAGCAAGGCGCGAGATTACCCGCAAGCCGCCACCGCCGGTTCGATTTTTCACAACAATTGAGACAATACCAATTAAAAAAGGAGTAACAAAAATGTTAACCAAGAAAAATCTTATTTTCCTCGGCGGCCCCGGAGCCGGTAAAGGAACCGTTTCCAACGCGATGATCGCCAAATACGGTGTTGCCCACATTTCCACCGGTGACATCCTGCGCGCCGAAGTTGCCAAAGGCACTCCCGCCGGTAAAGAAGCCGGAGCCATCATGAAATCCGGCGGCCTGGTTCCCGATGCCATGGTTTGCGGTATGGTCGGTGAACGTCTGAAAGAACCGGATTGCGAAAAGGGTTTCATCCTTGACGGTTTCCCGCGTACCATCGCGCAGGCGGAAACTCTCGGTGAGATCCTGAACGGTATGGGCAAAAAAATCGACGCTGTCATCTATTTGAATGTTTCCGATGAGATCATTCTGCAGCGTCTTACCGCACGTATGAACTGCCGCGGCTGCGATGCTATCTACAACAAAATTTTCATGCCGCCCAAAACTGAAGGCATCTGCGACAAATGCGGTTCTGAACTCTTTCAGCGTGCCGATGACTCTCTGGAAACTGCCAAAAGCCGTCTGGCGGTCTTCCACAAACAGACCCAGCCGCTGATCGATTACTACGAAAAACTCGGGTTACTCTACAGCTGCAAAAGCACCGATCTGGATGAGATCGTTGCTGAATTGGCAACGGTTCTGGAGTAAGCACTTATGTCCGGAAACCGGATCATACACACTCCGGATGAGATCGTCCGTATCCGCCGCGCCGCCGAGGTGACTGCCCGCGTGCGCGACGAGATAGCCCGGCTCGCTCATCCGGGGATGACGACTTTTGATCTTGATCAGCTCGCCGGTCAGATTATAAATGCTACCGGCGGCAGAAGTGCGTTCAAAAATTATCACGGCTATCCCGGCAATATCTGTATTTCGGTGAACGATGTGGTCATCCACGGTATCGGCACACCGGATCAGATAATCACTGAAAACGATATCGTCAGTATTGATGTCGGGGTAAGCATCGACGGAGCGATGGGTGATACGGCGTTAACATTCGGTTTCAAGGAGTTTTCCGGCGAAGTCAAACGTCTGATCGACGGTACACGTCAATCGCTGATGGATGGTATAGCTGCTGCCCGGTGCGGAGCATTTGTCCGCGATATCAGCGCGGCGGTGGAAAAGTGTGCCAGACGGCACAAGCTGGGAATCGTCCGGGATTTTGTCGGACACGGCTGCGGCATCCAGCTCCATGAAGCTCCTGAAGTACCCAATTACACCGGCTGGGGCAAAGGGCCGAGGTTGGAACCGGGGATGGTTCTTTGCATTGAACCGATGATGAATCTGGGCACAGATTCAGTAAAAATAGACCGTAAAGACGGGTGGACGGTGCGTACCGTGGATGGTAAATTGAGCGCACATTTTGAACATATGATCCTGATAACAGATAATGAACCGGAGATTTTAACGTGGCAAAAGATGATGTGATAAAAGTGGAAGGTGTGGTCAGAGAGTTGCTCCCCAACACCATGTTCAAGGTGGAAATTCAGGGCGGCCATGTGGTCAATGCCCATATTTCCGGTAAAATGCGGATGAATTTTATCCGTATTCTGCCCGGTGACAGTGTGACATTGGAAATGTCTCCCTACGATCTGACCAAAGGCAGAATCGTATTCCGTAAAAAGTAGTTTTCAGTTAATGTCCCAGATTTTGTAAAATCCAGGCAGTAACATCCTCCGTGTGGATAAAACCGGTACGGGTTTGATCCAACCGGCTTGTCAAGGCGTAGCTTTATGCGAAGACTGATGGATGGATTGCGGAGGAAGGTCGTGTTTTGCGACGGGTACGGTGCGGGATCCGCCGTCGCATAAAGCTATGGCGGGACAAGGTGTACTATGTACTCGACTGCTCCGGCGCAGGAGCAAGGCGCAAGATTACCCGCAAGGTGCCACCGCTGATTAGATTTTTCACAAAATTCAGGACAACAGACAATACCAATTTCTGCGAAAAAAATAAATCGATCAAGCCGCGACAGCGGAGCGGCGCGACGGTTCGCTTTCTTTGCCAAGCTTTCCCGTGAAAGAAACATTCACGCGGGTGTTACTCCACTGAGTTTTTTGCAAAGCTTTTTTCCCAAAAAAGCGTCGATCAAGCCGCGACAGCGGAGCGGCGCGACAGTTCACTTTCTTTGCCAAGCTTTCTTTCTTGCGAAAGAAAGCGGGGTGCGGGCGGCAGCAATTGAACCTGCGGTAAAAAATTGCAGATGTATCTTGACAAACTCTTTTGACAGTGCTATATTATTTAAGGTACATTGGATTTTTTCACTCTTAATATATGAGGTGTTTTTATGAAACTTATTGGCAAACTGCTCCTTTCTGCTGCTCTTTTCGGCACAGTCGCTCTTTTCGGTGTCGCCGGTGATTATGAAGAAAATGCGGAAAAAGGTGATTCCAAGGCCCAGTACAATCTCGGAGTCTGTTACTTCAAGGGCGACGGTGTGAAGCAGGATTTTGCAAAAGCCGCTGAATGGTTCAAAAAATCATCTGATCAGGGTTACGGTCATGCTCAGTGTTTCCTCGCGTTGTGTTACACTTTCGGAAAAGGTGTGAAGCAGGATCATGCGGAAGCTCTCAGGCTTTACCGTGAAGCTGCCAAAAAAGATATCGCCGAAGCGCAGTACAACCTCGGTGTTTTCTACGAAACCGGCAAAGGCGGAGTCACCGCTGATGTGGAGAAAGCCAAAGAGTGGTATCTGAAAGCCGCTGCCAAAGAACACGGCCGTGCCAAAGAGGCTTACACCAAACTTATGCAGCCCAAAGAAAATGAACGGGGGAACGAAAACCGTTTTCTCTGATAGAAACATCAGCAGAGTTTTTACTCATCCCGGAGCAGTTTTCTGAACCGGGATTTTTTATTTGAAACATATATAGGTGTGTTGTCATAAAGTAATAACATTTTGTAATGTCCCAAATTTTGTGAAACGGAAGCATGAGGTTATAAACAAACATTTCTATCAGTGTATAAAACATATCACATAAGTTGTGATTTGTCAACCAAGCCGGTACGGGTTTGATCCAACCGGTGGATGGATTGCGGAGGAAGGTCGTGTTTTGCGACGAGTACGGTGCAGGAGTGTACTATGTACTCGACTGCTCCGGCGCAGGAGCAAGGCGCGAGATTACCCGCAAGACGCCACCGCAGGTTAGATTTTTCACAAAATTCAGGACAACAACTAACATTTTGTTTTGTGGAGGTAAGCAAAATTGAAGAAATTTATTTTACTGCTGTTCTGTGTGATGATTTTTTCTGCGAGTGCCAGAATGATCTGCATCACCCGGCACGGGCAGGTCGGCAACTGGGAAAAAGCAGATGTCAACCATAAGCTCGGTGAACAGCAATTGACTCCATTGGGGCGCAAACAGGCCGAATTGCTCGGTACTTATCTTAAGGAAAAGATAAATTTTCAGGGTACAATTCTGGCTTCGCCGATCCTGCGGACAACGGAGACTGCCTGTATTGCCGGAAAGATCCTGGATAAAACCGTTATTCTCGATCCGGGGCTTCAGGAGGTCAATCCGGGAGCATTACCATCTCCCCGGGGAATGACTCCGGCTGAAGCGGAAGAGCTTTTCCCCGGGATGACCGTCCCCGGGAAAAATTTCACTTACCCGTGGCGGGTGTCAAATGAGCCGCGCGAAATCAGCAGAGAACGTTTTATCGCCGCTTTTGACCGGATAATCCGGGAGCATCCCGGGGATCTGCTGCTGGTAACTCATGCCGGTGGAGTAAGTGATATAGCCGGAAAGTTGAAAGAACGCGGGAAACTTCCCGGCTGGGGTATGGCGTGGAACTGCTCGTTGTTCATCTTTGAACTGAATGAAAAAGACGAACCGGTCTCTTTCAGATATGTGGTCGAATATATGACCGATGAGCAGTTGACCAGCAACAAACACCGTTACAAAGTGCCGTCGGCACACCGGTGAGCGGAGGATTTTCGCCGATGATCTTCCAGATCACTTGACAAGGTGTCATTCCACATCTATATTATAGATTGTGAAGGTTTCAGACCGGACAAAAAATTGTTTTTTGATGCCAAGCGGGACGGTCTGCCCGCTTTTTTAGTCCCTTGAAATGACGAATTGAGGAGGAACACAAAGATGAGTAATGAATTGTTGACTGTAATTGAATACTTGAGCCAGAATCGCAGCATCAGCCGGGAAAGTATTATCCGTGCTCTGGAAAATGCCATTCTCTCGGCATCCAAGAAGAGTATCCACCCGGCAAGCGAATTGAAGATCAAGATCGATCCGCCCACCGGCAGGATCCAGGCATGGGCGGTGCTGGAAGTGGTCGACCACATCCCGCAAAACAGCGATCAGATCGTGATCGACCGGGTCAGAGAGATCTATCCGGATGTCAAAGTCGGCGAACGTATCGAATGGGAGGTCACCCCGAGCAACTTCGGCCGTATCGCGGCACAGGCTGCACGTCAGAACCTCGCCCAGCAGCTCCGCCGGGCGGAAAAAGAGAATGTTCAGGAGGAGTTCGCCGGGCGTCTCGGCCAGATCATCTACGGCACGGTGAAAAAAGTTGAGGCAGGCAGTGTGATCATCGACTTCCAGAAGGCCGAGGGTGTCATGCCGCTGCGTGAACAGATCCGGGATGAGAAATACTCCATCGGTGACCGCGTGAATGCACTGCTGATCAAAATCGACATCAACGCTCCCGGACCGGCATTGATCGTTTCCCGTACTGCCCCGGAATTCGTGATCCGGCTCTTTGAAAGAGAGGTCAGCGAGATCCACGACGGTGTGGTTTCAATCAAAGGCATCGCCCGTGAAGCCGGTAAACGTTCCAAGATCGCGGTCACTTCTTCCGATCCCCGGGTAGATCCGGTCGGAGCCTGTGTCGGCGTGCGCGGTACCCGGGTGAAACGGATCACGGATGAACTTGGTGCTGAACGTATCGATATCGTTCCTTACGATGAAGATATCAAAGTTTACGTTTCCAATGCTTTGCTGCCTGCGCAGGTGCAGAGTGTGAAAGTTGATGAGGCTTCCCACACACTTTCGGTCATCGTCAACGAAGATCAATCCAAGGTCGCTTTCGGCAGAAAAGCGCAGAACGTGCGCCTCGCCGGTAAACTGGTCGGCTGGACGATCAAACTCTGCGATGAAACCAGCAAAGAGCGTGCGCCGTCCATCGAGGAAAAAATGAAGATCGCCGCCGATAAACTGGTGGAAGAGTTGGGAATCTCTGCGGCAGATGCCGCCACTTTGGTCGCCAACGGTTTCGTCACTGTTGAGGGACTCAAAGCTGCGGAAGATGCCGCTTTGGATGCTGTGGCAAATATTGATCACGCTGCTCTCCGCAAGGCGTTGGAGAATATCGGATGATTAAATAACGGAGGGCTTGGATCATGGATATTACAGTAAAAAGTCTGGCGAAAAGATACGGCGTTTCCGCCCGCGATATCGTACGTGAACTCAACGATCAGGGGTTTGACGACATCGCCGACGTCAACGACATTATTCCGGAAGACTCCATAGAACTTGTGGAATCTTACTTTAACGATCTTTACGATAATGAAGAGATCGCTGCACCGAAAAACAAACGCAGCAGCAATGGTAAAAATCAGCGGAGCAAAGGGCAGGAAAAAAGTATGCCCAAAGGCAACGATCATCATCGCACAAGCGAAAAGAGTTCTTCGCCGTCTGCCATCACGCTGCCGTCACCGGTCATCGTCAAAGATCTCGCAGAAGCTCTGGGCAAACGCCCCAATGAGATCATCACTGAGTTGATCAAACTCGGCGAACTTGCCGGTATCAATCAGGTTGTCAGCGATGCCAACGCAAAAAAAATCTGTTCAGCTTTTGGGGTGGAACTGACCTTCGGTGCCGCTCCCAAACCCGAGGTGAAAGCAGCTCCGGTCAAGAAAGCCCCGGTCGTTGACCCCATCATGCTCAAAGAGCGTCCGCCGGTGGTCACGTTCATGGGACACGTTGACCACGGCAAAACTTCGCTTCAGGATAAAGTGCGCCACACCAATGTCACCGCCGGTGAAGCCGGTGCCATTACCCAGCATATCGGTGCATCTTCGGTGCGGTTCAATGAGAAAGATATCACCTTTATCGACACTCCGGGACACGCGGCCTTCTCCAAAATGCGTGCCCGCGGAGCGGACTGCACCGATATCGTGGTGCTGGTGGTTTCCGCTGCTGAAGGTTTCAAACCCCAGACTATTGAGGCGATGAACCACGCGCTCGGAGCAAAAGTACCCATTATCGTGGCGATCAACAAGATCGACCTGCCGGAAGCTGATCCGGATAAGATCCTGCTCCACATGCAGCAGAACGGTCTGACCAGTGAAGACTGGGGCGGTGATATCGGTACTGTGCGTGTTTCTGCCAAAACCGGGGAGGGTATTCCGGATCTGCTGGAGCGTATTTTGCTGGAAGCACAGATGCTGGAACTCAAAGCCAACCCCAAAGCCGCCGCAGATGGGGTGGTGCTTGAAGCGCAGCTGGAACAGGGGTTCGGGCCGACTGCCCACGTTCTCATTCAGGATGGTACGCTCAAAATCGGTGACATCGCTCTTTGCGGTGAACATTACGGCAGAGTCCGTAATCTGATCAATGATAAAGGCGAGCGGGTCAAATCGGTTCCGCCGGGTTTCCCGGTGAAGATCGTCGGTCTTTCCGGTATTCCGGAAGCCGGTGACCGCTTGGAGATCTGTTCATCTGATAAAGAGGCGCGGCAGATCGCCGCTGAACGTCTGGCAGTCAAACGTCAGGAAACGCTTGCCAACAGTGCGATCAGTTCTGCAGAGGATCTCTTCAGCAAACTGAATAAAGAGGAGGTCAACTCTCTTAATATCATCATCAAATCCGACGTGCGCGGTTCCGGTGAAGCGATTGCTCAGTCGCTTGAGCAGCTGCCCAGCGAAAAGATCAAAGCCTCGGTGGTTGCCAACGGTGTCGGTCCAATCAGTGAAAGTGATATCGATCTGGCTGCGGCAACCGGTTCGCTGGTGGTCGGGTTCCACGTCCGGGTCAATCCGGGGGTGAATGATCTGGCGAAAAAACGCGGAGTTGAGATCCGTCTTTACAGCATTATTTACGAACTGCTGGAAGATATCACCGATGCTCTTGCCGGTAAACTTGAACCTGAACGCAAAGAGAAAGTCACCGGTCAGGCGCGTATTCTGCAGATATTTGAGTTGAGCAAAGGTCCGAAGATTTGCGGCTGCCGTGTTGAATCCGGCAGTGTACGGGTCGGTTCAAAGGCACGGGTATGGCGCAACCGTGAATTGATCTACAACGGTGAAGTTGTCAGTTTGCGTCACTTCCGCGATGATGTGCGTGAAGTCAAAGCCGGTCTGGAGTGCGGTATCCGGCTGGATAACTTTGCCGACTTCATCGAGGGTGATGAAATCGAATTGTACGAAATCGAATACAAGAAAGCGACACTGTAAATGGCGGAAAAAGTTGACCGGTTGACCAGAGTCAACGAGCTTATCAAAAGGGAACTTGCCACCTATCTGGAAAAGTTCCCTCTGGCAACCGCAGAAAATATGCTCGTTTCCATTACGGAAGTCAATACCAGCGTTGATTTGCGGAACGCAACTGTCGCCGTCAGTATTTTCGGCGGCAAAAACGACCGGCGCGGCAGCGTTTTTAAAGAACTTAATGCCAAACGCATGGATATGCAGCGGGTGCTTGCCAGAAATCTGGCATTCAAACATACCCCCGTACTCGCATTCAAACCCGACCGCCGTCTTGAACTCGGCGACCGGGTACTCGCCATGCTGAATGATCCGGCGGAGAAGAGTGACAATGAGTGATCAGCACCCCTGCTCCATTGCCGCCGCCAGATTGATGATGGCTAAAAACGTCCTGATAATGACCCATCAGCGGCCCGATGGTGATGCTCTTGGCAGTACGTTCGGAATGCGGGAATTTCTCCGCGACAACGGTATTGCGGCAAATATTCTCATTCCCGGAACGATCCCGCAGCGGTACAAAACGCTTTTCCACGATTTTATCGGCAGGGTGTTTCCGACTGAACTGGATGATTACGATCTTTTTCTGGCGTTGGACTGCGCCAATCCGGAGCGGCTGGGATGCGGTACCGAGATCACGGTGGATGATTTGCGTCAGCGGGATTTTCTTTGTATAGATCACCATACCGGCAATTCACTTGAAGCCGGGGTGTCGTGGATCTCCGGTGAGAGCGGCAGTACCTGTCAGATGGTCATGGAGCTGATCGATTATCTGAATCAGCCCATAAATGCCGATGGTGCGACATACCTGCTCACCGGCATGATGACCGATACCGGGTGTTTCTGTTTTTCCAATACCAATGGCAACAGTCTGCGGGCTGCTGCACTGGCGGCGGATCACGGTGCCGATGTGGAACGGATCGCCAATACGGTCTTTTTCAGCAAGCCTTTGAAGCAGCTCAAATTTGAAGCGGATATGGTGGAAAATCATCTGCGCCTCGCCTGTGATGGTCAATTCGCCTATGCCTGCATTACTGAAGAACTGCTGCAGAAATACGATTTTGACTTGCGCGAGGATGAGGGATTGATCGACATTCCCCGGGGGCTTGACGGGGTGGTCATTGCGATGCTTTGTCACCGCCGTGCTGACGGCTGGCGGGTGTCGCTGCGCAGTAAAGACTCCCGTTATCCGGTGCGCCCGGTGGCACTGCAATTCGGCGGCGGCGGTCATGAGATGGCTGCCGGATGCACCGTGAATGTACAGGATTTTTCTGAAGTTGAGGCACTTATTCTGCCGGAAATAACCAAATTGCTCACCAGGGAATTATGAAATACATCGGTCCGCATGTTTCTATTTCAGGCGGCGTGGAAAACGCCCCGCTCAATGCTGCGGCATTGGGCGCGACCGGTTTTGCCATGTTTACCAAAAATCAGCGGCAGTGGACAGCTCCGCCGATATCTGCCGCAAGTGCGGCGGCATTCCGGAAAAACTGCGCCGATCACGGGTTCACCCCCGAAATGATCCTGGTTCATGACAGTTATCTCATCAACCTCGGACAGCCTGATCCGGCAAAACGTGCCAATGCGCTCAAGGCGTTTATTGATGAATTGGAACGGTGCCGGATGTTGGGGTTGACAATGTTGAACTTTCACCCCGGCAGTCATTTGAAACTTGTTTCAGAAACGGAGGGATGCCGTATTATAGCGGAATCGGTGCGTACCGCCTTGGAGGAAGTTCCCGATGTGTGTGCGGTTTTTGAAAACACCGCCGGTCAGGGGAGCAACCTCGGGTACTCTTTTGAGCAGCTTGCGGATATGCTGGAAAAAGTTTCCATGCCGGAACGTACCGGCGTATGCATCGACACCTGTCATGCATTTGCCGCCGGATACGATTTGTCTGCTCCGGAAAAATTTGAAGAGTGCTTTGCGGAATTTGACCGTTTGATCGGTATGAAATTCCTGCGCGGTATGCATCTCAATGACTCCAAAGGAGTCCTCGCAGGACACCTTGACCGTCACGCTCCGATCGGAGCCGGAACTCTCGGGACAGCAGTATTTGAAAAGATCGCTGCCGACCGGCGTTTTGATAATATCCCGCTGATCCTTGAAACTCCGGATGAGTCGCTCTGGGCAGCTGAGATCGCAATGCTTCTGCAGAAAAGCAGAGCGTGACAGGCGGTTCCTGCGGTCAGCATTTGTTGTCGCTGCCGAAAAAGCGGATCTTTTGCCGGATGACCTCACGCATTGCCGCATCGGGTTTTTTCCGCAGAACAGCCGGCCAGGCTGCCATGTGGGGAAGTTCCTGCAGTTGGGCAAGCATTTCACTGTTCCAGGCGGTAAGCAGTTCAGAATAGATATTAACTTTGCATATACCGTGGGTGATCGCGGCTGCGAGCTGGTCTGCCGGAGTACCTGAACCGCCGTGCAGAACCAGGGGGATATTTGATGCGGCTTTGATCAGATCCAAGCGGGCGATATCCAGCTGCGGAGCTTTGATATAGACTCCGTGGGACGTACCGATGGAAACCGCCAGGGCATCGACACCGGTTTTTTCCACAAATTCAGCAACTTTATCCGGCTCGGTAAGCATATCTTCGCCGGATTCACTGCCCTCACCGGAACCCACCCAGCCGTTACCGACATGACCGAGTTCAGCTTCCACAGAGATATCCAGTTTGCCGACCGCGTCGGTGATTTCCCTGGTACGACGGATATTTTCGGCAAAATCCGATGCTGACGCATCCAGCATAACCGAGGAAAATCCGGCATCAACTGCCTGTTTGACCTGCTCCGGTGTGTTGGCATGATCCAGATGTATACAGACCGGGTACGGGGATCTTTTGGCGGCAAGTTCTGCCAGAGTGAACCAGTAATCCAGTCTGCCGCCTTCAAGATCCGGAGCCAAAGCTCCGAGGATCACCGGGGAGTGCAGATTTTCCGCCTCTTCGGCAACTGCACGGATCATTTCCAGATCGGATACGTCAAACATACCCACTGCATATTTGTTGCGCGATGCTTCCTGAAGCATCTCTTTCATATTGACAAGTGGCATTATCTTACTCCTTAATTTTTAGCTCTGTTCCCAATATAGATTGACAACATATTGCGCACACAAGTTGTGGAGGGTGTTACTCTATTGAGTTTTTTTGCCAAGCTTTTTTCCAAAAAAGCGTCGATCAAGCCGCGACAGCGGAGCGGCGCGACAGTTCGCTTTCTTTGCCAAGCTTTCTTTCTCGTGAAAGAAAGCGGGCTTGAGGGGTGGGACACTGCGTTTCCCTCCCCTCAAACTCCCCACCCTCAAGGGTCTTCCCGTGACTCCTCAAAGCCACTGGGTTCTTCCATTAAGTTATTGCGCCTGCGCTCCCGGGGCGAGTGC
>SUWK01000120.1 GCA_015061525.1 Lentisphaerota bacterium
GCGGCGGTTCATGGTACGCCAACAAAAATTCCTGCCGGACCAGCTATCGAGGTGAAGGCCGCCGCGCTCAGGGAAGATACAATACGGTCGGTTTCCGTCTGGTCGCCGAACCGAAATAAGAGAAAAAATCACTTGGCGGCAGGATTTCTCCTGCCGCCAAACGGACACCCTGTTATTCCATGCCGAACATCTTTTTCTGGTCATCCCACATCAAAGACATCGCCTGCTTGAGTTGCTCAATGCCGATATCCTTTTCTAAAGTCCCGGCGATGATTGCATGGATAATTTCAGGGGAAAGCAAAGTCAAACGGATGATTCGTGAAACATAGCCATCATCTTTGCCAATGGCTCTGGCAAGTTCATGGACATTGGAAAATTTACCGTTGTCAATCAATGCCTGCCAACGAAACGCCCTGGCAAGATTGGTGATGATTGACTCATTGAAATTGCTGTTCAATTCCTGCTGTGATGCTGTGGCTGAAGTCAAAGCCAATGGCGGTATTTCCATCATCGGCGGCGGCGACAGTGTTGCTGCGGTGAAAAAATCCGGTCTGGCCGACAAAATGAGCCACATTTCCACCGGCGGCGGTGCTTCTCTGGAATTTCTTGAAGGCAAAGAACTGCCGAGGCGTTGCTGCGCTCAACTGATATAAATCCTTGCGCATTACTTGAAACAAGAGCAGTTGCGCTGCAAATAACATAAGTTTTTGCAAGGGATACGGGGGAAGCTTTCTCTAAAAAGCTTCCACCATAATATTTTAGTGCGTCAACTGTGCAGTTTAGAAAAACTGCAGGACTACAGGGAATCTGTCAGACAGATGATCCTGGCAGGTAAAGTAGCGACATTTGGCTGGATTTTGCCATTTTTACGGTATTCACGCAGGGCATCAAAATATTCCGCGGCAAGTTTTTTTATCTCCTGCCGTACACCATCCATTTCCGGATTACCGTCAAATTTCCGGATATTATTCATCAGTTTCCGGTGCATTGCGCCGAAAGCTTCCCGGGCGGCTTTGAATTCCGCCGGTTCAGCAAAGATCAACCTTTTTACGGCGGCGGTATCTGCCTCTTTGCGGGCGGTGATCTGTTTTTTCAACAGCGCAAATTTTTCCGGTGCGGCAGCCAGCAGGAATCCGCCGTCTCCGGGGAGCAAAGAGAGTTCGCCACTGCTTCCGGCAAGGCGGTCAAGATCGTAAAGCTTTTCTCCCGGAGCAAGATTTATGGTAACTTTGCCATCAGTTTTATTTTCCAGATCCCGGTTGACAACGATGAATAATCTGCCGTATTCTCCGCTCCAACCGGTAACATTAAATTTTCCTTTGACGGCGATTTTATCCGGATTTTCAATTACTTTACGATCGAGGAAAAAACTCATTACCGGCACGATTCTTCTGCCGGTTTCACCCAAAACTTTTCCCTCTTCACTTAAGTTGCCCCAAGGATCGCAGATGGTCTGATCGAAACTTTCCCCTTTGCTTGAATCCGCCCGCAAATAAGCGGTCTGATCCTGCCAGATAAAAGCAAAATACCCATTGGCACCGGAAGCCACTGCATTGAATACATCAAAACGCAATTCGGCAGCGGTTGGGAAACGCAAATTTTTTTTGCCCCCAACCCGCAAGGAAAAAGCCTGTCCGACCATCCACACCCGTTTACCGGCACAATATTGCCGGGCATTTTTTATCAGTGTAGTGTGTGAAGAGAGTATGTCAATGGTTTTATTTGGGATCGATCCGTCACTCAAACTGTACGGATCGATGGTGATTATATCCATGGCAGGGCCGATCTCCTTTGCCACACTCATCATGTGGATGGCACTGGTCACTGGTACACTGTATGCTGAATTTTTTTCGATCAGCTTTTTATTGCACAGAAAAAGTTCAATATCAGTCGGTTCATCCTGCCCGTAAAAAGCAAGCAGCCGCGGATGTACGGCTGCGTTGGTGATCTCTTTTATCAACCGGTGATCAGCCGGCAGCTTTGCCAATCCTGCACTGGAAGTAGCGGTTTCCAGCAGATAAAGATCATATTTTTCCATGATTTTCAGCCGGTTGGTTATATCCGGTGGATTCAATTCACAGAAATTGGCGTAACTGTTGAATCCGGCGCAGCGGATAAGCCGCAGATTTTCGCCGGTTCTTTCCGCAGGATCCTGGCCGAAAAATTCTCCGTTGATCTTATCCGCCTGACGCAGAGCGTGGATCACACCGAATGGGAATTGCGCACCATTATGCAGCTGCCGGAAATCTGTTGCCGGACGGTTTTGGATATACTCTGAAACTGCCGGATTTTTCTTTTCTGAAACTCCCGGATCATTGGGGGCTGCTTCATAGATAACGACATTACGGATCGTGATCTCTTTGCCGGAATAAGCGATCTGGAACCCGCCAAGCTTATCGCCCATCATACCATCTGCTGCGATTCCGGATTTTCCGCCGCGCTTGAATGCGGCACTATTCAGATGGATTTTGGCACTTTTCCATTCTGTTGATGATGTGACATTTACCGAAGTTGCATATTGCGTGCCCTCGGTGCCGTTGTTGATATTGATGTCGATCCGGCGGGAACGGCTGACTTTATATTCAAAACTCAGGAATGTCAGAGCAGTTACCGATGGCTGTTTATCTTTTGGAAAGTTGTACATCGGTGTATTCCAGCCGTCTTTTCCGTTGCGGCGGCGGAATGTGATCTCATTATTCTGTACTTTGATGTCGATGATCGACTCATTTCCCCACGCTTTCCATTGTTTCACCGGGATCTCGATAAGGTTGTTTTCTGCGTAAGCCAGCAACGGCAGCAGTGATAAGAGTGACAGGATGAAAAATTTTTTCATATAAAACCTCCATTAAATTCAACGCCCGAATTTATATTTGCTCTGGATAACGGTGGAAATATTGCCGGAAGGCTTCTGGAAACTTTCCACATGACCATCGACCAGCAGCATATTGCTGGAACCGGAGTGCCGGAAAATTTTATCCACTTTATCCGCTTCTCCAAAGTGGGAAGCATCGGAAATGTGGCTGTAAGTATCTTGGATATGAACAGTTTTGGAAGGTTCTGAAATTTTGATGATCTTGATCGGTTTGTGTCCGGATTCACCATAACCGCCGACTTTGTATGATGCTCCGTAAGTTACCCTTGATTTGATCCTGCCATCAGAATCCGAACCCAATCCGCCGATAGTATTGTAGTTGGAAAAATCCATATTTTCCGGAGCTGACGGGTCGATGAAAATATCCTTTTCATTCAAAAACGGATAGAGATGCTGGAAAAATGCGTAGTTGTGCATTCCGGCAAATGGCATGGTGGAATTCATCTGAGCTGCTGCCATGAAACACGGCGGGAAGTAGTCGTCAAAAGTATCGGCAAAGCGGTGGGTGGCAGTTCCCATCTGTTTGAGATTGTTGATACAGCTGGCACTGCGTCCGCGTTCACGGGCGGAGTTGAGCGCAGGGAGCAGAATCGCGGCGAGAATTGCAATGATGGCGATAACTACCAATAGCTCGATCAAAGTGAATGCGCTCTTGGGAAGAGGGGAAAAACTTCTTTTCACGGGAAAAGAGGTTTTTCCCCTCTCCCCAAACCCCACTCCCTTTTTCAAGAAAAGCGGAATTCTTTGTGATGATATATCCGAGCCCCAGCGAAGCGACT
>SUWK01000027.1 GCA_015061525.1 Lentisphaerota bacterium
GACACTATCCAACAGTGTCGTTGCTTTTTCATACAGTATCACATTTTTGAGAATCAGCCAACTTTTTTCTAAAGCACCTCGCTTTCTTTTAACATAGCAACTGTTCCCGATATTGGTTGATGCCCTCTGTGGCATGTTCAACACACGGGTGCGAGGCGGTTGCCGCCGAGCGCGCAGTCCGCATGCGAATGTACTTTGCGAGCATTTCCATGCGAGCAAAGCCGACGCAACAAATGTTGCGAGGATGAGCGGAGGACGAGCAAAAGCCGGTTACGCCGTGGAAAGACCGCCCAGGCAAGCCGTAAGGCGCAGCCGTTTGACGACCGGCAAAGCCGGTCTGGCGGTCGCCCCACTCCGCTTTCTTTCGCGAGAAAGAAAGCTTGGCAAAGAAAGCGGATTGTCGCGCCGCTCCGCTGTCGCGGCTTGATCGACGCTTTTGAAAAAAGCTTTGCAAAACCCCAGTGGAGTAACATCCGCTGGGTTTTTCTTTTTGATGCCCTCTGTGGCATGTTCAACACACGGGTGCGAGGCGGTTGCCGCCGAGCGCGCAGTCCGCATGCGAATGAACTTTGCGAGCATTTACATGCGAGCAAAGCCGACGCAACAAATGTTGCGAGGATGAGCGGAGGACGAGCAATAAGCCGCGAGCGACCGGAAAGAGTGCCAAAGGCACTCGCCCCGGGAGCGCAGGCGCAATAACTTAATGGAAGAACCCAGTGGCTTTGAGGAGTCACGGGAAGGCTCTTGAGGGAGGGGAGTTTGAGGGGAGGGAAACGCAGTGTCCCGCCCCTCTCCGCTTTCTTTCGCAAGAAAGAAAGCTTGGCAAAGAAAGTGAACTGTCGCGCACGCCTCGTTGGGCGTGCTTGATCGACGCTTTTTTGGAAAAAAGCTTGGCAAAAACTTGTGTGCGCAATATGTTGTCAACCTATATTGGGAACAGAGCTTTCTCATAAAAAAACACCGGAGGTCAGCAATTTAAAAAGTAAAGGGATAAGTCGTCATCCCGGATTTATCATCTTCTTTCCCCGCTATATCATCTGGAAAAACTGCCGGAACAGTGCTATATTAAATACACATTATTAAATACACATTTGATTTGAGGAACAAAACGATTATGATAAAGTTCTCTGCTGCCGCTTTTCTGCTGATGTCTGTACTTGCCGGATGCAGTAGCTGCTATACCCATGATCCGGCGACCGGCAGTTGCGTGAAGACCGTGTATTTCGGACTTTTTCCGGGTGATAGAGTGGAGCTGTACCGTAAGACACTGATAGAGCCGGATCCGTCGCGGCGCAGTGAAGAATATCCGGTCATTGAAGAAGTTTTACCTTGAAAAAATGCGCTTTATGCGGTACATTAAGAGTTTGACATTACTATTACAATATCTGAAAAGTCAAGGAAATAAAAAATGACTCCCCGTCCGGTATCCTGGAAACTCAATCTGGCTATGCTGTGGTTTTCACAACTGCTCATTCTCGCCGGATTTCAGGCGTTGATCCCATTTATTCCGCTCTTCATTAAAAATGAACTCGGTGTCATTGATCACAATGAATTGGCTGTGGCGGTGGTGGCATTCAACTTTCTCGGGACTGCCGCTTACGCCATATTCAATCCGATCTGGGGACTGCTTTCCGACCGTTTCGGGGTGAAACCAATGCTGCTGCGCGGTACTTTTGTTACCAGTATCTTTTTTATTCTGATGGCGTACAGCAAAACTGTTACCATGCTGGTCATTTTGCGTTTTATTTCTGCCGGCTGTGCCGGAACCACTGCTGCCAGTCAGGCAATGGTGGCGCGCAATACTCCCGATGAACATCAGGGGTTTGCTCTCGGTGTTCTGACTACCGCCATCTGGGGCGGTTCGGTGCTGGGATATGTCGCCGGCGGACTGCTGATACACTACTTCAATTACACGGTAGCTTTCTGGGTGTGCGGCATATTCTATATCCTCGGCGGCATATCCATTCTCTTCACCCGTGATGCCCCCATTCCGGAAAAGACGGCAAAAAAACACAGTCACATCACACGCACTTCATTTCTCCCCGGGTTCTCCCACGCAGTGTGGATCATGCTCTTTCTCTTTCTGATACTCGGACTGATCCGTACTTTTGAAGTACCTTATATCGCTTTGAAAGTGGAAGAACTGACCGGCAAAGATACTGCCGCTTACTGGACGGGAATAACCAGCGCCGCAGTCTGCGCGGCGGCGATCGTTTCCGGAATATTTTCCGGCTATCTGGTCGATCGGCTGCCGGTGGCAAAGCTCATGCTGCCGATCATGCTGATATCTGCGGCGGCACTCTGGATGCAGGGGGTTGCCGGATCGCTGTGGTTTTTCGCCGTAAGCCGGATTTTGCTCTACACTGCAGCTGGCGGTCTGCAGCCGGTTCTGCAGAAAGTACTCTCTTCGGTGACTCCGCCGCGCAAACGCGGTTCGGTATTCGGATTTGCGTCCTCTGCACAAAGCATCGGAACCATGCTGGCGGCGGTTTTGAGTGGAGCGGTAATGAGTGCTTTGAGTATTTCCGGAGTATTCTATATAGCAGGGCTTCTGTTTGTTATCGCCCTGCCGGTGATTTTGCGGGGAATATTCCTCGCTACCCGTCCGTTTGTTTTTCACCATCCCAAAGCATAAAACGTTGAAGGAGCTTTTTATATGTTCACCACCGATTTCCCGGGCAAGATCGTTGACTGGCACGGATTTGAGTGCCACGAATTTACCATAGACGGTATCCCCTGCCGTCTGGTCAAACCGCCGGTTCCGGCAAATGAAAAACGCTCATGGTTCTGGCGGGTACACTTTTTCGGGGCATTCCCGGATGCTGATTTTGCTCTGCTCAAGCTCGGTTGGCACGTTGCCCATATTTCCGTACCGGAACTTTATGGCAACGATGAGTGTATGCGCCGCATGGATATGCTGTATAAATTTATGACCGATAACGGATTTGACAAAAAATGCGTCCCCGTCGGCTACAGCAGGGGCGGCCTGGATGTCTACCGCTGGGCGACACTTAATCCGGAAAAGGTGAGTTGTCTTTATCTGGATAATCCGGTCTGCGATTTCAAAAGCTGGCCGGGCGGCAAAGGCGTCGGCCCCGGCAGTATTGAGGGGTGGAAAAATTGTCTTGAAGCGTGGAACTTTACCGAAGAAGAGGCGATGGCGTACTCCGGAAATCCCATTGATGATCTGCAAACCCTCGCGGATAATGATATTCCGATCCTCCATCTTTGCGGCGATGCTGATGAGGTGGTTCCGGCAGAGGAAAACACTGTCATTCTGGAAAAGCGGTATAAAGCTCTGGGCGGAAATATCGAAGTCATTTGGAAACCCGGTGCCAAGCATCATCCGCACTGTCTTTCCGATCCGACTCCGATCGTGAACTTTGTGCTGAAATATCACCGTTCCTGACAGAAAATCCATCCATTTTTGTTGTTGTCCTGAATTTTGTGAAAAATCTAACCTGCGGTGGCGGCTTGCGGGTAATCTCGCGCCTTGCTCCTGCGCCGGAGCAGTCGAGTACATAGTACACTCCTGCCCCGTACTCGTCGCAAAACACGACCTTCCTCCGCAATCCATCCACCGGTTGGATCAACCCCGTACCGGCTGACAAATCACAATATGTTTTATACGTTAACAGAAGAGTTTGCCTGTAAACTCCCGCGTGAGTTTCACAATATTCGGGACATTAGCAATTTTTTTTGGCTCTGTTCCTGATATTGGTTGATGCCCTCCGTGGGACGTTCAACGCACGGGTGCGAGGCGGTTGCCGCCGAGCGCGCAGTCCGCATGCGAATGAACTTTGCGAGCATTTACATGCGAGCAAAGCCGATGCGACAAATGTCGCGAGGATGAGCGGAGGACGAGCAATAAGCCGCGAGCGACCGGAAAGAGTGCCGACGGCACTCGCCCCGGGAGCGCAGGCGCAATAACTTAATGGAAGAACCCAATGACCCGCAACAGTCACGGGAAGCCCGCTTTCTTTCGCAAGAAAGAAAGCTTTGCAAAGAAAGCGAACTGTCGCGCCGCTCCGTTGTCGCGGCTTGATCGACGCTTTTTTGGAAAAAAGCTTTGCAAAAAACTCAATAGAGTAACACCCTCCACAACTTGTGTGCGCAATATGTTGTCAACCTATATTGGGAACAGAGCTTTTTTTTTTAGCGTGATACGTTGATAAAAAAATTTTCATTTTTTGTTCTGTTATCCATTTGACTTAACACAGTTAACGGGCTATATTAACTTGTCAAGTTAACCGTTTAACTATGTAATTTCAGGGGGAAATTCAGGATGGTCACACTCAAAGATCTTGCCGCTGCGGTCGGAGTCAGCAAAGCGGCGGTCAGTTATGCTCTCTCGGATAATCCGGAAAGGCGCAGCAAAGTTTCCCCTGAAACCCGGGAAAAGATCCTTGATGCCGCCAAACGTCTGAATTATCACCCCAGTCTGCTCGGCAGAGGTTTTTCTCTTTCGCGCAGTTACAATATTGCATTGCTGCTGCCGCGCAGCTGTACCGGGTCGATATCCGATCACTATCTGGGGATGTTTCACGGGGTAAGTTCCGGGATCGCCGCCAGCAGTTACAATCTCTCGGTCTTTTTCGGCTGTGATGACAAATTTATCAATTCTGTGCAAAGCGGTCAGCTTGACGGAGTTACCGTGATCGCCCGCAATCCTGAATCACCGGAATTCGAGAAACTCGGCTGTTTGAAGCCCCCTGTGATCTTTCTCAACCGTACTGCTCCAGTGGAGTGTCCGGCTGCCGCCAGCTGCCGCAGTGATTACGCGGCGTGGATAAAAGAGGTGATAACCCGGTTCATGGCGGAAAAATTGCGGAAAATCACCGTATTCATCCGTCCTGACCGTGCCGGAGATCACGAGATCGCTGTTTTGGTGAAAAAGTTCTGCAGAGAAAATTCTCTGGAATATCTCTGCTGTCGGCGCGATGGTTTTTCTCCGGCACATGTATTTTCAGACTGCGGATATATTTTCTGCGGCAGTTCACCGGATATCCGCAGTTGTTTGGCGGAAAATAATGATATATCTTATGTGATGCTGGCATCGCAGGAAACCACGCGTGATGCCAAACTGGACACGCGTAAACTTTTTTATCACGATTCAGTTGCCATCGGCAGGGCAAGCGTTTCCCTGCTTATAGATATGGTCGAAAAACATGCCGCCCCGACAGAGCTGCTCATACCGCTCAAACCGCGGGGAATATCCGTCGCCCGGAATAGTACAATACCGGAGTTTTGATTGCTCATAACCAATATGAAGGAGATTTGTGTATGAGAAAAAAGTTATTGATGTTATGGTCATTTGTCGCGCTGACCGCTGCCGCTGCGCCGATACCCGGCGAGATCGCCCACTACCCCATGCGCGAGGGCAGCGGTACCGAGATCAAAGAGGTGAACAACCGTTTTGCTCCCGGAAAGATCAGGAAATCTTTCTGGACTTTGCGCGATACTCTGCCGCTGGTGGATTTCGGCGGTATGAAAACCAGCAGGGAAGCATACATTCAGATGCCGCAGATCGATTTCGACGGTGAGTTCACAATCGCAATATGGATCAATGCCTACTGGTGGAATCCCAACTGGGCGGGAATCGTTTACCGCAGCGACAATACTTACGGTCTGCGGGGCAATATAAGCTGTCCCGGACAGCTCCATTTCCGGGTCAAAGATCCCGATGTCAAACGCGGTTCCAATCTTATGAGCAACCGGGTTTTGGAACGCAACCGCTGGTATCACGTGGCGGCGGTTTACAAACCCGGCAAATACATGAAACTTTACATCGACGGCAAACTTGACTCGCAGATGGTCGAAAAAGTTCCCGCCAAGATCGGAAAAGACAAAAATGCTTTCCGCGTCGGCGGTACCGGCAAGAATTCCCATTTCTGCGGTACGATGACCGATCTGCACTTTTTCAACCGTGCCATTGATGAAAAAGAGGTCTGGCAGCTCTACAAGAGTGAAAACCGTTTCATTGTCGATACCGGCGATGAGGAAAAGATCGCTCCGGTCAAACCGGCACTGACTTTTGCCAAGCGTTCCATGACGCTGGATATTCTCCCCGGAGGAGCTATGGAAATGAGTGCCGGCAATGCAAAATACCGCGTTTCCAGTATCTACAGTTATCCGGCTGAACCGCAGATGAAGTTCAACCGCCTTGCCGCTGAACCCGATAGATCCGGGGAAAAATCCTGGCAGGTGAAGATCACCCCCAAAAGCAAGACTCTCACCGAGATCACTGCCAAAGGCAGCACCATCCATCTTACGCGTACCGTGGAGGTGCTTTCCGGCAGCCGTGTCCTTGTCAAAGATACCCTGTTCAACCCCACCAAAGAGGATCAGGCTGTAGTCTTCTACCACCGGGTGATCCCGCCGGTCGGAGATAAAAAAAGCCACTGGTATTTGTACGGTCAGGAAAACGCGCTTTCGCCGTGGGATGCCCGTCTGGCGTCCGCGAACCCGACTGCGTTTCTCAAATTCGGTTCCAAAGCTCTCTGTTTTGTGGCTGAAGATGACATTTTCCGCTGTCACCTCGGCGCGGTCATCAGTGAACGCAGCGACGGCAGAAAGAATTTTGACTTCGGCAGCAATCGTATCGGTGTACCGGCTGGAAAATCCCATACGATCGAATACACATTCTACATGCTTGACGGTGATTATTTTGATTTTATCAACCGTCTGCGTAAAGATTGGAAAGTTCCGGTGCAGACCATCAATGGGCCTTTTGGTTCCATCCGTACCGCTGCGCACCGCAGTGAAGTCTACAAACGTCTTGCTGCGGATCCGGAGGCGTTCCGCAAAGAGTTTGAACGGCGCAATATGCGCATCCTTACTCTCAACCCGTGGTTCAACTACTGGGACGGCGACGTATTTTCCGGCTGGAACGAATACAAAGAGCATATGCAGAAAGTGATGAAGATCATCCGTGCCGCCAATCCGGAAGTCAAATTTCTCGCTTCTCTGGAAACCTATACCTACTGCGTCGGCGAAGCCGAGTTTCCCAATCCTGCTCCGGCAGACTTCAGTTACGACAAAGTCACCCCCGGCACTTTGAAACGGGTCAAGGAATCTCCGTGGAACGATTCAGCTACTTACAACAAAAAAGGCAACATCGGTCTTTATGCAATGAGTCCGCTCCAGAACCGTGTCCGCAAAAGTCTGCCGCTTTCCGTTCATCCGGTGATGGGCAATCACTTCTGGAAAGTCCGGATGAAAGAGTTTGACTTCCTGCTTGATGAGGTCGGTATGGACGGCATCTATCAGGATATGTTCGGATTCAGCGCACCGAATAATGTGGTGTTCCATGTCTGGGACGGCTTTTCCGTATCTGTTTCACCCAACGGTAAAATTCTGGAAAAATACACCCAGATGGCTCCTTTGACTGCTCCCGGACGTGCCGCATGGCTCCGCAAGATCATCAGCAAGGGCAAGATCGCACTGACCAACTTTGGGGCACCGACTACCAGAGAACTGCAGACCATTCCCTATATGAACTTCTGTGAAGCTGCCGGTAAAGGTGTCGGCAGACAGGATCTGAAATCCATTCCGCCGGACTCCTCCGGTTGTGCGATGAACCAGCTTTCAACTCCGCTTGCCTACGGTCCGCACCGCAGTGAGGAGGTCGATGCTCCGCTGCTGATGGCGCGGGTGCGGGCGTATTTGCGCTACGGTTGTCTGTATATCCATACTTCCGTGCGGAACAGTTTCCCGGAAAAAGGTCCCAAGAGCGGTGAGTACGGTCCGATCAACCATATGTATCCCATTACTCCCATTGAGCTGCACTGCGGCTGGGTCAAAGGCAAAGAACGCATCGTTTCCTGTGTTTCCTATAAGACCGTCTGGGATCGCAAAGAAGCTCCCAAAGCGTTGCGTTTTGATGCCGTCGGCAGACCCGCTGAAGTCGGTAATGCAGTCAAAATTTCCGGTAAACCCGGAGCTTGGAATATCGAAGTGAAAATCGATGATTGGAAAGAGTTTCTTATTATAGAATAAAGGTAAAATGACTGATATTTCCATAACCACTCTCGGCACAGCGCACGGAGATCCGACTCCGGAAAGGTTCAACACCTCCACGCTGCTGACGCTGCCTGATGGTACCGGCATCCTCATCGATGCCGGTACACCCGTGCTGGCACTGCTTATCCGCAAAGGTTTTGATTTGCATAATTTGCGGCATATATTCATCACCCATATGCATGAGGATCATACCGGCGGATTGCCGGATATCCTCAAATTTCTCCCCAAACGGATGACCGGCAATGCTCATTGCACCATCCATCTGCCGGAGATGTCCGCAGTTCCGGCGATCGCCGCGTTTCTGGAAACCAGTCACCGGCCGATGGATCACTCCCGGAACAGTTTTACCGGAGTAAATGCCGGGAAAATGCAGTATGACAATTTCGCTGTCACTGCAATACCGACTGCTCACGCGAGTAATGAAAAACTGGATTTCCCGAGTTTTGCTTATCTCTTTGAAACCGGCGGCAAACGGATTTTGTTTTCCGGGGATCTGGCGCGGGATCTGCGGGATTTTCCGGTGGATATTCCGGCAGATATCAGCTTTATCGAGTTGACCCATTACGCTTTGGAAAAGGCGTTGCCGCTTCTGGCAAAAGCTCCTTTCAAAAAAGCGGTATTCAACCATGTCGGCAATGAGTGGCACGGCAAAGAGGCGGAAATGCGTTTTGCGGAAATGACCGGTGTTTTGCCGTTCCCCTGTGCCATTGCCCATGATGCGGAGGAGTTTACGGTATGAAAGTCGCCTGTTTCGCTGATCTGCATCTGACTGACAATTTCAATACGGTTAAATTGCCGGTTCTCCGCTGGGCTTTGGCGGAGGCAAAGGCAAGGGAGGTCGACTGTCTGGCTCTGCTTGGCGATCTGACCGCTACCGGAACAGTTCTGCAGACGGAAAAAGTTCTGTTGGAGATCGCTGCCGCCGGGATCCCCTTTTACTCCACTTGCGGCAATGCCGAATACCGTACCGATGAGTCCGGTAAAACGGCGGCGGCTTTTGATTTGCCGCCGTCAGAGGAGTGCGGTATATTTATGATGGACAGTGCATTCAGCACCCCGAAAGATGCCGATCTTGCCGCTTTGGCGGCTCTGCCGGATAATGCCGGAAAACTTCTGCTTACCCATGTGCCGCCGGTTCAATGGTCAACTGAAGCACAGGAGATACTTGTCAGGGCGCAGCAGCGGCGCGCCGTGACATTTATTCTTGCCGGGCATACCCATATCGACAGTGATGTGACTTTGCGGGGACTTGATCCGGATAAAGCTGCCGGGAATCCGCCGGGGTTTGAGATCATTACCGGTACTCCGGAGGGGGCGTGGAAACGGGAAAGTGTCACCATGCCGATGGTCGATCCGGCTCAATGGAGTGAGGAGGAAAAGGCGCATTTGCGCGGACTTTTCGGTATTTCTGCGATGTATGAGCATGAAACGGCGGTAAGAGAGGCGATCCGGCTGAATATTCCCCATTTGGAACTGCGCTATGATCCCGGATTTCCAGCTGTACTGCCGGAGCTTATTTCCCAATGGCGGACCAATGGCGGCAGGACTCTTTCCATGCACCTTACCAACCTTAATGCCGATGATTGTCCGCGTCTGGCGGATTCCGTCGCTGCCGCGATCGCGTTCAAATGCGACCGGGTGACACTGCATGTGCCGCAGGTGACGGCGGCAGATTTTGCTGAAAAGCGCGAAAAACTGCTGGAAAATTTTGACCGTTTTCTTAAAGTGTTATTGGATAACAATATCACCATCGGTATCGAAAACCTTCACACCCGCGACGGGGAACGGACTTTTGAAACCCGCAATTTCGGCTGTAATATCTCCGAGTGCCGCCAGTGGATAAGTTTGTTGCGCGAAAGGTATCAGACAGAGAGGATCGGTTTTCATCTGGATATCGGTCATGCACGCAACAATGCGCCTTTGTCGGCAACCGGGAATTTGAGCGATTACTACTGCGAAATGGGATCGCTGATCAACGGCTGGCATTTTCATCAGGTGGAACAGCAGTCCGGCGGCAAATTCAAAAACCACCGGGAACTGACCGGATTTTTTACCAAACTCATCTCGCTTGGCGGATTTCTGCTGGCGCACCGGACAGGGCAGCTTGCTGATGCTCCTATATTTATGGAAGTGACCACGCCCGGAGGCAGTATTAACTCATATAAAACATTTATGGAGTTATTGAAGTGATGAAAAAAGTATTTGTATTACTGTTTGCTGTCATGTTTTTCACCGGGATACACGCCGGTGAGGTAGCTCACTATACTTTACGTGACGGTAAAGGTACGGCGGTAAAAGAGAGTTCAGGGCGGCTGCCTGACGGTAAAATACGCAAATCCATCTGGACTTTGCGCAATGATCTGCCGCTGGTGGATTTCAACGGTATCGCTACCAGCCGGGGGGCGGTGGTCGATCTGCCGCAGATCGATTTCAAAGGTGAATTTACCATCGCGGTCTGGGTGCTTGCTTACTGGCACAAACCCAATTGGGCTCCCATCGTTTACCGCAGTGATGCCACTTACGGTATACGCAACAACCGGATCAATCCGGGGCAGCTGATATTCCGGGTGAAAGACAGGAATATCAGAAAAGGAACCAATTTGAAAAGTGATACCATTCTCGTTCCCAACCGCTGGTATCATGTGGCGGCGGTCTTCAAACCCGGAAAGTATATGGAGCTGTACATCAATGGTAAACTTGACAGCCGTATGAGTGACCGTATTCCGAAAGAACTGGCGGTCGATGATCAGAATTTCCGTCTGGGCTACAGCGGTAAAGGCAACGAATTTGCCGGGGTGCTCAACGATCTGCATTTTTTTGATCATGCGCTTTCGGGCAGGGAGGTAGCGGAACTTTACCGCCGGGAAAACCGCTTTTCCGTGGAAACGGATGACGGAGTGGTATTTCCGGAAAAGGGCAAAAAGGTTTTTGAAAAAGGTTCTTTGAGCGTTTACAGTCACGGTGCGTTGGAGTTCGCCGGAAAATTCCGGATGGATACGATCTTCAGTTATCCGGCCAAACCGGTGATGAAGTTCAATGCATTTGCCGCCGGAAAGATTAAAGATGTGCAGGGGCAATGGAACCCGCAGGTCAACATGCCGCAGATCACTGCCAGTGGTGAAAATTACACCGTAACGCGGCGGATCACAGAAATGCCCGGCAAGAGGTTCAAAATCAGCGAAACCGTCCGCAATACTTCAAAGAGCGATCAGGCACTGGTATATTTGCACCGGATAAATCCCGTAGAAAAGGTCGATCACTGGTATTTATTCGGTCAGGAAAATGCCCGCTCATCCGGTGATGAACGGCTGCCTGCCGCCAATCCGACACTCTTTATCAAATCCGGCAAAGAGGCATTTGCCATCGTCGCTGAAGATGACATTTCCCGCGCATTGATCGCCACGCAGGTAAGTGACACCGGAAAAGATAAAATGCGTTTTGACTTCGGCTGCCGCATCGGTATTCCCGCCGGAAAATCCCATACGCTGGAATACAGCGTTTACCTGCTTGACGGTGATTACTTTGATTTTATCAACCGTTTGCGCAGCGATTGGCAGGTGCCGCAGGTAACATTGAACGGACCTTACGGTTCATGCCGCACCGACGGATTCCGCAGTGAGGTCTACAAACGCCTTGCCGCAGATAAGGAAGCATTCCGCAAAGAGTTTGAACGGCGCAATATGCGGGTCATAACCATTACCGCTCCGGGGGTACATTCATTCGGTAAACCGGAAGAGTTCAAAGCTCATATACAGCAAGTGATGAAAACCATCCGTGCGGTCAATCCGGACGCCAAATTTCTGGCGTGTCTGGTAGCCTACTATCATACGCTTACGGAAAAGGACTTCACCACCCCCGCTCCGGCGGATTTTGAATGGAACAAACTTACCCCGGGGACAGTGAAACGGATCATGGAGTCACCGTGGCAGGATTCCGCAAGCAAAAATTCCCGGGGGATGATCTCCATTTATCCGCGTACCGGAATTACCGGTCATATGCAGCTGATGACTCACCCGATACGCGGCAATCATTTTCATCTCAACCGCCTGAAAGAGATCGACTGGCTGCTCGATGAAGTGGGTTTTGACGGAGTTTACACGGATATGTTCGGTTTCAGTTCCCAGTCATCGCGGCAGTATGACAAGTGGGATGGTTTTTCTGTGGCGATCAACCTTGACGGTACGATCGCCGGAAAATATACATCTCTGGGGCCGGCGACCGCTCCGGCAAGGGCGGATTGGCTGCGGAGGATCATCGGCAAAGGCAAGATAGCACTGACCAACTTCGGTGCGCCGACCACCAGAGAACTGCAGACGATACCGTATTTCAACTTTACGGAAGCTGCCGGCAGAGGTGTGGGGCGGCAGGATCTGGCAAGTATTCCGCCGGATTCCTCCGGATGCGCGATGAACCAGCTCTCAACTCCGCTGGGTTACGGGCCGCACCGCAGTGAGGAAGTTGATGCTTCCAGGCTGATGGCGCGGGTGCGGGCGTATTTGCGTTACGGATGCTTGTATGTGCATACTTCCATGCGCAACAGTTTCCCTGAAACCGGTGAAAAAGGCGGTTCTTACGCGGCGATAAACCACATGTTTCCCATAACCCCTGTTGAGTTGCACCGCGGTTGGGTCAAGGGTAAAGAACGCATCGTTTCCTGTGTTTCTTACAAAACGGAATGGGACAAAGAAGATACCCCGAAAGTTTTGCGTTTTGATGCCGTCGGCAGACCGGTTGAGGTCAATGGAGCTGCCAGAATAACCGGAACACCCGGCAAATGGAATATAGAAGTGAAAATAAATGATTGGAAAGAATTTGTAATTATAGAATGAAATCTTTGACAAATCACTGATTATGTGTTATATTCTCATAAGAATATGCAATTTTCCGTATGAGATTTATAAGATTTGTAACATTATCCCAAGAAAGGAGCATTGAACCATGAAAAAAGTGTCCGTTTCCCGTACGGGAGTAAAGCACAGGTGCTTTACTCTGATCGAATTGCTGGTAAGCACTGTTATCTCATCATGGCATTTTTTTGCACAAAAAAGTGCGGTTGCAACTCAACAAAGAATTCCGCTTTTCTTGAAAAAGGGAGTGGGGTTTGGGGAGAGGGGAAAAACCTCTTTTCCCGCCCGCTCGGCGGGTTGCGAAAAAACTCGCCCTTCGCTTCGCTGGGGCTCGGATATATCATCACAAAGAAGTCCGCTTTTCTTGAAAAGGGGAGTGGGGTTTGGGGAGAGGGGAAAAACCTCTTTTCCCGTGAAAAGAAGTTTTTCCCCTCTTCCCAAGAGCGCATTTACCTTGATCGAATTGCTGGTCGTCATTGCGATCATTGCAATTCTGGCGGCAATACTGCTGCCGGCACTGAACAGCGCACGCGAGCGCGGCAGATCAGCCAGCTGCATCAACAATCTTAAACAGATCGCCACCGCCTATCACATGTATGCCGATGCCAATGACGGCTGGCTGCCGTATCCTTTGATCGACGGAACGACGCATGTAGGATACGGAGCATTTTACAACTATTCTGTCAGTACTACCGGTTCTGCGCCCAATATGCTGATGTCCGGCGGGTTCCTCGGCGGCGGTAAAGCATCAAAAAGGGAAGATATGTTCAGAATGGCAGACGCCCATTTCCGGTGTCCCAGTGATGCGGTCAATTTTGAGATCCCCGCAGAAGACAGTAAAGGCAAAGATCCCTGCAGTTACATCTGGTACAACTTCAGTTCTGAAAATGCTGACGTTTCCAGTAAGTATAATCAGTGGAAACAGAAAAGTTCCCGCGTGCGTATTACTGACAACCCCGGAGCGATAATGTATCTGGATCAGATCGGCAGCGGCGGAGTATCTTCCAGAGATCAGCACAGTCAGGGCATTGCTGCGGCGAACCACCCCAATGATCTTTTCAATACCGCATATCTCGGCGGTCATGTCAAGACCAATCAGTTTCAGGGAGCCAATAAGGGTGATAACTACTACTCCCAATCCAGCTGGTTCCGTATTCCGCGCGACTTTGATGATTTCCATCAGTGAGAAAATTCTGTTTTTGCAGAAGATTTTTTCGGCTTTGTCAGGCACAGTTGCTTGACAAAGCCAACTTTTGTGCTATATTAAGTGATCTGTGAATGGTATATTGTATTTTAACATTAACAATATGAGGTGATAATATGTCCCAGCATCCGAGTCTGCGTGTCGGCGGTAAAATCCGCAAGATCCGTAATGTGATGAAACGCTATGAGCGTCTGAATGTGCTGCGTGCCGATGGTCGCATTGCGGAAGACAAGGTTTACGGTCTGCCCAAGACCAAACCGGTTGAAATGTAATTTCTGCATTTCTGTTAAAAAGCTGCGTTCTTTGACGGACGCAGTTTTTTTGTGTCCTGATAATGAAGAAAGTTTACGGAAAATCACTTTTGCAGCTTGACATATCGTTAATCAGCGTTATATTATAAGAGTTAGCAATTAAGTGCGCCCGTAGCTCAGTCGGTAGAGCAAGTGACTCTTAATCACTGGGTCCACGGTTCGAGTCCGTGCGGGCGCACCATTTTTTTTGCCTTTTTTCCGGAGAAGTGCCTGATGAAAAAACTTCTGTTCTGTTTGTTGTTGACTCTTCTGTTTGCCGGATGCAGCGATCCGGTTCCGCAGCGTATTGATCCGGTCGAGGGTGAAATGTTCGGTCAATTGCCGTCTGATCGTGATTGTGCTGGGGAAAAGGTGCTGATTTCCCGCCGGATGCTGTCAGAAGCTGATACGGTTGAACTTTTTGTTACTCCGATTTCCAAGCAGGTCTGGCGCATTGATTTGATTTTTGCACAAGTTCCCGGGGGAGATGGAGATGATCCGGTAAATGCGGTGAAAAAGTGGTTGGAGCCGCGTTACGGGATCAAATTCAACAGTGCGGGGAGTGTGGAACTTGCCGAAACCATCATCCGGCTGCACCGCGCATTTGAACGCGGTCCCCGGGGAGTGAGCTGTTCATTTATTGACCGGAAACTGCAAGATGTGTTCAGTGCCGAAAGTAAGAGTCCGGAAAGTGCAGAAAACCGGCAGAACAGCGTTGCCAGAGGAGACATATTGTTTCTGGAAAATGCTCTGCATGAGTACAATCTGGATACCGATACCTATCCGGTTTCCCTTGAAGGTCTGTTGAAAAATGACGGTACAGCCAAATGGAACGGGCCTTATTTGCGGGATATTCCGTTAGATCCGTGGAAGAAAACTTACGTTTACCGCCGCAGAGATACCGGTTTTGAGCTCTACAGCACCGGAGCTGACGGCAAGTCCTGCCTGCACTGACGGGATATTTTTTTCTTTGCCTGCTTTCTTTTTGCAAAGCTCTGTTCCCAATATAGGTTGACAACATATTGCGCACACAAGTTGTGGAGGGTGTTAGCAGCGTTCAGTTTGCTTGAGGGGCGGGACACTGCGTTTCCCTCCCCTCAAACTCCCCTCCCTCAAGAGCCTTCCCGTGACTGTTGCGGGGCATTGGGTTCTTCCATTAAGTTATTGCGCCTGCGCTCCCGGGGCGAGTGCCTTTGGCACTCTTTCCGGTCGCTCGCGGCTTATTGCTCGTCCTCCGCTCATCCTCGCAACTTTTGTTGCGTCGGCTTTGCTCGCATGGAAATGCTCGCAAAGTTCATTCGCATGCGGACTGCGCGCTCGGCGGCAACCGCCTCGCACCCGTGTGTTGAACGTCCCACGGAGGGCATCAACCAATATCAGGAACAGAGCTTTTCGCAAAAAGAAAAACCCCGGCGGAAGTTACTCCCCGGAGTTTTCTTTGCCTACTTTCTTTTTGTAAAAGAAGGTAGGGTATTTCGTTTTTCTTGTTGTTGTCCTGAATTTTGTAAAAAATCTAACCTGCGGTGGCGGCTTGCGGGTAATCTCGCGCCTTGCTCCTGCGCCGGAGCAGTCGAGTACATAGTACACTCCTGCCCCGTACTCATCGCAAAACACGACCTTCCTCCGCAATCCATCCACCGGTTGGATCAAACCCGCACCGGCTTGGTTGACAAATCACAACTTATGTGATATGTTTTATACACTGAAGTTACTCCCCGGAGTTTTCTTTGCCTACTTTCTTTTTGTAAAAGAAAGCGGGCGCATCATACCTTGCAACAGAGTTTATCGGCGTTCAGTTTGCTTGAGGGGTACGGATAGGTACGGATGAGTACGGAGATGTACGGAGAGGGACAGCCCGCCTGAGACGAACCACCACAAAAAAAGAAAAACCCAACGGGGGTTACTCCGCTGAGTTTTCTTTGCCTACTTTCTTTTCGCAAAAGAAAGTAGGGTATTTCGTTTTTCTTTTGGTTACTTTTCTTTTTTCGTAAAAAGAAAAGTAACTCAGTTTTCGTTTTGGACGCCGTTGTTGGAGTATCCGGCTTCGTCCATGAGGAGCTGCTTGAGTTTGGCGAGAGCCTGATTCTGGATTTGGCGGACGCGTTCGCGGGTTCTGCCGATCTGCTGGCTGACTTCCTCGAGGGTGAGGGTTCTGCCGCCGCGCAGACCGAAACGCATTTCCAGGATTTTCCGTTCGCGTTCATCGAGTTTATCAAGCAGGTCCATCAAGCGGAAGACGGATTCGATATCTCCGATGATTTGATCCGGGGTCATGGCGTGCCGATCGGGGATGATGTCCTGAAATTCGCCTTCTTCGCCCTGTTGGATGGGGTCATGCAGGCTGATGGTGCGCAGATCGGCGAGTCTGAGACCGGAAACGGTACGTTCGCTGAAATCGAGATGCTCGGCGATTTCGGCATCAGATGGTTCGCGTCCGAGTTCTTCGGCCAGGCGCATTCTGACGGTTTTGATTTTATTGATTTTTCCTGCGGATTGAACGGGGATACGGATGGTACGGCTTTGATTGGCAAGAGCGCGGCGCATGGATTGTTTGATCCACCATGCGGCGTAGCTGGAGAATTTGGCACCTTTAGCGGGGTCAAATTTTTCCACGGCGCGCATCAGACCGATATTTCCTTCGCTGATGAGGTCAAGCAGCGGCAGACCGAGGCCTTTGAAATCGTGAGCGATTTTGACAACGAGGCGGAGGTTTGCTTTGATAAGGGTGGTACGTGCGGCTTCGTGGCGTTCCGGATCGGTGCTGTGGATCTCCTCAGCCAGATCGGCTTCTTCTTTTTTATTGACCAGCGGAATTTGAGCGATTTCGCCCATATATACTTTCATGGTATCGTTTTTATTGCCGACGGGATTTTTTGCTTCGAGGGCATTTTTTCTGGCGTCATCGACCTCTTTTTGAGTCCGGAGTTTTGGAGTTGCTGCAGCTTCGGATTGTGCGGCATCGGTTTTGGCGATGACTTTGGTTCCGGAGCGCGGGGCGAATTTTGTGGGTGCTGCAGAAACTTTTTTGATGACGAGTTTGCTGGTACGGGGAGCCGGATCTGCGGAAATTTCCTCATCTGCGGAAAAATCCGGTTCTTCGGGCAGTTCGATTTTGAATTTCGGTGTGAGTTTTACTCCGGCACGGCGGATTTTTTTCACTTCATTTGAATCGGCCATTTTGATTTCTCCTTAATTTTTTTTATTGTTATCCTGAATTTTGTGAAAAATCTAACCTGCGGTGGCACCTTGCGGGTAATCTCGCGCCTTGCTCCTGCGCCGGAGCAGTCGAGTACATAGTACACCTTGTCCCGCCATAGCTTTATGCGACGGCGGATCCTGCCCCGTACTCGTCGCAAAACACGACCTTCCTCCGCAATCCATCCACCGTTTGGATCAACCCCGTACCGGCTTGGTTGACAAATCACAACTTATGTGATATGTTTTATACACTGATAGAAATGTTTGTTTATAACTTCATGCTTCCGTTTTACAAAATTTGGGACATTACCATATACTTAAAAAAACAAAACTTTTTTACAAATCCGACTATAAAAAATACCATAAAGCGGTTATACTATATAAAAGCAACGGTTTCGATCTCGCTAATGGCAGATATCCTTAAGGACAATTATATGCGAATGTGAAAAATTTTCAAGCAGTATTTTATGAAAAAGTTAAAAAAAATTGAAAATTTTCTTTATAATGGGCAAGAGACAGCCAAAAATGTTTCCGGTATGCCGCTGGCAGCGGCCGGGTTGCCGGCATTGAAACTGTTGTTGGAAGCCGGAGAGCCATTGTGTGTTACTTTGCCGGATGCCCAGAGCGCGGATCGTTTTTATCAGGATATGCTGGAATTGATGCGGCTTGCCGGAGTGGAGAAAAAGGTTTTGATGCTGCCGGAGTGCGGAAGAGGAAAACTGCTTTTTCCAGGCGGAGAAGCGCGGCGTGCGCGGGCGTTGAACAGTGTATTGAATGAAAAATTTGATTTGATCGTCGGCAGTGTTCACGCATGGCTGGGGCCTGCTCCGAAGCCGCAGGAAAGTGAATCCGGACAATTGGAGCTGCATCCCGGGATGGTGATGCCGATGCAGGAGATCGTGGAAAAGCTTGTGCAGCTTGACTACGATGATGAAGCGATGGTATCGGTTTCCGGCGAATTCAGCCGTCGTGGCGGGATATTGGATATATTCAGTCCGGCGCATGATGAACCGTGCCGGGTGGAATTTTTTGATGATGAAATCGAGTCATTACGCTTTTTTTCACCGGAAACACAGCGTTCAAGCGGCAAGGCGGAACTTTTCCGGATCATCAACCGTGCAGGTATAACAGCCGGAGGTGCGGCGGAATCAGATGCGTTTGCTTATATGGAAAGATCCGGGAAGTTCCGGGTATTGAATATTTTTCCGGATACCGGAGTGGAACTGTTGAAAAAGTACAGTGTTCCCGGTGCGCCGGAAAGATGGGAAAAGGTAAACCGGGAAAATCCGGAGTATAACTTTTATGAAATAGATCAGCCCGGCAGTGTAACCGCAGAAGTCCGTTTGCCGCTGGCAGCTGAAAGCGGCGGGGATATTCTCGCGGTTCGTGAATCCGGTGAAGCGTTGCGGAAAAAACTGTTGGAGCAACTGATTTGCGATGCATCCGGCAATGGGGCTGAAGTGGTGTTGTGTACTGCTGAGGCAGAAGATTTGCCGGTGTTGGAAAAGTGGGCAAACGATAATGGATTGAGTGTTTGCGGTGCCGGATTTATGGCAAGTACACTGCAGAGCGGATTTTTTCTGCCCGGCAAAATATTGCTTTTGACGGAAAATGAATTGGTTCCCGCCGGATTCCGGCTTATCAGCAGCGATGAACACAGTATTGATGAAGTGCTGCCGGCAGAAGTTGAGAGCGTGCCGGTTGATGGCGGGGAATTTTCGCTTACCGATTTTGACGAAGGCGACTATGTGGTACATGTGGATTATGGTATTGCGATCTACCGTGGTGTGAAACTGCAGCAGAGCAACGGAGAGAGCCGGGAAGTTCTGGTTTTGGAGTTCCGCGACGGTCAGGAGCTTTATGTTTCCATGGTGCAGGCGGCGAAGATCAGCCGTTATCTTGGAGCAACCGGAAAGGTCAAACTCCACGCATTGAACTCCAACCGCTGGCGCAATGAGAAAGAAAATGCCCGTTTGGGGGTTCGTTCCTATGCTGCAGATATGTTGAGATTTCAGGCGGTTCGTCAGGCGGTGCCGGGAATAAGTTTCCGGGCGGATGCCCGTGCGATGGCGGCATTTCAGCGGGCGTTCCCTTTCAAAGATACCCGCTGCCAGAGCCGTTCAACTATCGAAATCAAACGTGATATGCTTGCTGCCAAACCGATGGACAGACTGTTGTGCGGCGACGTCGGTTATGGGAAGACCGAGATCGCCATGCGGGCGGCGTTCCGTGCGGTTTCCGCCGGATATCAGGTTGCGGTGATCGCGCCGACGACGGTGTTGGCGCATCAGCACTACCGCAGTTTTTGCGAAAGATTCCGGGAGTTCCCTTATACTATAGAAGTAGTGAGCCGGTTCCGTACGGCAGGTGAACAGCAGCAGATAGCTGAAAAACTGCTTTCCGGAGGCATTGATATATTGATAGGAACCCACCGGTTATGCGGAAAAACGTTTTCATTCCGCAATCTTGGATTGGTGGTGATCGACGAAGAACAGCGGTTCGGGGTGGAACAGAAGGAAAGGTTGCGGCGGTTCCGCGTGGAATCTGATGTGTTGAGTATGTCTGCAACACCGATCCCCCGTACATTGTATATGGCAATGGCAGGAGCGCGGGATTTGAGTACATTGGTTACTCCGCCCAAACTGCGTCTGCCGGTCAAAACAGTGGTTGCTCCGCAGGAGGATGAATTGATCAGTGCGGCGATCCGGGCTGAACTGGCACGCGGAGGGCAGGTGTATTATCTGCATAACCGTGTCCAGAGCATCGGGGAGTGTGCCGCACATCTGCGGGAACTGGTTCCTGATGCCCGTATCGCAGTGGCGCATGGTCAGATGCCGGAAGCTGAATTGGAAGAGATCATGACCGTTTTTCTGGATGGCGGGATAGATTGTCTGGTCTGCAGTACGATAATTGAATCCGGGCTGGACGTTCCCAATGCCAATACCATTATCATTGAGCGCGCCGACCGTTTCGGTCTGGCACAGCTGTACCAGTTGCGCGGCAGGGTCGGCAGGTGGAAAAATCAGGCATACGCCTATATGCTGCTGCCGAAAAATCAACTGGTCGGTACGAATGCCAAAAAACGGTTGGCGGCGATCCGGCGGTGTTCCACATTGGGCGCGGGATTCCAGTTGGCACTGCGCGATCTGGAGATCCGCGGTGCGGGAAATCTGCTCGGTTCTGAACAGTCCGGTCACTTGTGCATGATCGGTTTTGACCTTTACTGCCGGTTGCTGAAACAGGAGATCGCCAGACTGCGAAGTGCCAGTAAAGAGGATATGCAGCAGCTGTGCGATGAAGATCTGCTTGCTGATGTAGAGTTGAATATAGACTTTCTCCGTCCGGTACTGCAGAGCAGCAAAGTGGTACATGCGGCGGCGATACCCCGGGAGTATATTGATAATGAAAGGTTGCGGATCTCTGCATACCGCCGGTTGGCGGAGATCCGCTCAGAGCAGGCACTGGAAGATTTTTACGAAGAGCTGCGCGACCGCTACGGCAAACTCCCGGAAGAAACCGAAAATCTTCTGATACTGAATCAGATCCGTATCTTGGGATCCATTGCAGGCATCCGTAAAGTGTCGGTGGTAAACGGGATGGTGCATCTGCATGGAAGCGGCGGGGTGATCTACCGGGAAAACGGTCGTCTGCCCCGGTTGGATCCGCGGGATTCTTTCCGGCTGCGTATCCGGAAACTTACCGATTTACTCCGCAAGCTTGCCGGAGTGCTTGACCAGAGCTGCAAAAAGGTTGCCGCCGACGGAATTGCCGAGCGTCATCAGTAAAGTCAGCAGCAGAGTTTGCGTACTCCATGCATTTGCAGCGGAAAAGTAGTACATATTGGCAATGCAGTGTTCAAAACCGCAGAGGATAAATACCATTACGCAGAGGAACACCATCACCGGGCGGCAGACTGAGGGGAGTTTTTCATTTTTGAATGCATCCACCGCGGTGAACATCAACATACCGCAGAATATCGCCAGAATAAACAGGCTTGACGGAGTATCGGCGGCTTTGGTTTCCACGATCGTTTGAACTTTAGCCTCAATAATATTCAGTGTCCGCGTGGCACGGACAGCGTAACCGACAGCCGCACATCCGGCGAGGTTCCCCAGCCAGATCAGCAGCAGATCCAGCAGATAGCGGGGAAAATTTTTCCCCTGAACGACAAGATAACCGATAGCTCCGGTGTAGAGTTTCAACTGGAAACAGACTATGGTCAGCAGACCGAAACCGAAAAGGAATGCTCCGGTGACCGGATTTTTGGTGCAGAGATAAACCGTACCGGCAATTCCGATGAAAATTCCGGCAAAAAGTGCGTCAAGCAATATTTTGATATTTTTAAGCATATATGTTTCCCCCGAAATAAATTGTTGTTATCCTGAATTTTGTGAAACATCTAACCAGCGGTGGCGGCTTGCGGGTAATCTCGCGCCTTGCTCCTGCGCCGGAGCAGTCGAGTACATAGTACACCTTGTCCCGCCATAGCTTTATGCGACGGCGGATCCTGCACCGTACTCGTCGCAAAACACGACCTTCCTCCGCAATCCATCCATCAGTCTTCGCATAAAGCTACGCCTTGACAAGCCGGTTGGATCAAACCCGTACCGGCTTGGTTGACAAATCACAACTTATGTGATATTTTTATACGTTAATAGAAATGTTTGTCTATAAACTCCTGCTTGAGTTTCACAAAATTTGGGACATTACCAATAAATTAAAAAAACACCGCGTGCCGCGCACCGGAAAATACGACGGTTGAGTAATACACCATCATCTGCTCCGGTGCGCGGCGCGGGATTTGAACCCGCACGCCTGGGCAAAGGAACCTAAATCCTTCGTGTCTGCCAATTCCACCAGCCGCGCAAAAGGACGATTGTTATTTCAAATTAAATATACACCGGTAAAAGTTGATTGTCAAGCATCAAAATCCAGACAGAGCCGGGTTTTGGTAAAGGGGAGCACCGCAGAATCAGCCACTGCAACATGTTCCGGATGTACCGCATAGGCTTTGAGAGCAGCGGCATCGGTAAATTCAGAATCCAGCATCACATCGGCATTGGATGATGCCAGTCCCTCATTCTGCACTCTGATATTGAGCAGTCCGGGAATTTTGCCGGCAAGTGACTCCAGGCCGCTTTTGATACCGGCTTTGACAGAAACTTTTTCCGCTTCAGAAAGCTCATCTTTGAGCTGCCAGAGAATAATGTGCTTCACCATAGTAATGTATACCTCCGTGTTTGATATTTTTTGAACGAAAGCAAAATATACCGCTTCAAAAGTATTATTGCAAGTAAAAGCGTAAAATATTTGCCGTTTACCGCATTGAAAAAATCACATGGTGGTGTTATATTATAACGATTATGTTCTGCAACAACAATAAAATAAGGGTTTGACAGACTATGTACCGTACTCATACTTGCGGAGAGTTGCGTAAAGCCGATGCCGGAAAAGAGGTCCGCGTTTCCGGTTGGATCCACAGTGTTCGTGACCATGGCGGAGTTATCTTCATTGATTTGCGTGATAACTACGGCCTGACCCAGATCGTGATCGATCCGGAGCGCGATTTCTATCAGGCTCTTGATAAGTGGCGCGTTGAAAGCGTTGTTCAGTTTGACGGTGTTGTCGTTGAACGTTCCGCAGAAACCGTCAATCCGAAACTTGCCACCGGAGAGATCGAAGTTTCCGCTACCGGTATGGAAATGCTCGGGGAAGCTGAAGTTCTGCCGTTTCAGGTCGCCAAAGATGACAATGCCCCTGAAGCGATGCGTCTCAAATACCGTTTTCTTGACCTGCGCAAAGAAAAACTGCATAACAATATCATCCTCCGCAGCCGTGTGATCGCCGCGATCCGTGCCTATATGACCGGAGCCGGATTTACTGAGTTCCAGACGCCGATCCTGACTGCCAGCAGTCCGGAAGGTGCCCGTGACTACCTTGTGCCGTCGCGTCTGCATCCGGGGAAATTCTACGCTCTGCCGCAGGCTCCCCAGCAGTTCAAGCAGCTGCTGATGGTTTCCGGTTTTGACCGTTATTTCCAGATCGCGCCCTGTTTCCGCGATGAAGATGCCCGCGCCGACCGCAGTCCCGGTGAATTCTACCAGTTGGATATCGAGATGAGCTTTGTGGAGCAGGATCAGATCTTCGCCGTGGTTGAAGGTTTGCTGCAGGATATCCTTGCGAAATTTTCCACCAAGAAATTTTCCACCGATCCTTTTGTCCGCATTCCCTACCGCGAAGCGATCAGCCGTTTCGGTTCCGATAAGCCGGATCTCCGTAACCCGCTGGAAATGATCGACGTTTCCGAATTTTTCCGCGACAGCGAATTCAAAGCCTTTGCTTCGACCGTTGCCAACGGCGGTGTGGTTCGCGCCATCCGTGCGCCGCAGGTCGCCGGCAAACCCCGTAAGTTCTTTGATGATATGATCGCTTTTGCCCAGGAAAACGGTGCCAAAGGTATGGCGTACATCATCTGGAATGAGGAAGGTGAAAAAAGCCCGATCGTCAAGTTCCTTTCCCGTGAAGTTATCGACGGACTCAAAGCCGCCGGTAAAGTTGAGACCGGCGACGCCCTCTTCTTCATTGCCGATAAAGAAAAACTTGCCTGCAAAATCGGCGGAGCCGTCATCCCCGAACTCGGACGCAAACTGGAACTCATCGATCAGAACGAATTCAAATTCTGCTGGATCGTGGACTTCCCCATGTTCGAGGAAGATGAAGAGACCGGTGAGATCATCTTCTCCCACAACCCGTTCAGTATGCCGCAGGGTGGTATGGAAGCTCTCAATACCAAGGATCCGCTGGATATTCTGGCATGGCAGTATGATATCGTATGCAACGGTGTGGAGCTTTCCAGCGGTGCTATCCGTAACCACCGCCCCGAAATCATGTACCGCGCATTTGAGATCGCCGGTTACGGTCCGGAAACCGTCGATCAGAAGTTCGGCGGCATGATCAATGCTTTCAAACTCGGTGCGCCCCCGCACGGTGGTATCGCTCCGGGTGTTGACCGTCTGGTGATGCTGCTTGCCGATGAGCCGAATATCCGCGAAGTTATCGCGTTCCCCTTCAACCAGCAGGCTGAAGACTTGATGATGAATGCTCCCAGTGAAGTTACTCTCAAACAGCTTCGTGAGCTGCACATCGAAGTCAAGCTCCCCAAAAAGCAGGAGAAAGCGCAGGAGAATAATTGATGCTCCTCTCCCGGATACTGCATCGGTTCGCCGTCGTCTTCACTTTGTCGATGACGGTTTGTGCCGGTGCAGCAGAAAAGGATATAACTGCTTTACTGCCCCGGTATGCCGCTTTGGTTGCCGGGGTTGATCTTTGTGCATTGAACAGTCACGCGCAAGGCGGTGAAATTTTTGATGCCATTCAATCTCTTTCCGATGTTCCTCTGGATATCATCCATCAGGCGGTATTCGCCTGTGATGCCGCATTCCGCAGACGCGTTTCGGCGGTATCGCTGATCGAGGCTGAAGAGGTTGGCAGACTGCTGAAAAAACTTGAACACCGCAAAACAACAGAAAACGTCGGTTCTGAACCGGTTTATCTTATCAATGGTGAACTGAATAAACGCAGCGCTGTCCGTTTGATGAAATTGGATGACCGCCGGTTGGGAGTTTATTTTAAGTTTCCGGCGGATCAACACTTTGAGCCGGATCGCAGCGGGATCCCGGACGTACTTGAAAAAATCGTTCCCCGGCGCAGCGGAGTCCTCGGATTTATTGCCGGTATCCCGCAAAGTCAGAGAGCGGTCATCCGCAATATCGTAAATTATTATGCCGCATTGGAAAGCGGTGTTGATGAAGAACTTATTCTGCATGGAAAAATCATTTTCAAGAGCAATGCTGCAGCAGCTGCTGCGCGCATTTGTCTGCCTAATGCGGTAGCTTTGATGCTTTTGAATCAGTCGCAAATATCTATAGCCGATACCTTGAAAGCCTTTGCTTCGCTTAATTTGCGGCGCGAAAAAAATATCATCTACTTTTCCTGTAAAGAATTTGTGCCGCTGCTCAAAATTTTTATCAGTGTCACTCATGGAAAAATCCCCTCAATACAGGCGGTGTTGAATGAAACGCAACGTTAAAAAATTTCTGTATGGTTTTATTACCGGGGTTTTGCTGCTTTGCTGTGCGGCAGGCGGTATATGGCTGTATATCGAGCGTCCCGGATTTTTCGGCGGGAATAATTACACCTCAGAAATCAATGCAGCCGCTGCCCGTTACGGTTTGCCGCCGGCTCTGGTGTGGGCTCTGATAAAAAAAGAGTCCCATTTCAATCCTTCAACCATCGGTAAAGCCGGAGAGATCGGTTTGATGCAGGTTCTGCCCCGCGGTGCCGCCGCAGAATGGGCGCGGGTGAATAAAAAACCTGCCCCGTCTGATAAAGAATTGATGCGGGTGAAAACCAATTTGGATATCGGCTGCTGGTATCTCGCCCGGGCAGTGAACAAATGGAGCGCGTACCGCTGTAAATTTGAACTCGCTCTGGCTGAATACAATGCCGGTGCCAAAAATGCCGACCGGTGGAAACCCGGTTATCCGGAAGGTGAAATCCTCCATAAAATCGATTTCCCTTCCACCCGGCAGTACGTGATAGATATCATGCATGATTACCGTGAACGGCTTATTCAGTCAAAACGGTGATTTGCGCTTGCAAAAAAACAGAATTTGTGCTACATTAAATAAAATTTATGTAATCTAAAATCAAGGATCGTCAAGATGAATAAATGTACTGATAACCGTTGCGCAGCAGATTTCATGGATGTTGCTTCCTTGCGCGCATTACAGCTTGAACGTTTGCAGAAAATCGTTGCCCATACCTACAATAATGTTGAGTTTTTCCGCAAACGGATGGATGAACGTAATATTAAAGTTTCTGATATCAAAACTCTTGACGATATTCAAAAATTGCCGTTTTCCAAAAAAATCGATCTCCGCGATACCTATCCTTTCGGGCTTTGTGCCGTGCCGATGAGTGAGATCGTCCGTCTTCACGCTTCCAGCGGAACTACCGGTAAACCAATCGTCGTAGCTTATACTAAAGAGGATCTTGAAGTTTGGAACCAGGTGATGGTACGCGGACTTGCCGGTGCCGGATTGAGCGAAAAAGATATCATTCAGATCGCTTACGGATACGGACTTTTTACCGGCGGACTCGGCGCACATTACGGCAGTGAGGCCCTCGGTGCAACCGTTGTCCCCGCTTCCGTCGGCAATACCCAGCGTCAGGTTATGCTGATGCGTGACTTCGGTGTTACCGGTATCTGCTGTACCCCCAGTTACTTCCTCCACCTGATCGAGCAGGCGGCTCTCGCCGGTATCGATATGCGTGATCTGCCTGTGCGTGTCGGTATTTTCGGCGCAGAACCCTGGTCGCAGGGGATGCGTGAACAACTTGAAAAAGGGGCCGGAATCGAGGCCTTTGATATTTACGGCCTTTCTGAAATCATCGGGCCCGGAGTGGCTATCGAATGTACCGAACACTCCGGAATGCACATATTTGAGGATCACTTCTACCCCGAAATCATTGACCCGGATACCGGAGAGGTTCTTCCCGACGGTGAACTCGGTGAACTTGTTCTGACCACCTTGAGCAAGTTTGCCATGCCCATGATCCGTTACCGTACCCGCGATTTGACCCGCATTATTGCTGAACCTTGCAAATGTGGGCGTACCATTCGCCGGATCGACCGTATTTCCGCCCGCAGTGACGATATGTTCATCATCCGCGGTGTCAATGTCTTCCCCTCGCAGATCGAATCCGCGCTGCTCACAGTTCCCGGTGTCACTGCCAATTATCTGATTATTCTCACCACCGAAAAAGGTATGGATAATATCGAACTGCAGGTCGAAATGAGTCCGGAAGCCTTTTCTGATCAAGTGAAAGTTCTTGAGGGTCTTCAGCGCAATATCGCCAAAGCCGTTGAGTCTGTCATCGGTCTGCGTATCCGTATCAAACTCGTTGCTCCGCAAACTATTGCCCGCAGCGAAGGTAAAGCAAAACGCGTTATCGATCAACGTCTCAAGAACTGATTTACTGCTTGCGTGCCGCACCGGGCATACTGCATCATACCTTGCAGCAGCATTTACCGGCTGTCAGTTTGCTTGATGTGACCCCAAAAAATTGGACGGATTAATTACATGGAATGGGCTCGGAATTCAACCGGGCTCATTCCGTTTAGCCTTAAAGATACTCTTCCATTGTTGAAATAGCAAATATATTCTTCAAGT
>SUWK01000028.1:0-15592 GCA_015061525.1 Lentisphaerota bacterium
CCGGTGCGAATGCGGTCGTCAATCAGAGCAGTGCCGGAGTGACGGTCGATGCCGGAAATGCGATCACGATCCGCGGCGATATCTATGCTGCCGGTTCCAATATCGGCAACGGTACGCTGAATGTTGACAATACGAGCGTGACCTTCACCGGTGATGCTGCGAATCTGACCTTCACCGGCAGAGTATCCGGAGCAGCGTACCGCGAAGCGATCGGTTCCGTTGACCGCAACAGCGATTTGGTGTTTGCGAACTTCGACGGTATGTTCAAAGGACTTATTCAGGACTTTGATACGATCACGATCACCGGTAACAGTTCTGTTGAATTCAGCCGTAAGCAGACGCTGACTGCTGACACTGACTTCGTATTCAATGTCACCAGCGAAACTCTGAATAACAGTGCGGCTCCGGGACAGGCGATGTTCACCGTGAACAGCTTTGGCTGGACTTACGGCGACACCATCAGTGTCAACGCCGATGCTTCACTTGCGGCAGGAACCTATGTGCTGGTCAATAACTGGGATTCCGCTTACGATGTTGACTTCACCATCAACGGAGTTGTCGGTCAGAATATTGTCAGCGGCAACCGTGGATTCTCGATCGGAGAAAGCTCCAACGGCAAACTTTATCTGCAGGTCAAAGACCTTGCCAATGGCACATTCAGTGCCGGAGCCGGTGTCACCGCTATGGATAATGTCACTGTCGGCAGCGGCAGCGGTGATGCTTTGAGTTTCGGATTGGGCAGTGAAGAGGTCGTTACCAGCGGTAATACTGTGATCGACGGCAATGTGAAAGCTCCGTATTCAGAAGCCAATACCTTTACGGTTGCCAGCGGCAATACCAAGGTCAATGGTGACTTCAATCTGAGTTATGGCGATGATATTCTGGATGTCAAGGCGGGTGCTGAAATGGAAATCACCGGAGATTTGACTTTGGGTCACGGAAACAACGAGATGATCGTTGGCGAAGGTGCTGAAGTCACCGTTAAAGGTGATGCAAGCTTCGGCGGCGGTTCTGCCAAGAATATAATCGCTCTGGAAAAAGGTGCAGTGATGAATGTCGAAGGCGGATTCAGCACTGGAACCACCGGCAGCGGTTCTGCACTGGTGATGGATGTTGACTCCATACTGAATAACTCCAGCGGTACGGGCAACAAACCGATCATTGCTGTTGAGGGTGTTGGAAGCCTTACTGCTGACAAAGCCGGTGCGAAAGCGATTGTGAACGCTCTGGATTATAACGCAGGTTACAACTCCACCCGCGAATATTCAATCGACGGTGTGAGCGTTGAACGTGACGTCGTTACTCAGATCATCGGGGCGGCGACTGCTGAAACTTCAGACGATGTTTTTGCAGCTCTGACCAAGGTCGACAACTCTCTGGTTGTTTCCTGGGGCAGAACGGAAGAGGAAGCCGGAGCTGCACTGGATGCCTTCAAGGCGGACAGCACGCTGAACCTCGGTGAAGCTCTGGTCGCGGTGGACGACAGTCTGCTCGACGGTTTTGACAGCACCGATAATCTCACCAAGAAAAACAATGGAACTCTGGCGTAATCGTCAGCAGTGACACCTTCCGGGGTGACGGCAAGACCGTCACCCCGTTTTTTCATGTATAAAAAAAATCCCTGCCCGGATGCGGAAGATCCGGCAGGGAAAATATTTTGATGGGAACTGCGTCAGCTGATGATTGCAAGCAGTTCTTCCCACCGGGTATACAGCCGGGAAACTTCGGTGCGGGCAGCATCCAGTTCCGCTTGCAGAGCTGCAGTTCGGGAACCGTATTCAGCGTAGAAATCAGGTGTACTGAAAATTGCTTCAAGTTCAGAAACCTTCTCTTCAGCAGCGAGGATGGCATCTTCCATACCGTCCAGTTCTTTCTGTTCTTTGTAAGAGAGCTTTTTCGGTTTATCTTTCTGTGGTGCCGGAGCAGATTTTTTTGCCGGAATATTCTGCTGAACAAAACTCATTTCCCGTTCACGGCGTTTTTCCAATGCGTAATCACAGTCTCCGGGCGTGTAGACAATATCACCGTCACTGGAAAATGCCAGTACTCCGGTACAGATCCGGTTGAGAAAATAGCGGTCGTGGCTGACTGCGAGGATACAGCCGGGAAAAGCTGCCAGAGCCTCTTCCAGCAGCCGCAGACTTGACAAATCAAGATCGTTTGTCGGCTCGTCAAGAATAAGGAAATTGCCGCCGTTTTTCAATATTTTTGCCAAGGCCAGACGGGCTTTTTCACCACCGGAAAGATACTTGATCCGGGTTTTTATTCTTTCATCCTCAAAAAGAAAACGTTTCAAATACGTCCAGACTGTGACTTTTTCCGTTCCGAGACAGACATGCTCCAAACCTTCACTGATCTCTTCAACGACCGATTTTTCGCCATCCAGAACCATGCGTGACTGATCGATCAGATTGAATTGCACCGTGGTGGCGATTTCACAGCTGCCGGAATCCGGCTGCAGTTCGCCGGTGATGATTTTTACCAGAGTGGATTTTCCGATACCATTTGGGCCGATCAACCCGATGCGGGAACCGGGTGGGAACTCAAAGGAAAAATCTTTGATGATCTGCCGCTCGCCGAAGGATTTGGAGATATTTTTAAGCTCGACAGTTTTGTTGCCCAACCGGGGAGGGGCGGGAATCAGTAATTCCATATCGGCATCGCGCAGCGGTTTGGCAATGGCGGAAATTTCCTCGAAACGTTTCATCCGTCCCATGTTGCGCTTGAGTCGGGCTTTGGGGGAACGGCGGACCCAGTCGATTTCAGAACGCAGAAAGCTCTGCCGTTTGGCTTCAAAGATGTCTTCACGCATTTCCCGGTCGGCTTTGGCAGCGAGAAAATCGGCGTAGTTGCCGGTGTATGAATAGAATTTCCCATGGTCAAGTTCCACGATGCGCGTAGCGATTCGGTCAAGGAAGCAGCGGTCGTGAGTTACGAAAAGGCAGGCGGTTTTTGTGGAGTTTAAGAACTCTTCGATCCATTCTACTGTGGTGATATCCAGATGGTTGGTCGGTTCATCCAGAAGAAGCAGATCCGGTGAACTGATGATAGCCCGCGCCAGTGCGACCCGCCGTTTTTCTCCGCCGGAAAGGTGCGAACAGAGTTTATCTGCAATCTCTGAAAGGTGGAGTTTATCCATGACAGCGGCAAGTTTTACATCCGGGTTCCAGTTGTCAGAATGATTGAGAAAGTGTTCTATTGCCGCATGTTCCGGAGAATTTTCTGAAACTTCGCCGTAACGTTTGATCTGCTGATAAACGAACTTCTGACCGTCGCGGATATTTTCAGCGATGGAACGGTCATCATCCAATTCAAACTCCTGCGGCAAAATGGCACAGCGCAATTCACGCATCCGGGTGAGACGGGAACTTTCCTCCGGTTTTTCAGAACCGTCAATGATCTTGAGCAAAGTAGACTTTCCGCAGCCGTTTCTGCCGACAAGAGCAACTTTTTCTCCGGTGGAAATGGTAAAATCGGTTTTATCGTACAGTATCTGGCGGCCGATGGATAAAGAAAGCTCCTCGGCGGCAAATAAAACATCCGGCATGGTTATATTTCTCCTGTAAACTGTTTTTTTTGATAAAATATCACTCTTTTGTGCGTTTTTCAATTGAAAAACATCTGCAAATGTGTTATTATTGAATAGTGGCAAACCTTAACAGGAAAGGAAAATATTATGGCCTCTATCAAAATGTATGCAAAGACCGGTGATGTCAAGGCGCAGGAGATCCAGAGCGGTATCGAGAAGAAATTCGGCAAAATTCCGGAAGTTTTTCAGGCGATGGGCCGCAGCGGAGATTTCATGGATGCAGTAATGAAAGTCGCTGATGCTGCCGGAAACAACCTTGATCCCAAGACCAAAGAGTTGATCATCATCGCTGTAAGTGCCGTCAACGGCTGCACTTATTGTCTGGATGCCCATCGTTCAGCGGCGTTGATGATGGGGGTTCCCGAGGAGGAGATCTCCGGCGCGGTGGAAGTAGCATCTGCAATTTCACTTTTCAACACCTTCAATAAAGCGATCGATTTGAAATCCGACTTGAAAACTCCGGTAAAAAATTGACTTTTATCAAGTGAACGTATAACGATCCTCCGGAAGAATTTCTTTTTGCGGAGGATTTTTTTCTTGACAAAACGAAACCTTTGTAATATATTTTATACGCTGAAAGAAATTTTTGTCTGCAAGTTCATGCTTTAGTTTTACAGAATTTGGGACATTACCTGAAAAATGAGGTTGTGATGAAAAAGGTTTTATTGACTGCCGTTATGATCCTCTCGCTTGCCGGATCTGCCAGAATTACTCCGATACGCCCCACTCATAATCAGCCCCGCCCGTCCACCGGTTCCGGAGGCAGAGTGCCGGGCATGGTGCTGGATCTCAATACCGGAGAATTAAAATCCCGGGATTTGAATGGCAGATTGCGCCGGTTGGAAGAGGATATCGAAGATGTGGAAAAGAAGATGCGCAACGCTGATCCCGGCAGCCGCCGTGCACTCAATCTTCAGCATGAACGTGAAAAACTTGCACTTGAATTCATCCACGAGGCGCACCGTTATTTTCTTGAATACGGCTGGAACAAAACTGACCGCCGCAGCCGTAAAATGAGGTTGATGCTTGATAATGAAGCTGCTGTTTTAAAAGGTACGGTCGAAAAAGATAAACGCTTTTTCGGTGCGGAATATTTGAATGATTCCCGTGGAATGCTGCGGAACATCCGCAATGGCCGTTTGAAATATCGTGAACGGGCACCTATCAACGACTCCATGCTGCTCAAGGATATTCATAAAATCCAGAAAAAAGCTCTGGAAGATATTCACAGAGAACAGCAGAAGAAGTTCCGTCCCCAAAAGTAAAAGTATCAGTTGAGCCGTTTTTTGCGGATGGATGAAGGGGGTATCCTCAACGCGTCACGGTATTTCGCCACCGTACGTCTGGCAACGTGGATATCCTGCTCTTTGAGAGTTTGAGAGATCGCATCATCAGACAGTGGAGCTGCCGGATCTTCATTTTGGATCATCCGGCGGATTTTTTCCATTACCGCCTGATTGGAAATGCCGGAATTTTCTGCAGAATCGTATCCGGACGGGAAGAAAAATTTCAGCGGAAAAGTACCCTGCGGCGTTTTGATAAACTTTTCAGCTGCTGCCCTGCTGACGGTACTTTCACTGATATTAAGAGCTTCGGCAGCGGATTTCATCGTCATGCTTTTGAGCGATTCCACACCATTTGCCAGAAAGTCGCGCTGACGTTCGATCAATAATTCACCAAGCTGATGCAAGGTGTTTTTTCGCATTTCCAGAGCGCGGAGAAGTTCTTTCGCTTTGGCGATCTTTTCCTGAATGAAAGCACGGTCTTCTGCTGAAATAGAGTTGTCATCCAGAAGTTTTTCGTAATATTTTGAAATACCTGCTGATTTGAAATAATTCTGTTTCACTTCAACAGTGAATGAACCGTCACTGTTACGGAGTATTTCCATATCCGGGGTGATTATTGCACTGCCGCGTTCCTGTCTGCCTGGAGCCGGATTGAGACGGCGGAGAGTTTTCAGCATGTTTTCCAGACACTCCGGTGTGATATCAAGTTCTTTGATCAGCAGGTCATGACGTTGATTGGCAAGATGTTCCATCCCGTTGTCAAGCAGTTCTTCCAGTTTGTCAGTCAACTGACCGCTGCGGATCAACTGTAGTTTCAAGCACTCCGGCAGATCTCTTGCCGCTGTTCCCGGCGGAGCGAGCTGCTGAACGATGTGCAGAGCTTCTTCCATTTCCGGCAGATCTGCGTCGCAGAGCATTGCCAGATCGGCTAACGGAACCGGCAGATAACCGTCATCATCCAAAGCTCCGATGATCTCCAGCGCGGCACGGAGCTGCTTATCCTCAAGTGAGGCGGCAAACAATTCATCAATAAGAAGTGAACGCAGCTGCGGCGGCGGTGCCGGAAGGGAACCTATGTAATCGCTCCGTTCACCGGAGTCCCCGTTATCGGACGGCAGCGGAAGCGAATCGGACCACTCATCGGCAAGGATACTGTTTTTTTCATAATCGTTTTCATCGTCAGTCTCTTCCTGACGGGTGTCGGCAGAGAGTTTTTCTGCGCGGGGGAACTCCTCAACTTCCAGCATGGGATTATTGTTGATCTCTGCTGCAATGCGGGCATCCAGATCGGCTATCGGCAGAGCGAGCAGTTCCAGACTGTGGAGCAGATTCTGCGAAAGGGTCTGGTGCTGAGACAGCTGACCGGTCAAGCCGGTGGAAAGTTGTTGTTCTGCCATAAATCTGGTGTTCTCCGGAAAATTTTTTATAAAATAGCTTCAAAAACGATTTGAAAACTGCATCTATAGAATTTAAATTAAGAAACAGTTTTTTTCCACTCCAAAATATAAAAAAATGGCAAAATTTTCGATATATGGGTAAAACAGAGGTTTTTTTCAGTTCACTGGGCAGCGGCAGCAGCGGCAATGCATTTTTTGTGGAATCAGCAAAAGGTGCGCTGCTGATAGATCAGGGATTTTCCCGTAAAGAGCTGCTTAACCGTATGGAAAAGTGCGGTTGTGATCCGGCAAAATTGTGCGGGGCACTGCTTACTCACGAACACAGTGACCACTCTGCCGGGGCACGGGTCTTCTGCGATATGTTCGACCTGCCGCTTTATGCGACACCGGAAACGATCATGCGTCTGCGTGCCAACCGGAATCTGCCGCGTATGGTGCGGGCATTCGAGCCAGGAGCTAAATTTGAGATCGGCGGTTTTGATGTCGCCAGTTTTCCGCTTTCCCATGATGTTGATACGGTCGGTTTCCAATTGCGTTACGGTGAGCTGCAAATAGGTATAGCCACGGATCTTGGTTGTGTCAATGAGACGGTCAAAAGACATTTGCGCAACTGTCACGCACTGGTGATCGAGAGCAATTATGACCGGGAAATGCTGATGAACTCCCAGAGACGGCTGGAACTTAAACGGCGCATTTTGGGATTTCGCGGGCATCTCGGAAATCTGGAAACTGCCGGATTGCTCGGTGAACTGCTCGGGGAATCCTCCCGGCTGCTGCTGCTGGCACATGTGAGCAGAGAGTGCAACGATTACGATATGCTTGCCGGTTTGTGTGCCGGACGTCTGCAGGAATTGAACCGGACGGATTGCCGGTTTCAGGTTCTCCGTCAGGATGAACCGTCGGAAAAATTTGTTATTTCCGCTCTTCCGCAGGGAGTGGATAAAATGGCGTAAAATGCCGTTTTGCGGAGATTTTACAACTTTTATTCAGTAAAAAATGTACTTTGGACTTGCTTTTTTGAAAAAATGTGATACATTAACAATCTGTGTGAAGTTTGCAACGTGTTTTTTGTTTATACATAAAATGAAGGAAAAGTAAAAATGGCACATACCAAGTCTGCCGTCAAACGTCTGGGCACCAGCAAAAAAGCCAATCTGCGCAATCGCGCCCGGATCAGCGAACTCAAAACCATTGAGAAAAAACTGCGTGCTGCTGTCGCCGCCGGCGATGCTGCCGCCACCGAGCTGGCGAAAACTTTTGCCAGCCGTCTGGATAAAGCGGTCAAGGCCGGTACCATCCACGCCAACCGCGCCGCCAACAAAAAATCCCAGGCGGACAAACTGCTCGCTGCCAAGTAATTTTATTTGGCACTCTGTTAAAAAGTTTTTGTCCTGAATTTTGTGAAAAATCTAACCTGCGGTGGCGGCTTGCGGGTAATCTCGCGCCTTGCTCCTGCGCCGGAGCAGTCGAGTACATAGTACACTCCTGCACCGTACTCGTCGCAAAACACGACCTTCCTCCGCAATCCATCCACCGGTTGGATCAAATCCATACCGGCTTGGTTGACAAATCACAACTTATGTGGTATGTTTTATACACAGATAGAAATGTTTGTTTATAACCTCATGCTTCCGTTTCACAAAATTTGGGACATCACCGTTAAAAAAGACCGGGAATCACTTCCCCGGTCTTTTTTTGTGCTTTGTTTCCCCTGGAATGAAAAATATTTAATACTTTTTTATAAAAAGCACTTTATTTTTGACAAAAATGCGTTATATTTAATTTCAGCAGCATTTTTTTGCTTTTATATAATGATTTGTAGCCCCCGTTAAAGGGCGGTCATTTCAGGGAGAAAGATGTGAAGCTGAAGTTTTTCCGGCAGTGAATCGATCGCCGGAGCGAAGTTCAGCAGTAGTGTGTTCTCTGAAAAAACTGCCGTTACAGCGGGTGGCGGAAAGCGGGTTTCGCAAATCTCCGCCGTCAAGGCGGAAATGGAATAGAACGCCGGAGCCGTGAGGAAACGTGTTTCCGAATGGGTGGATGAAGGAGTGTTTTTGATGCTCCATGTGATTTTCCGGCAGAGAAAGAAGCATTGCCTGACAGACGGACTTTCTTTTTGAAAAGTGTATGCCGCCTGTTTCAGATGGCAGAATTTTTCTCGCTTTTGCGTTTCCCCCTTGATCCGCCGTTGAAAATCACCGGAGGAACCGGTATGACCGATGGATTGATGGAGATGGAAAAAAAAGCGTTCCGGCGGGAGTTTGCCGCCAGACGCAAAGCGATTTCTCCGGATGCGCGGCAGGTATTTGATGCCGCCATCTGCGAAAATATCTGTGCCATGGAAATCTTCCGCAATGCCGAAAATATAGCGGCATTCATCCCATTCGGTGCTGAACCTGACCTCACCCGGATATTTCGGGGCAAACGGCTTTTTCTGCCGCGTTTCGCAGCGCATTCCGGCGTCTACGAAATGGTTGCCGTCGAAGACATTAAGCGGGATTTGCTGCCGGGTAAATACGGAATCCCCGAACCGTCACCGTCCCTACCGGCGGCGGAACCGGGTTTTCTTGCTTCCCAAGTGCTGTTTCTGGTTCCGGCGGTAGCTTGTGACCGTCGGGGGTGCCGGCTGGGGCGCGGCGGCGGATTTTATGATCGCCTGCTCGCCGGAGTGAAGATGCCGTCAGTGGCGGTGATATATTCATGCCAGCTTTCAGAAAATGCATTGCCCGGCGCGGAACACGATAAGCCAGTCAACTGGATCGTGACCGAAAGGGAAGTTGTTGAAATTGCAGGGAATGAATAAAATGGAGAATGAAAGATGGAAGTATTGACTGTCATTGCTATCTCCGCTGCAGCTTCCGTTGCTGTTACGCTTGTGGTTGTGCTGGGGATCCAGCGCATCCGCCGCGATGCCGCCGGACGCAGTGCGGAGAAGATCCGTTCCGATGCAGAACGGGAAGCAGAGCATTTGCTCCGCGACGCCAGAGTTTCTGCCAAGGGTGAAACTATTAAGATGCGCGAGGAGTGCGAAGCTGAACTCAAAGAACGCCGCCGTGAGCAATCCAATGTGGAAAAACGTCTTGCTCAGCGCGAAGAACTGCTGGATCGCCGTGCTGATTCTATGGATGCCAAACTGAAAAGCATCGAAAAACAGGAAGCGGAGATCGCCCAGATGCGCGAACGTGTCGCCAACCGCGAACAGGAACTCAACAAGAGTATTTCACGGCAGATTGATGAATTGGAGCGTATCAGCGGTTACTCCCGGGAAGAAGCGCGGGAAGTTCTGTTGGAAAAACTCAAAAACGAGGTTCGCAATGAATCCGGTCTGGTTGTCCGCAATGTTCTGGAAGAGGCAAAAGAGCGCAGCGAAAAAGAGGCGCGCCGCATTCTGACGTATGCTATGCAGCGGTACGCTTCTGACTGTACTTACGAACGCACGACGGCAACTATTCCGCTGCCCAGCGATGAGATGAAGGGCCGTATCATTGGTCGTGAGGGACGCAATATCCGGGCGATAGAGAGTGCCACAGGAGTGAGTATCCTCATTGATGATACGCCTGAAGCGGTGGTGATCAGCTGCTTTGACCCGGTGCGTAAAGAGGTTGCCCGCAAGCTGATGGAAAAACTCATCGGTGACGGACGTATCCATCCCACCCGAGTGGAGGATCTGGCTAAAAAAATCGCCAAAGAACAGGAAGAAGAACTCTTTCAGGTCGGTGAAGCAGCGGTGCTGGAAACAGGTATCCCCGGTGTTTCTCCCCAGATCATGAAGATGCTCGGCCGTTTGAAATACCGTTACAGTTTTTCGCAGAATGTGCTGCAGCACTCATTGGAAACGGCTTATTTCATGGGTATTATCGCTGCTGAGCTGGGGTTGGATGAGAAAAAAGCCAAACGGATCGGTCTTTTTCACGACCTTGGCAAAGCTATTGACCATGAGGTTGAGGGGCCGCACGCCCAGATCGGTGCCGATGTGCTGCGTAAATATAACGAAGCAAAAGATGTTGTTCATGCTGTTGCAGCGCACCACGGCGAAATTGAGCCGGAATCTCTCTATGATATCCTCATCAATATCTGCGATACTCTCAGTGCTTCCCGTCCCGGTGCCCGCAGTGAAACTACTGAATTGTATTTGAAACGTTTGGAACAATTGGAAAATATCGCTCATGATTTCCCCGGTGTGGAGAGCTGTTTTGCTCTGCAGGCCGGACGTGAAGTCCGGGTGGTCGTTGTTCCGGAGAAGGTCAGTGAGGGTGAAGCGCAGATGCTGGCAAAAGAGATCTGTGAACGTATTGAAAAAGAGATGACTTATCCCGGTCAGATCAAAGTTACCATTATCCGCGAGACCCGTTCGGTCGAATACGCGAAATAATCAGATTGAAAAGAGGCTTGAGCAATGAACGGTTCACGGATCGTTTACCGGATCGATCTGGCACAGTTGGAGAAAAACTTCGCTTATCTCCAAAGCTGTGCAAAATCATGCAAATTGATGCCGGTACTCAAATATGATGCTTACGGCATGGGGGCTGCGGCGATAGGCGAAGCATTGAAAAATGCCGGGGCTTACCGCTTCGCAGCTGCTACGTTGGATGAGGCTTTGGAGCTGCAGAAACTGGGGTTGGATGTCCAGATACTCGGTGTATTGCCGCCGTGGGAGATCCCCGAAGCTGTGGCGGCAGGGATCATCTGTCCTGCCGGTGATCTGCATACAGCGGAACTTATTTCGCAAGAGGCGGTAAAACAGAACAAGAGTGTCCGGTTGGCAGTGAAGATCGATACCGGCATGGGCAGACTTGGCATCCGGGCGGATCAAGCTGTGGAAACAGTGAAAAATATTTTCAAGCTGCCGGGATTGCATCCGGATTCGCTCTTTTCACATTTTGCGGTCGCAGCTCCTCCGGATATCTATTTCTGCAACTTGCAAATTGACCGTTTCATTCAGGTGAAAAACGCTCTGGATGCTGCCGGTGTGCATTTCGATCATTATCATCATGCCGCAGGTGATGGTATCGTGAAAGTTCCCCGGGCGGTGGAAGCCCCGTTCAATCTTGCCCGTCCGGGCGGGATGATGTATGGTGACAATTTTACTGCTCCGTGTCGGCAGATAGTGGAACTGACCACGGTCATCGGCGGTATCCGGGAGCTTGCGCCCGGTGATTCTGTCGGATATTACCGCTTGTTTATTGCCAATAAGCCGGTGAAAGTTGCTGTGCTGACTGCCGGATACGCCGATGGAATTCCTTTGGCATTGAGCAATCAGGGCAAAGTGATCATCCGCGGCAAATATTGCCCGATCGTCGGCAGGATCTCCATGGATTATACCGTGGTCGATATTTCCGCGCTGCCGGATGCTCAAACCGGAGACGAAGTCGTGCTGCTCGGTAAGCGCGGCGATGCGGAAATCACTGTCGCAGAATGGGGCAAAATGAAAAATACCCACGGCCATGAAATTTGGTGTTCCATCGGGCACCGGGCAAAAATCGAATATGTCCGGTGAATGAAAAATGGATAAGGATCAGCAATTATCATACGTGAAAAAGTTTAACGGTTGTGCCTGTCAGAGTGTGCCGACAGTGCGCAACCGGCGGCTCAAGCTGCGGGATTTCCGCAAAAAACTGATTGCCGCCAAGGCAGAGATTTATGCCGCTTTGGTAGCTGATCTTGACCGCAGTCAACTGGATACGTTGTTGTCGGAATTTTTTCCGCTGGTAGAGATCATCCGGTATTTGGAACGGAACTTGAAACGCCTCAGTATTTCCAGAAAATTGCCCGGTTCCATGATGACTTTTCCGGCATCCGCGCGGCTTTACCGCGAACCGTATGGTAAAGTGCTGGTGATTTCCACATGGAACTATCCGCTGCTGCTGACATTGGAGCCGGTTGTCGGTGCGTATGCCGCCGGAAATCAGGTAATTTTGAAAATGTCGCCGCGCTCGCCGCATACCAATGAAGCCATCCGGAAAGTGCTGCGTTCTGTATTCAGTTCCGATGAGGTGCTGATAATGGATGATACGGTAACTCTGCCGGAGCTGCTCTCTGCCAGGTTCGATCATATTTTTATTACCGGCAGCAGCAGTACCGGTAAACTGGTCATGGCAAAAGCTGCAGAAAATCTGACACCGGTAACCATGGAACTCGGCGGAAGAAATCCCTGTATCGTCGGTGAAAATGCCAATTTGACTCTGGCTGCCCGCCGAATCGTCTGGGGTAAGTTTTTCAACGCCGGTCAATCGTGTGCCGCTCCGGATCATCTGCTGGTTCAGAGAAGTGTTAAAGATAAACTCCTCAATAAAATAGCTGCGGAAATCCGCCGGATGTACGGGGAAAATCCTTTGGAATCTCCGGATTTATGTTCATTGCCGGATCAGGAATCTTATCAGCGGGTGGTAAAATTGATCTCCAGCGGCAGGCTGGTTGCCGGTGGAGATGTCGATCCGCAGAAGCTGATGGTCGCTCCTACGGTAATCGATCGGCTGGAGGATGATTCACCGCTGTTTTCCGGTGAGGTTTTCGGGCCGGTTCTGCCGGTGAAAGAGTTTGCCACGGAAGAGGAGTTGTGGGTTCATCTGCACAGTGGAGAGCGGCCGCTTGCGGCGTACTGTTTCGGAGGCAGTGAAGCTTTGAAAAACAAACTTATCCGCCGTTATTCCTGCGGTGCGATAATATTCAACGATGTACTGCTGCATTTTTCCAATATGCATATACCTTTTGGTGGAGTTGGTTTCAGCGGTTTCGGAGCTTATCACGGCGAAAAGACATTTACCGTATTCACTCATGAAAAACCGGTGATGACCCAGTTGAAAAATATTGATCTGCCTTTCCGGTATCCGCCGCATTGCCGGTTGGTGCGGAAGTTTCTGGAGATCATTTTCCGCTTGGGGGGAAAGTGATGGATACGCCGCTGCTGGTCATTTCCGGGGCGACCGCATCCGGTAAAAGTGCGTTGGCTCTGCAGGCGGCGATCAAGCTCGGCGGAGAGATCGTATCGGTTGACTCCATGCAGCTGTACCGGGCGTTGCCCATTGGCACAGCTCAACCGACAGCGGAAGAAAAAGCATTGATCCCGCACCATCTGACCGGAATCTATGAGCTGTCGGAACGATCGGAAGTTTTCCGGTTTTGTGCGGAAGCTGATGCTGTGATCGCCGATATCCGTTCACGGGGAAAGTTACCCATTCTGTGCGGAGGAACCGGTCTTTATCTCAAAGCTTTGCTTTACGGTCTGGATGATTTGCCCGGTGACCGGGAACTGCGTAAGGAACTGGATGAAAAGTATGATTCCGAGGCCGGAGAGATACTGCTTCACAAACGTGCCGCAGAAGTTGATCCATTGGCATTTGAACGGTGGAAAAATTGCCGCCGCCGGCTGATACGGGCGTTGGAGGTTTTTCTGCTTACCGGGAAATCCATCGTGACTTTACAGCAAAAGGAGCGTAAATTGCGTTACGATGTGCGCTCGTTTACATTGGAACTGGAAAGCAGTGTTCTCAAGGAGCGTATCGCGTCGCGCGCCGGAAAAATGCTGGATGCCGGATGGATAGAGGAGGCTCGTTCAGCAATAAACGCCGGACTTTTTTCCGCTCCCACTGCGCATCAGGCACTGGGTTATAAACAGATCGCAACCTTTCTCAACGGCGGATACGATCGTGATACGCTGTTGGAAAAATTGGTTACTGCCACCTGGCAGTATGCCCGCCGCCAACGGACATGGTTCCGGCATCAACACCCGGAAAGTTGTGTTTTCAACGGTTCAGCGGATGATTTGTGCCGTTTGTTTTCATGAAAAATCCGCCGGAAGAGTGAAATTCCCTCCGGCGGTACCCCGCCTTATCCGGCAAGTTTTCCCGAGTTGAGCAGTCTGCTTTCCTCATTGCCGGTTGTGAGTATATCGGCGGCACTGCGGGTGAGGGCCGCTGAATTTTCCAGACTCCATTCACTGAGGTCGGCGTAGTTGCCATCGCAGAGTGCATCAATGGTGCTGCCGGTACCGGAAACATTCCAGAAATTGTCTTCTTTGGCGGCAGCTGCCTCTGATTTATTGACGGAAACGGTACGGTAGGCACTGTTGTTGTCCTCGTTGGTTTCGGTGATTTGATTGTCGGCATCTGCGACCAGATACAATTTTCTTGCTCCGGAGCCAAGCATACTGTTATTGATCGTGATGGAACCATCGAGATAACTTCCGGCTGCAACACTTGTCATGGATACTGTCCGCAGCAGCGTATCGCCATCGTAAACTTTTACCACGCTCGGTGCCGCTGTCCCGGTACCGTTGTTGACATATTTGAAGCTCAACACAACAGAATCTGATTGTTTGACATATTCATAATCAGTGATAAATAAGTCGAATGTATCGTTGACCGTTATGGTTCGGTATGATCTGTTATTTGCTTCATTTGATTCGGCGACCTGGTTATCAGCATCTGCGACCAGATACAATTTTCTTGCTCCGGTGCCGAGCATATTGCCGCGGATCGTGACAGTGGCATTGCGATAACCGCCTGCATCAACACTGTCCATGGATAATGTCCGCAAAAGCGTATCGCCATCGTAAACTTTTACTACACTTGCTCCTGCAGCTCCGGCACCGTTATTGGCATATTTGAAACTCAATACGACCGATTCATTTTTACTGATGGACGTGTTGGAAACTTCATAATTCTGAATACACAAGTCCGCCGGACTTTTGACCGTGACCGTCCGGTATGCACGGTTGTTGCCCTCGTTGGTTTCGGTGATTTGATTGTCGGCATCTGCGACCAGATACAATTTTCTTGCTCCGGTGCCAAGCATACTGCCGTTGATGGTAACGGAGGCTTCAAGGTAACTTCCAGCGGAAACACTGTCCATGGATAATGTCCGCAAAAGCGTATCGCCATCGTAAACTTTTACTACACTTGCTCCTGCAGCTCCGGCACCGTTATTGGCATATTTGAAATTCAATACGACCGATTCATTTTTACTGATGGACGTGTTGGAAACTTCATAATCAGTGATATACAAATCTGCCGGATCGGATACTGTGACGGTTCGGTATAATCTGTTATTTGCTTCATTTGATTCGGCGACCTGGTTATCAGCATCTGCGACCAGATACAATTTTCTTTCTCCGGTGCCGAGCATATTGCCGCGGATCGTGACAGTGGCATTGCGATAACCGCCTGCATCAACACTGTCCATGGATAATGTCCGCAAAAGCGTATCGCCATCGTAAACTTTTACTACACTTGCTCCTGCAGCTCCGGCACCGTTATTGGCATATTTGAAACTCAATACGACCGATTCATTTTTACTGATGGACGTGTTGGAAACTTCATAAT
>SUWK01000028.1:15602-27551 GCA_015061525.1 Lentisphaerota bacterium
AAAAGCGTATCGCCATCGTAAACTTTTACTACACTTGCTCCTGCAGCTCCGGCACCGTTATTGGCATATTTGAAACTCAATACGACCGATTCATTTTTACTGATGGACGTGTTGGAAACTTCATAATCAGTGATATACAAATCTGCCGGATCGGATACTGTGACGGTTCGGTATAATCTGTTATTTGCTTCATTTGATTCGGCGACCTGGTTATCAGCATCTGCGACCAGATACAATTTTCTTTCTCCGGTGCCGAGCATATTGCCGCGGATCGTGACAGTGGCATTGCGATAACCGCCTGCATCAACACTGTCCATGGATAATGTCCGCAAAAGCGTATCGCCATCGTAAACTTTTACTACACTTGCTCCTGCAGCTCCGGCACCGTTATTGGCATATTTGAAACTCAATACGACCGATTCATTTTTACTGATGGACGTGTTGGAAACTTCATAATCAGTGATATACAAATCTGCCGGATCGGATACTGTGACGGTTCGGTATAATCTGTTATTTGCTTCATTTGATTCGGCGACCTGGTTATCAGCATCTGCGACCAGATACAATTTTCTTTCTCCGGTGCCGAGCATATTGCCGCGGATCGTGACAGTGGCATTGCGATAACCGCCTGCATCAACACTGTCCATGGATAATGTCCGCAAAAGCGTATCGCCATCGTAAACTTTTACTACACTTGCTCCTGCAGCTCCGGCACCGTTATTGGCATATTTGAAACTCAATACGACCGATTCATTTTTACTGATGGACGTGTTGGAAACTTCATAATCAGTGATATACAAATCTGCCGGATCGGATACTGTGACGGTTCGGTATAATCTGTTATTTGCTTCATTTGATTCGGCGACCTGGTTATCAGCATCTGCGACCAGATACAATTTTCTTTCTCCGGTGCCGAGCATATTGCCGCGGATCGTGACAGTGGCATTGCGATAACCGCCTGCATCAACACTGTCCATGGATAATGTCCGCAAAAGCGTATCGCCATCGTAAACTTTTACTACACTTGCTCCTGCAGCTCCGGCACCGTTATTGGCATATTTGAAACTCAATACGACCGATTCATTTTTACTGATGGACGTGTTGGAAACTTCATAATTCTGAATACACAAGTCCGCCGGACTTTTGACCGTGACCGTCCGGTATGCACGGTTGTTGTTTTCGTCAGATTCGGTGACCTGATTATCGGCATCGACTGTCAGATACAATTTTCTTGCTCCGGTGCCAAGTGTACTGCCGAGAATCGTGACAGTGGCGTTGCGATAACTTCCGGCAGAAACACTATCCATGGACAATGTACGCAAAAGAGTGTCACCATCGTAGACTTTCAGAACGCTTGCCGGTGCTGCAAGAGTACCTTTGTTGGTGTATTTGAAAGTAAGTTTGACCGAATCGTTTTTGTAGATGGACGTGCTGGAAACTTCATAATCCTGAATACACAAGTCTGCCATGTTTTTGACTGTTACTATCCGGTAGGAGCTGTTGTTGTTTTCATCGGCTTCTGTGATTTGATTGTCGGCATCTGCAACCACGTACAATTTTCTTGCTCCGGTACCAAGTGTACTGCCGTTCACCGTGACGGTACAATTTCTGCTGCTTCCGGCGGCAAGAGTCCCCATGGAGAACGTACGCAGCAATGTATCACCATCATAAACTTTCAATACACTTGCTGCCGCTGCGGCAGTGCCTTTGTTGGTGTATTTGAAATTAAGTTTGACCGAGCCGGTTTTACCGATGGATGTGCTGGATACTTCATAATTCTGAATACATAAGTCCGGCATATTTTTGACTGTGACCGTCCGGTATGCGCGGTTGTTGTTTTCGTTGGATTCAGAGATTTGGTTATCAGCATCTGCGACCACATACAACTTTCTTGCTCCGGTACCGAGGGTACTGCCGTTGACCGTGACCGTGCAATTTCTGCTGCTTCCGGCGGCAAGAGTCCCCATTGAGAACGTACGCAGCAATGTGTCGCCATCGTAAACTTTCAGCACGCTTGCAGCAGCATTCCCGTTGCCGGTATTGGCGTAATTGAAGTTAAGTTTGACCGAACCGGTTTTGCCGATGGATGTGCTGGATACTTCATAATTTTTGATGCAAAGATCGGCTTTGACAGCAACGTTTTTGACTGTTACTGTCCGGTATGCGCGGTTGTTGCTTTCGCTGGATTCAGTGATTTGATTATCGGCATCTGCGACCACATACAACTTTCTTGCTCCGGTTCCGAGTGTACTGCCGTTGACCGTGACGGTACAATTTCTGCTGTCTCCAGCGGCGATACTGCCCATTGAGAACGTACGCAGCAATGTATCTCCATCGAAAACTTTCAATACGCTTGCCGCCGCCGTCCCGGTACCGTTATTGACATATTTGAAGGTCAGTTTGACCGAACCGGTTTTGTTGATGGAGGTGCTGGAAACTTCATAATCTCTGATGCAGAGATCCGGAGTACCGGAACTGACGACATTAAGGGTCAGATTGCCGTTGGATTGCTTGAGAGTGTAGGATGTACCATTGTATCTGACCGTATTGCTGTTGACAGTAAGAGTTCCGAAACCGGTTTTTCCGTTACCGATGGAAACACTTGTGCTGAAAGATGATGCCCCCTGTGCCAGTTTGTAAGAACCGCTTTCCTGAGTGTCGCTCACCGTGATCGTATAAGTCGGATTTCCGGTAAGCAAAGATAAATTATTAATGAGATAGCTGTCATTTACGCTTCTGCCGGCGACTGTGAAATCGACCGTAGCTCCGTCGTAGGCTCTTACGAAAGCTGCTGCCGAATCGATCTGTAAAGATCCGCTGTGTATTCCACCGGCAGAGATTTTGAGTTCACCGCCGGAATTGACTGTGGTTCCGACTGCTTTACCGCCGGAGGAGATTACGAGAGAAGCGTTGTTGTTCACCGTGGTGGCTTTGGCATTGGCACCGGAGTGAACACGGAGAATACCATTGGAGTTCATCGTCGTGGAACTGAGAGTGCCGCCGTAGAACCAGAGTGTTCCGTTTTGCATCGAAGTGTAATAAGCTCTGGTACCGTCATAGATATAAACTTTGGCAGAATCAATGTCGGTTTTCGATATGACACCGCCGGAATTGAGGTTGAGAGTGCCGCCGGAATTCATGGTGATATTTGCTGCAGTACCGCCGGATGAGATGGTAAGAGCAGCACCGGAGTTGATGGTGACGGAGTTTACATCACCCTGATCATAGATCCGCAGCGAGCCGCCGTTGTTGACCGTAACGGAGTTTACAGTACCGCCGGAGACCCAGAAAGTACCTTTCTCCACGGTGGTCGAGTCAGCTCTTGCTCCATCGTAAACATAGAATGTACCGGAGCTTATCAATGTTACACCGGCACTGCCTCCGGAGGAGACCACGAAATAGCTGTTGGAGTTCAGTGTGGTGGAATTGGCAGTTCCTTCATAAACCCAGAGTTTGGCTTCTGTCAGCGTGGTGGAATTTGCATGTCCGCCGTCATAGACGTAGAAAGAAGCTGAACTTACGTTGGTTTTTTCTGCCGAACCGCCCGGGTGCAGACTGAAACTGCCGCCGGCTTTGACCGTGGTTGAAGTTGCCGATCCGCCGGAGGAGACTGCCAGATTACCGCCGGAACTTAACGTGGTGGAGTTGGCATGTCCACCATCATAGATGTGGAGAAATCCGTTGGATTTCACCGTGGTGGCTTGGGCAACTCCGCCGTCGTAGAGCCGGAGATAGCCTGCAGAATTTATTGTCGTGGAGTTGACCGTACCCTCGGATACCCGGAGATAACCGTCAGCATCAAGCGATGCCGAATTGACACTGCCTCCGGAGTAAACAAAAACAGAAGCACTTTTCAACACTGCAGAATTTACAACACCGCTGGAAAATACCTCCACCTGACCGCTGACAGCCACATTGACGGCGTTTGCCGTGCCGCCGGAGGAAACATAGAGAAATCCGCTGGAGTTTACTGTAATGGAGTTCGCGACCGCACCTGCGGAGATCCAGAAGTTTCCGCCGCAATTTATTTGAGTTGAGTTCGCAGTACCGCCGCGGAGCCAGAGGTATCCCCAGTTCAGTGTGGTATCGTAGACGGTTCCTCCGGAAGAGACATAAAGCAGATCCGCGAATGCCGACAATGTGGTTGAATTTCCTGAAGAGGTATCTATTTCAAACCCGACGATCGTAGAGGTCGCAATACCCTTGTCCATGACATACATCGAAGCCCGCTGTACAACGACCTGATCACTCATATTCATCGCGTGTGACACCAGCGTGTTGTTGGAACCGTAGTATACTCCGGAATGATTGCCGGCGTAAGTCACATAAGCATTCTCATCGACCGTCAGACTGCCGATACACGGAGTCCAATCAAGATTGGTGGCAGTTCCTCCGCTTGAAATATTCAGAACACCTCCGTTATTGAGGGTGATGTTATTTGCGGAACCGCCGTTTTGGATACACATGTATCCCCGGTCATTGATAACGGTGTCACTGGCCTGACCGTGGCTGGAGATATACATGACGCCTTGAGCGTTAAGAGTGGTGCTGTTTGCTATGCCGCCGGAAGAAATAAACATTGAACCGCGGGAGTACAGAAGTGTACTGTTGGCAATGCCGTCATTCATTACGTACATGGAACCGGTTACATCTTTATCATTCATCGTCTTTGCCGAAGAGAGCAGCAGATCACCGGAACCGAAATAAACTCCGGAATAAGTATTGGCAAAAACTGCATCGGCACCCTCGGTGATCCGCAATGTACCCACACAGGGAGTCCAGATGATATTGGTTGCCGTACCGCCGCTGTAGATTTGCACGATACCGCCGGAATTCACAGTCAGCGTATCAACGCATCCTCCTTCCCGGATATACATATATCCTCTGGAGTGGACGGTGACATTTCCGGCGCTGCCTCCATTGGAAATATTCAGAGTACCGTTGGTTTGAATGACTGCATCGTTGACTTCGGCTCCATCTGAAACGAATACAGCTCCACCGTTGAGGGTGATATTATTTGCGGAACCGCCGCCGGCGACCCAGACACTGCCTCTGTTGACAGTGGTATTTTCTGCCATACCGTTATTCATAATGTACATGGAACCGGCAACACTTTTGCCGTTCATGGAGCTTGCCGATGAGAGCAGGACATTTCCGGAACCTAAATAAACACCGGAATAATTGCTTTTGAAAGTTGCGTAAGCTCCATCAGCAATGTTTACGGAACCTACACACGGAGTCCAGTCGATATCGGTTGCCGTGCCGCCGCTGTAAATAAAAGCGACACCGCCGGAATTGATTTTGAGAGCATTCACTTCCCCGGTCTCATAGACCCGCAGATATCCTCTGGAATTAACGGTGACAGAGTTTGCCGACCCACCGCTTGAAACGATCGCTATACCATCGGTGTTGACGGTGGTTTTATTGGCAAGACCGCCGCTTGAAACGGTCATGTGACCGCGTGACCCGACAGTGGTGCTGTTGGCAATGCCGTCTTTGAGGATGTGCAGCGAACCGTTGGAACCGATGGCCGCGTTTTCCAGAACATCGCCGCTGGAGATAATTTTTTCACCGGTGATGGTTTCACCGTTTTTCTGAACATAAATGTCTGAGTTTTTGCTGCCGTATCCGGTCGAACCGGATAATTGGTTGACTTTACTGCTGATGGCAGAAATGATCTCTGCATCACTGCCGGTGCGGTCGATAAGGATAACGGCACTGCCGGAACGGTTCAAAAATTCTTTCTCAACTGTTTCAGCTGATCCGGCATCGCTGATAAAAATGGCGGAATATGCTTCGTTTCCCGGAGCTTCGGTGACAAAACGGATTCCTGAAGGCGAAAATGAAGTATTGAGCCGGTCAATAATACCGGCAATGCGTTCAGCATTCAAAAAGGAGTCCTGGACTTCCGCATTTGCGGGAGTGGGGACTTCGTTGTTATATGAGGTTGATTCTATGTCAAAATTCAGATATATTATCTGTTGTACTGCTGCAAGCTGCGGGATGAACTGCACACCGCCAGCCGTGAGTTTTTGCTGTTCCATCATCTCTTCCCTGTGTTATTTGAGTAATTTCTGATATCATGCCGTTAATATATCATATGCAATGTCATTTTGCAAGGAAAAACAGACCGGCGGATGAGGAATGCTGTGTTTTTTTCAACCGGGACATTACATGAGCGGCAACTCAAAGGGGACAGCCGGAAATCCGGATCTGCCATAGAGATTGACTGTCGGATTATTCATCCAACCGAAACGGATTTTGACAGGCAAAGGTACTTTTTCGGCAGAAACTGTAACGGTATTGCCTTTGATCTCTGCATGATCAGCCCAATGCCATTTGCCGTCTTTACCGCACAGAGCAAAACCTTCAAGCTGGGCTTCCGGAGAATTGCGGAGCAGTTTTTCCCGTTTTCCGCCGTTTTTTGTCAGGTGGTGATACTCCGGGAGCTGACGGGCTGTCAACCCGTCTCCGGAAAATGATACCGTCACAGTTTTTCCGTTTCTGACTGCTTTTACCGCTATCGGAACATCGGAAGAAATGTTTTGCCGGTAAATTTGTTTCAGGGCCAGTGCCGCCAGACGTGTGCCGGGAGTTGCTTTGTCAAGCGGGTGGATATCCTGTGCTTCTCCGGCATCGGTCAATACAACCATGCCGGTATTTGGCAGACGCAATGCTGCACTTTGGGCATCGCGGAGCAACGGCCAATTGCCGCAATCTGCCGCATTGCTGCTTTTAGGCATATACGCCGCCAGCTGACAGTAGAAAAATGGCAGTTCAGCATTCTCAAAGCATTTGCGCCAGTTATTTATCATCGCAGGGAAAAGTTCCCGGTAAGCTGCGGCGTTGCCGGCATTGCTTTCACCCTGATACCAGATGATTCCGGAAAAAGTATAAGGTATCAGAGGATGGATCATACCGTTGAAAAGCCGCGACCACAGGCGGTTGTAACTGGGCAGCATTCCCGGCTGCCGGGGACGTTCTTTGACAGCGGCGGGATCCGGTTTGCCGAAATTTTTGCCGCAGAATATTTCCCACTGTGATTCATCTGCGGGGATGTTACCGAAATATATCACCCGGGGCAGCCGCACCCGGTCATGGGAAACAAAGTAACGCAGAATGATTTCATGGGGGCCTGCAGAAATTTTACCTTTGGGAATATTGCAGGTGAAATAATTCATTTTATAGGCAGTATCATCTTTTTTTGCGGAAATAAGTTTACCGTCAATATACAATGCTACCGGAGAATATGTACGCATGAGGTTGATCCGGAACCCTGCTGCTGCATTTTTTTCGGGAATATTTACTTTTGTCCGCAGAAAATAGATGCCGTTTCCGAACGCCACCGGCGGTACTGCCGGTTTCCATACGGCATCTGCCGGTGGAAGGGCATGGATGTCATCGATCCGGTTATATTTCTTTTCCCATGCCCGGTTCTTTTCCAAAAATTCCTGATACAGAAGAGAATAGTTATCATATTTCTCATCGCGTTTTTTCCCTTCTTTGACGGCCGGAGGATATTTGGCAAGAGCTTCCTTGCTCATCCAGCATTCGATTTCGGTTCCACCGACGCTGGCGTTTATGATACCGACCGGATTTTTCAGTGTATGTTGTACTTTCCGGGCAAAGAAATAACTGACCGCAGAAAAGTTTCCGACAGTATCGGGTGCGGCGATGATCCATTGTCCTCTGACATCGGCAAGCGGCAGTTTTGATGAGGTTGGAGTTACATTGAAAGTCCGCAGATAACGGTTGGCAGGCAAGGATTTTGCTTCCTGAAAATTTTCTGATCTTTTCAGTTGAAATGCCATATTGCTCTGACCGGATGCCAAAAAGACTTCACCTATCAGAATGTCATTGAAGGTCAGATGATTTACTTTCAATACATGAGGACCGGGAGCAGTATCGGCAAGGTTGAGATAAATGCACCATTTCCCATCGGCTCCGGCAACGGTTGAAGCATTTTTTCCGGCGAAAGTCAACATGATATCCTCTCCCGGATCGGCAGTACCGAAAATTGCAGTTTTGCTGCTTTTTGTCAGTACGGCGTGATTGGAAAATACCGCCGGTAATTTCACCACTGCCGACAGCGGGATCGAAATTGAAACTGCCAGGAAAAATAAAACTTTTTTCATTGTTATAAATCCATGTATCTTTGAATTATTGTTCAAATATCAGCCAATATGTAGTTCCACAGTTGATGTCCAGAGTTATCCGGTTGTTTTTCACCGGAATGATTTTTCCGGTATCCGGTATTACCGCCTGCCGGGTCCCCGGCGGTGGAGTGATTTCAAAACCTTTTACACTTTTCAGCGCATGAAGCGACATGAAACGATCACTTGTAAATATGCTCTGCCCGGGGGCGGCGGTGATGAATGTTCCATTGAGCTTTGCCAGTTGATTGATCAATTCCGGAGAGATCCCCCACGGCGCAGCGCAGTATACACTGATCCAATCATCAAAGCGGCGCATGGCGACTGCCGGACGGGAATCTTCGGCATATCTGGCAAGAATTTCCACTTTTTCATCATCCTGTACCGTCAGTTGCTGGCCACGGGCGATATGTTGCGATGAACCGGCAAGTGCAAAAATACTGTAACGCAATTCACCCATTCCGGACATCGGAGGCGCTCCTTTTACCAGTGGATGAGCAGTGAACAGCGGTGTACGTCTGGTATTTCCCGGGAAAATTTCAACATTCATTCCGGTTAGTTTCCGTATCCCGGCAATATCCATGCCGGATTCATTCAAAAGTCCGGTGCCGTAGATCCATATCAATATCCGGTTGCGGTTTTTCAGCAGTTCGGATATGGCGGATTTATCCTTTGATGTTATTCTGGTATTGTGTAAAAACAGATATATGGAATAGTTCTGCAGTTCCGGATTTTTTAAAATATCATCCAGATAATGTGTTACAAAAGGCACTCCGGAACGTTCAAAAACACTTCTTGCCAGCGGGTACATTTTGACATCTTTACTGATATTGAATTCCGCAGCGGCATCAAAATCATTGGAGCGGCTGCGGACGATGCACAATCCCGGCGAAAATTCAGGATTTTCCGGCATGGCAGCGACCCGGCCGGCGATCTGTACCGTCCGCGAGATATCATTCATTATCCGCAAGTCATCAAAATAGTGCGACATCGTGTAATACCACCATGCGGAATCTTTGGCAATCATCATGCCTGCCAGTTTGCGGTGGACATTTCTCCACTCGGTAAAGGTTCGGGATACTGAAATGTAATGATCTCTTACTTCGTTGTCAGTGATATAGTTCCAGCAGCGCAGGTCAAGTTCGTTGAGGAAAATTTTGTTGTGCAAAGCATAACTTTCTTCAGGCAGAGTTCCACCGACCGGATATCCGGATTTGCGGAAAGCATAAGGTGTGATGGATACGATGATATCTACATTGCTCATTGCCTGTGGATGCGGCATGTAATTTTCAGGCGCGCCAAGATAAGTGGAAACCGTCACCGGCTTGCCGGCGGCTCTTTTGATTGCTCCGGCAAAACTGTTTTTTACCAGCCAAACCTGAGATTCCCGGAATTTCCAATAGAGGTTATCTGTCGGGGAGGCTGTAAAAGCCGTACCGTATTCATCACTGCGGTTCATCCGGGGGATCGCAGCCTTGGGATTTTTGCAGAATTTCCTCCACGCCCGCAGTGCTGCCGGAGAATAGTCCGGTTTCGGGTATTGAAACTGGTGGTCATGACCGCCGCCGATATGGTAGCCGGCAACGGCGTTTCCCAGAGGTGACGCCGAAATATGCCTGACGATCTCCGTCAGGCAGGAAGAGATATTTTCCCGGAATATTTCCGAGGAATATGACGGCATGTAACTGTAGCGCAAATCTTTATTTTTCAGAGGAGGCAGCCGTTTTATATCTTTTGTATAGCCCTGTATATTGCCCCATGAGGTATAGGCTTTTTCACCTTTTTCATTCTGCCAGACATCATCCGGGTAGCACTCTGCCCATCCGGGATACGGTTCGAGGATGACGAATTCCACAATCAAATTGAGATCCGGATTCCGGCGCAGAGCCCGCAGCAGCAGTTCGTCAACCCTTGCAAAATCGATCCTGCCTCCCGGTAGAACCACCCCGCGTTGTTCGTAGACTTGAGAGATGAAGACCGTCGCTACGGAAAACGGTACTTGAGCAGCAGAGAATTCCTCATACCGGTTTTGTTCCGGACGGCGGTTTTCCTGCTTATAAAATACCGGCAGAACCGGTTTCCCGTTAAGCAGCAGAGTTCCGTTTTTTACGGTCATGGAATTTTTTTGACGGGCGGCGGAATGTTTTATTACCTGTTCTGCAGTAAACGGGAACTCAAAACGTTTTTCAAATGGCAGTTTGGGAACTTTGAAATTTGCCGGTGCAAAAGTTATATCATCCAGCAGAACATGCGCCGGATTACCGAAAAGCAGGCAGTGCAGATAGACTTTTTCATCTTTATCGCTTTGGAAGTGGATCACCCGCCGCTTCCATTCACCGGGCAGGGCATTGACCAGAACCGACTGTGAGAAAACACCATTTGATTTATCAACATTATCATCATATTCCGGAATTTCATCCTTCGAGCGTGTTACCCGGAAAAACAGCATACTTTGCAAATCAGAATTTTGAGTGTGAAACCAGCCGCCGAAGGCATATTTGACTCCGGCCTTTACAGAAAACGGTTCGACCGATCTGATACTTACCCAACCGACAGCGTTGCTTTTTTCCAATCTGAAAGAGTTTTTGCCGCTGCGGGCAGCAGACGTAACGATTCCGCCGGAGCCTTTACCGCCGTGATGAGTTTCAAAAATCCACTTGCCCGGAGTTTCAGATCCTGATAATGTCAGCGAGATTACTGACAAAAGCGAAAAAATTACTGATTTTCCCATCAATTAATCCCAGTCTTTATAACCGTTGAACTCCAAAAGTTTGAAATTATCTCCGGATTCCGTACCTCCCAGCGATTTATAGGGATCAGCAGCTTCAGCCTGCATTGAATTGGCGTGACCATCCAAATAAAGGATGTTCAGTTTATCTTTGTGACGCTTTGCATCGGGAGTACCTTCATCGCTGGAAACACCGGAATTTTTTTTGTACGCCATCAGAAAACTGCCGGTAAGACCGTTGGCATCTTCGCGGAGCGTATCCATGACATAATAAGCTGCACTCGGCTGCAGAATATCAGAAGGCGCGGTATTGGTTTTGCTGCCGGCTCCGGTTCCCTGATCCTGACCGCGCCGGAATCTGCCGGTTGCTATGACATAATTTATACCGTATCCGCTGCGGTACATGTCATTGGCACTCTGCCGATCCTGCTCAGCATTGACTCTGGTGGTCTGCAAAGAGGAACAGAGAAAAGCGTTTTTATCAGCAATATATTTAAGATAACGCAGGGCTCCGATCCAGGTCAATGCCCGGTTAGTGGTTACTGCAGTGTTGATATTCAGCCCCATCGCCCTGATAATGTAAGAGTAATCATCGGAATAATTGGTCAGAGCCAGTCCTTGTTGTTTCAAATTGGAAATACATGCGGCACTGCGTCCGCGTTCCCTGGCGGAGTTGAGAGCGGGAAGCAAAATTGCCGCCAATATAGCAATGATCGCGATCACTACCAGCAGTTCGATCAGCGTGAATCTATGGGGTTTCCGGTTCAAAACTGAACCGCAGCAGGTTTTCTGTGTTCTCATTTTATTTCACTCCTTCTGTTTTTTGGAAAAATTTGCCGGCGTTAAAATGTGATAAGTTGTCCTTATGGATAATGTAGCACTTTTCAATTGAAATTGATAGCACTGAAATGGTAAAAAAACAGCATCGGAATATTTTTTTTAGGCTCTGTTCCCGATATTGGTTGATGCCCTCCGTGGGACGTTCAACACACGGGTGCGAGGCGGTTGCCGCCGAGCGCGCAGTCCGCATGCGAATGTACTTTGCGAGCATTTCCATGCGAGCAAAGC
>SUWK01000121.1 GCA_015061525.1 Lentisphaerota bacterium
AAGTGAAGCCCCAGGGCTTCACTTCAGCACGCTGAAGTGAAAAACATTTCATAGTTTTTGATGTGGTACGTTTCATTTTTTTGCCCCTCTTTTTTTACAGTTGAAGAGCATTGGCTTTATGTAATGCTCTTGCTTGTTGAGCATATTATACAGCAAAAGTACCGATATTGCAAGAGCATTGTTGAAAAAAATGCAATTTTCTTTTGATTTTTCCATTTTCGCGTGTTATATTTACATAGAATGACTGTAAATACATTACTTTAATACCCTATGACAGCAGAAGACAAAAAACACGCAATATTCCGGGCATTGGTCGAAGAGATCGTATCAGGAAAGTTCCAGATCGGTTCCCGTCTGCCGACTGACAGGGAACTGGCGGCACGCTTCGGAACTTCCCGGATCAATGTGTTCCGGGCTCTGGAGCAGCTCAAACAGCAGGGGATCATCATCAGCCGCAAACGGGCGGGGACGGTGGTCGTCGCCATGCCCGATGCCGGAGAAAGCCAGCAGCTGCTCAATGACAGCAGCCGGGTGGTCTATTGTCTGAAATCCGCTACTCCGCACTTTATCCACTGGAACGACCGGACATTTGCCGCTATGGAGGAGCGTCTTTCCGGAGCAGGTTTGCGCGTGCATTACCTGACGATCCCGGGGAGGCGGGAGGATCTGCAGAAGATCATTGAGGAATCCATGCGTACCGGAGCGGCAGGATTGACCATCTTTCCTGACAGCGAGGACAGTGATTTTCTCAATTTCAACAGTGATCTGCTGATCGACGTTTCCACACCGATATTCATGCTCAACCGGGGTAACGATGTTTCCCGGCTGGATTTTGCAAACTCGGTCAATATGGACAATATGGGTGATGCTATCCGCATGGGAGTTCTGCTGCGGAAAAACGGTTTCAAACGTATGCTGATCCCCGGGGCGAACGTCTACAGCAGCTGTATCTGGCACAAGAATCGCATTACCGGATTGGAACTGGGTTTTCAGGGGGCTGAAACCACCCGTCCGGAGTATCCGGCGCACAACCGTTTTGAGATGGAGTTTTGCCTTGACCGGGCATTGGCGGATAAAGAATTGATTTTAGCACCGCTTCACCCCATGTCGGCAGCAGAGTTGATGGATACTGCAGAAAAACGCGGACTTGTCCCGGGCAGTGATTTCAATCTGGTGACTTTTGATGATGATCCGGCATTCGCCGCATACAACTTCACCACGACCAGAGTCCGTCACGCTGAAGTTGGTGATCTGATGGGAAAAATGCTGCTGGATACCCGCTCCCGGCAGGATGGAACCGTCTGGAACTCCATGCGTATCGCCGGAGAATTGATCCAGCGTACCAGCTGCCGCAAACTCAAAGAGTAGTTTCCACGGAAAATTATCCGTTCCAGCTTGAATATTTTCCTTTGCAATGATATATTTTATTGAAAGTATACACGGTATACACCAGTGATGCGTAAATAAAATAAGGAGGATATTCACATGAAAAGAAGTTTGTTGATGCTGTCGTTATTTGCGGCGGCGGTACTCGGTGCTGCTGAAGTGAAACTTCCGGAGAGGATCCTTTCCGGTTACACCGGATTCTTTTTCGGTATGCCCAAAGATCATGTGTTGTATACCATTGAAAAAATGGGGCAGTACAAATTCAACTCCATCGATCTCAAAATCCACTCGACCGACCGTCGTAAAATGGATGTTTACAAATATAAACATGAACTCAAAGAATTTTACGATGCCGCAAAAAAGCAGGGGATGATCCTGCAGCTTTATCTTTATCCCAAACCGTCGGTGCGTTATCCGCAGTGGGAGGAACATGCGGTTCTGCCCTGTATTGTCGATGCGCTGGGCAGAGAGTCCAGAAATACGTTCGCGTTGAATGATATTGCCGTCTGGCGGCAGATTTTTGCGCCGATGTACGATTTGGCAAAACTGCAGAATGAAATACCTTTTGCCTCGCTTAAAATCGACATCGAAACACTCAATTTCGGGGTCAGTTACGATACGGCAACGTGGAAACGCTTTTGTGCGGTCAATGCCGGATTGCCGGAAGATGTTCCGGCGTCTGAACGCGGCAAACTGCTTAAAGAAAAAGGTTTGGATGAAAAATATATCCGTTTTTTCCAGCAGGAGGTGGAAAAAGCCATCAAAACTTTTGCCGATGAACTTCACGCCGTCAATCCTGATCTGATCCTCGGTTATATGCCCGCGCACCACGGTTGGCAGGCACAGGCACTGAACCGGAGTCTTGCCACTGATAAAACTCCGGCGATCATTGACGGGTGGGATTTGTACAACGGCAGCGGCTGGACAGATAAATGTGCCATGAACAATCAGGTCATCCGGGCTGCTCATCCCAATAACCGCCATGTGATATGGCTGCGTCCGGACACCTATGACCCGGAAGACCTGACCGTAGGGGCATATTACACTGCCGCCAACGTTGATGGTTACTCCATCTGGGTGATGACAATGTTGGATGAAAAGTTGTCCGGCCGGATGAAAAATCTGCCAAAAGGCAAGAGCTATGAAGATATCTATGCTGCATTCGGCAAAGCCAATGAGGCGGTGAATGCGGATTTGAAAGCCAATACGATCAAAACTCCCAACCGCATAAAGTTCAAAGCTCCCCGGGTGCGGGTGGCTGAATTGGATTACAGTCAGATCACGATCCCGGAATTGCAGCCGTTGGGCAGCGGTTCTCTGGAGGGTTCCGCTCCGTTGAACGTGATGCGCGGCATGTCCACGATCTTTTTCTACGTCAAAGCCGGGGAGGATATCGATATAACTTTGCAGCAGCTTGCCGGCAGCCGCCGTCCCATATCGCTGCATTATGCGGTGTTGGACAGCAAAAAGAATGTTTTGCGCGAGGAGGCGGTGACACCCGGGAGCAAGGCGCATTTCAAGGTCAGTGCGCCGCATACCGGAACTTTTGCATTGGTCGTGACCGGCGGCAAGGGACAGTCGTGGTACAGCTTTGCTTCCAAAAATCCCTATGTTGCGATCGATGGCAGAAGTGAGGCATACATGTTCAGACTGCAGAAGTTTTTTGTGGCAGGCAGTGATCACGGCAATCCGGAATTGAAGATCCGCTCTTCAGCCGGTGAGGCATTTACTGCGACATTCAATAAAGATCTTGCCAATGTGCTTGTCAGTTACAAGAACCGGGCAGGAGTGGTCAAAAAACTGCCCGATGGCATCGTGGAAGTACAAATGGGCAAGCAGGATAAAAAAGATTGGGGCGAAAATTTCTGGGTGACTTTCCCCGCAGGCAAACTGCCGCTGATCTTCCCCGGACCCCATCGGACAATGAAATTTGCCGAGTGATGATTCTTGACAAAGCCGCCGGCAGATGATATATTAACCGGAGTATGTAAGACTCTGTTCCCGATATTGGTTGATGCCCTTTGTGGCATGTTCAACACACGGGTGCGAGGCGGTTGCCGCCGAGCGCGCAGTCCGCATGCGAATGTACTTTGCGAGCATTTCCATGCGAGCAAAGCCGACGCAACAAATGTTGCGAGGATGAGCGGAG
>SUWK01000029.1 GCA_015061525.1 Lentisphaerota bacterium
CATTAAGTTCGACTGGCAGGTCTGAACATAGTGTAGTAGCAAAGGTGAACTTTTGCAAACTATTTCTAAAGATTTTTTCGGTACTCACCGGCAAAGCCGGTGGTTTTATTGACCTGAAGGTGTATAAAAAGAAAAAAACAGCGGATGTTACTCCACTGTTTTTTGCCAAGCTTTTTTTCTCGTGAAAGAAACATTCACGCGGATGTTACTCCACTGAGTTTTTTGCCAAGCTTTTTTCCCAAAAAAGCGTCGATCAAGCACGCCCAACGAGGCGTGCGCGACGATCCGCTTTCTTTGCCAAGCTTTCTTTCTCGTGAAAGAAAGCGGGCGCGACGATCCGCTTTCTTTGCCAAGCTTTCTTTCTTGTGAAAGAAAGCGGGGAAATTCAGATTTTCAGATTGACTTTTACTGTTACGTCACTATATTATAGGGTGAACGTGTTTATTTGGGAGAATTGTTATGTCTATTGCCGTTATATGTACCGGAACCGAGCTGTTAAAGGGCGGCTGCTGCAATATTGATATGCAGCTGCTTGGCGCAAAACTTGCCGGAATATCTCAAGTTCCGGTCATGGAATTAAGCATCGGCGATCATGCGGATGAACTTTATTTTGCTCTTTCATCCGCACTGAAAATCGCCGATACGCTCATCATCAGCGGTGGTCTCGGGCCAACGGCAGATGATATTACTCTGCACACGGTTGCCCGTTTTTTCGGTGTAGAACTGCAGGAGGTACCCGAACTAAAAGAGAAAGTCAAAAAATGCTGGATGGAACGGCATAATTCACATTGTCCGAAATTCCAATACAAACAGGCTTTGATCGTCAAAGGCGGCAGATATTTTGACAATCCTGCCGGAGTCGCCTCGGGAATCGGTTTTCAGGTCAGTTACGGCGGCAAGATGCGCCGTATCTATCTTCTGCCGGGGCCTCCGTCGGAGTTTGAAACCGTACTGAATAACGGAGTTTTGGATGATATTGCTGCCAATGCGGAAGAAAAGCTGTACACATCCGGCTTTTTCGTTTGCGGCGTTGGAGAAGTTTCTGCAGCCAGAACCGTTGAAGAACTTTTACAAAATCATCCGGTCGAGCTTGCCTATACAGCGATGCCCGGCGGCACAAAACTTTTTATCAGCGGCAAAGATTCCGGTATGGTCAATGCAGCAACTCTTCTTGCCAACCAGGCTCTTGCCCCCAATGCGCTTGAACCGGGATTTTTTGATCTGCCGTCAGCTCTTTTGAAAAAACTTTCAGATCGGCAATATTCTTTCGGTTGTGCAGAATCATGTACCGGTGGAGTGATTGCAGACTTGATCGTTTCCCTGCCCGGAGCATCCACTATCTTCAAAGGCGGTATTGTTTCCTACGCCAATGAGATAAAAAATTCCCTGCTCAATGTTCCGGAAAATATTCTTGAAACTTACGGTGCCGTCAGTAAAGAATGCGCACTGGCAATGGTTCAAGGAGCCTGCACGGCATTGAATTGTCAATGTGCCGTCAGCACCACCGGTATCGCGGGTCCCGACGGCGGCACACCGGAAAAACCCGTCGGTCTGGTCTATGTCGCAGCCTCGGTCAACGGTTTGACAGCCTCAAGAGAATTGCATTTACGCGGCAACCGCCGCATGATCAGGGAACGAGCTGCTGCCGGTGCGCTTCAACTGCTTTGGGAATTGCTGAATGTTCCGGAGAACAGTTCATGCTGAATTATTTGAAAATCAATGATTTTGCTCTGATCGAAAATGCCGGGGTCGAATTTTCCGGCGGCTTTACCGTCGTCACCGGGGAATCCGGTGCCGGTAAATCCATCTTAATGAGTTCCATAGAATTGCTCACCGGCGGCAGGGTGGAACGCAGCGGTATCCGCTCCGGGTGCAAACAGTACACCATTGCCGGAGAATTCACCATTCCCCCGGCATTGCTTCCGGAAATTTCAGTATTGCTTGATGAAGCTGGAATCGAATTTTCCCCGGAAGAACCTTGTCTGCAGCTGCGCCGCGTAATAGGAGCATCCTCCACGCGCAACTTTATCAATGATATTCCTGTCAGTGCCAAACTCCTCGCTGACATCGGCGGCAGACTGATCGATCTTCACGGAGCAAATGAGCAAATCTCTCTGACAGTTCCGGCCAGACAGCTGGAACTGCTGGATAACTTCGGCGAACTCGCCGTTTTGCGCCGCAAATATACCGGAATTTATACCTCCTTAAAAGAACTTGCAGCTAAAAAAGCTGCATTTGAAGCCGTTCTCCCAAATGCAGATGAAGCCGACCGTTATTCCCTTATTGCCGGAGAGATCGACCGTATTTCTCCTGCCCCGGGAGAAGATGCGGAACTTGCTGCCAAGCAGCGGCTTGGAGCAAATTCCAGAATGGTTCTGGAAACATTGAACATGCTTTGCGGAATGCTTACCGAAAATGAAAACGGCATAGCCGATCAGCTTGGCAGTGTCTATCATCATCTTTCCGACTTGGAACGTATCGATGCAAATTTGACCGCTGAAGCGTTGGAAAGTTGTTCCCAACTCCAATCTTCAGTTGCCGAGTTATCCGCTTTGCTTGCAAAATTGAGTGAAAAAGTTGATCTTGATCCGGAAACCCTTACCATCGTAGAGGCACGGTTGAGCGAAATACACACTTTGAAACGGCGTTACGGACCTACTTTGGAGCAGGTTTTTGATATGCGGCAGAAAGCTGAAGAAAAACTCACTCAATTCCGCGATGCCGAAAAACAGCGTAAAGAGTTTGCCAGACAGGAAAAAGAGCTTGATTCCTCTCTGCTTGCCGTTGCAGCAGAACTCTCAACCGCCCGGAAAAATGCCGCCGGGAAATTTATTGAACTCACACTGGAAAAACTTTCTGCCATCGGCTTTGAGGGTGCCGCAATGGAAGTGGAATTTTCCGAAATTCCTCCCGGTCCGAGCGGAACAGACAAAATCGAATTTCTTTTCAATGCCAACTGCGGCGAAGAACTGCGCCCGTTACGTAAAGTCGCCAGCAGCGGTGAACTTTCCCGGGTGATGCTGGCACTGAAAACCGTTCTTGCCGATGCAGATGCCGTTCCGACAGTGATTTTTGATGAAATAGATATGAATATCGGCGGCGAAACCGCTAATAAAGTCGGCAGAGAACTGCATGCACTCGGAAAGAAACGGCAAATCCTCTGCATCTCACACCTCGCACAAGTTGCAGCACGGGGAGATCATCATCTGCTGGTAGCCAAAAGTACCGTTAACGGCAGAACTGTTTCTCAAGTAACAGAATTGACCGATCCGGTTCCGGAACTTGCCCGGATGCTCGGCGGTGGAAAATCAGCTCTGCGCCACGCTGCCGAACTGCGAGAATCGTTGAAAAAAGAACAGGAATAAACGGATACCGGCGGTATTCAGATCAGATGATAGATATGAGCGGCATCTTTTTCTATCATTCCTTTGATTTCCAACTGCATAAGATTGGCAAGCAGAGTTCCGGCATCAATCTTCAAGTCGGCGAGGAGATCTTCCAGAGCGGCATCACGTTTTTTCAGAATATTGTAAATATTCTGACAATCCGGCGACAGCTCTTCCAAACCAAACAGCTCCGTCTGTTTCTGTACCTCTGACGGACGGATTTCCGCCTTCAACACAGCAGCGACATCGGAAAAATCTTCAGCCAGAGCCGCCCCTTCTTTGATCAACTTATGACAACCTCTTGCCTGCACATTATCCACCCTGCCAGGCAGTGCAAAGACGTCTTTCCCAAGTTCGGCAGCAAGATGAGCGGTAATCAAAGAACCGCTGTCCACTCCTGCCTCAATAACGATAACCGCCTGCGTCAATGCCGCCACGATGCGGTTACGACGGGGAAAATTAAAACGGTTTACCGGATAATTGAGCGGAAATTCACTGATCACCGCACCACCGCTCCGGATAATCTCTCTGGCAAGCTGAATATTTCCTTTCGGATACATGTGCATCAACCCGCATCCCAGCACACCGATCGTCGGTGCGCCGCACTCCACAGCACTTTTGTGAGCAATTGTATCAACCCCGAGAGCTAACCCTGAATAGACCGTAAAACCGCTCCTGGCAGCATCTCCGGCAAAACTTTTTGCCATTTTTTCACCGTATGCCGAAATCCGGCGGCTGCCGACGATCGCAACAGAACGGCTGGAATTTTCCGGTAATTTTCCACGGATATAAAGACAAAGAGGCGGATCCCATAACTGACGTAAATCTTCCGGATAGTCTTCATCAACGAGGGTGACGATCCTTGCCTGCCCGCGTTCCGCGATCGCATATTCACGGGTCAATTCAGCATCCCAGTCAAATGAGGAGATCCTTTCCGCAATAATATTGCCGATCCCTTCGATTTTCTGCAATTCTCCACGGCTCGCTTTGCGGATCTCATCAGCTGAACTGAAAACATCAAGCAGAGATTTATACCGGGAATACCCTACCCCGGTAATCATATTCAAAGCAATACACAACTCTCTGCCAGTCATAATAAAAATCCCATTACTTTCCGTTTTTTGCCAACATTTTGCTTCGGATATTCCGGTAACGCACAACCAAATAACGCACCCCGAAATAGGTCAAAGGAGTCATGATCAATGCCCACGCCAGCCCACCGGCAAAAAATGCCGCGACCAAATCCCCGCCGAGCCGGACAAACGACTGCCATTTTTCCGAAAATGAAAGAGCTTCACTGTTGAATACGTCCAGCAGCCGGCGCGCCGAATCAGCAGAAAGATCACCATTGATGAGCTTGTTGCCGACCCAGATCTGAACCGGATAAATGAAGATCGCAGTCGGCGGAGTTGTAATAAATGTTCCCAATGCCGCACCGATCTTTGAACCGCGCACCACAAAAGAAAGCGGGATCGCCACAATAAGCTGACAGAATACCGGAACAACACAACCGACAAACATTCCCAACGCCCAGCCGCGGGCGATATAATCAGGCGAACCGTTTGCCCGAACTATTTTGGTATACATATACTTGCAGAAACGGACAAACTTATTTGCCGAACGCTTGATAATTTTTTTCTCAGAAACATCTTTTTTCAGCGGAGCCGGTTCAGCTGCTGCGGAAAACTCAACCGTTTTCACACTTTCCCAACTGCCGTCACTTTTGCAGAAGCACAACTCTCCGGAACTGTTTTCACCGAAACGTCCCTGGGCAAAAAGTTCGACGACCTTCGGCAATACCACATGATCCCCGGCTGTTTTAAGTTTATCGACACTGGCTTTGGCACACTCGCGCAGAATATCATTTACCGGAGCTCCGCAACGGCTTTTTTCCGCCTCTGCCAACTCTTCCGGCAAGTGTCCGAGCAACTCGACTGCCACCGGAGCAGATATACCGAGGATCGGACCGGCATCAACGTCTTTTTTTCCGGCAAAGCTCTGCACCAAAATAACACTGCTGCGCAAATATTTTTCGCCGTTCAAAATCGCCCGTTCAACCGGTTTGTAATGAAGTCCGGCATAGATGCGCTGACCATCCTTTTCCACAGTGAGATCACCGGGGTGAACATTCAGACACGGCAGCTTTTCAGCCAGATTGGTCAACGGCATAAATCCGGCAAAAACGGCAAAATCGCACCGGTATTTCTGCAATATTTCCCAAACTTTTTCGCTCCACTGATCCCGCAGCTGACGGCGGCGGTCACTGTTGAGCCGGATATCGTCTTCACCATGTCCGGCATAAAATTTGCGGATATCCAGACTTTCCACCGGAATGTTGTATTTGCGCCCGAGTTCCACAGCCCGGCTGCTTTCCGGAGCATCCGTAAAAAGCACAACAGCCTTGAAAGATGTTCCGGCGCTTCCGGCACTGGCAAGCAGTACATCAGCATTGCTCCCGGTGCCGCTCAAACAAACCGCTACTCTGGCACAACAGCCGTCATGCCGGATAAAAAACGAACGGATATCACTCATCAGAGTTCAGTTCCTTCCTCAAATAACAAACAATAATCACTGCAATTTAATTACAGTAATGCCGCAAACATCTTTTTTCAACCCGGATAATAAAAATATTGCTCAATATTGATAAAAAAATCATCAAACAACCTTAAAAAACAACGTGCGGAATATTTCCTGACTTTGCTTTTCAAATTATCGTCTGATTTTCCCAAAAAAGAGACGATACCAAAGATTTTTAAAAAAAATACTTAAAATATCCAAAACAGATATTGCAAACACAGCATTCCGGTGTTATATTGCCATATTAATAATCTGTTATACTTTAACGTCCCGGGTGACCGGGTATAAATCAAGATTGGCTGAAAATTATGGAAAAGAAACCGAAATTCACCGTTCTTTATGAAAAACTTCGCGGTAAAAGTTTTGAAATCGACCGGGAAGTTATGAGCATCGGCAGAAAAGATTCTGCAGATATCCAGTTGGCTGACGGAAGTGTCAGCAGCCATCATGCGGATATCATCCGCACCGAAAAAGATGGTGAAGTCTGCTACCTCCTGCGCGATAACGACAGCACCAACGGCACAAAAATCAACAACGAGCCGATCACGGAACAAATTCTGAAAAATTCAGATCTGATCTCATTCGGTCACGTGGAGGTTCTCTTTGACGGTGCCGATGGCAAAAACAATGACACCCATGTCACCCACACCATTGATCTTGGCAGTGCCACCACCAATACCACTACCACCCAGACACTGACCAACTTCAGTGCAAGGATTATGGATGAACGCAAGAAAAATGCCCGTACCACCATGCTGATGAATGCGATCATCATCGCCGGTGGTGTTCTGGTGGTCGGAGTGGTGATCTACACCCTCTTTTTCCACTGATTCAGACTGTTTACGATTTTTTGAATAACCGAGGATTTGATGAATAATAAAGATAACGGCAAGATGCCGGAGCGTCCGGTTCCGCCCTCCGGTCCCCGTCCCCCGCACCGTTCCCGGGCCGGACTGGTCTGGCTGCTGATTTTCATAATGATCGGCTCCATGCTGCTCTTCAAGACATTCGGCCCTGAACAGCAGAAAGAACTCAATCAAACCGAGTTTGAACGCCGTCTGGAAAGCAACAATGTCAAGACGATCAACATGATCGCCGAAGGTGATGACATTTTCCGAATCGAAGGTGAAATGCGCGGAGCTGACAGCAAAAACGAATCCGCCCCGGATTACTACATCACCAGGGTGGTCATGTCAGATTCATTGCAGAATGCCATGCGTAAATCAGAGGCAAAAATCACCGTTGATTCCAACAACTCCGGTTTCTGGGGATTTATCCTGACCAGTATTCTGCCGATCCTGATCATCATCGCAGTGATCTATTTCATCTCCATGCGTCAGATGCGGATGAACGGTCACGGAGCTATGGATTTCGGTAAAAGCAAGGCACGCATGATACCGCCGGATGAACTCAATGTTCACTTCAGCGATATTGCCGGTGCCGATGAAGCCAAAGAAGAAATTTCCGAAATTGTGGAATTCCTCCGGGATCCCCTGCGTTTTCAACTGGTCGGCGGCCGTATTCCCAAAGGCTGTCTGCTGGTTGGCGATCCGGGAACCGGCAAAACCCTGATGGCAAAAGCAGTTGCCTGCGAAGCCGGTGTCCCGTTCTTCTCCATCAGCGGTTCTGACTTTGTGGAGATGTTTGTCGGTGTCGGTGCCAGCCGCGTGCGTGACATGTTTGAACAGGCGCGCAAAAATACCCCCTGCCTGATTTTTATTGATGAGATCGATGCCGTCGGCAGATCACGTTTTTCCGGTTGGGGCGGCGGACATGATGAACGCGAACAGACCCTGAACGCCATGCTCGTTGAAATGGATGGTCTGGAAAGCCGCAACGGTGTCATCGTACTGGCGGCGACGAACCGACCGGATGTGCTTGACCCGGCACTGCTCCGCCCCGGACGTTTTGACCGTCAGGTAGTTATGGATCTGCCGGACATCAACGGCAGACGTCAGATTCTGGATGTGCATGTCAAAAAGATCAAAGTCAGTTCTTCCATAAATCTGGATGTTATCGCCAGAACCACTCCGGGGTTCAGCGGTGCCGATCTTGCCAACCTCTGCAATGAAGCGGCTCTGCTTGCAGCCAGACGGAACAAGGAAGAGATCACCCAGAGCGAGCTTGAAGAAGCGCGCGACAAAGTCAGTTACGGTACTGAACGGCGCAGCCGCAAGATCAATGACCGTGAGCGCAAACTCACAGCTTACCATGAGGCCGGTCATACACTGGTTGCTCTGCACAATGAATATTGTGTTCCGGTACACAAGGTCACGATTATTCCCCGCGGTCAATCTGCTCTGGGGGCGACGTTCATGATGCCCAAGGAAGACACTTATACAAAGAGTAAACTGGAGTTGAAAGCCATGATGGCTATGTCTCTCGGCGGCCGTGCTGCAGAGGAGATCGTTTTCGGTGATATCACAACCGGGGCGGCAGCGGATATCCAGCATCTTACGGATATTGCCCGCAAGATGGTCTGCCAATTCGGCATGAGCAGGCTCGGTCCGGTAAAGATGGGTGATTTCACCAATCATCCGCACATGCGGATCGACGGTCTGCCGCCGGATGGTATTTCCAACGAAACCGAGCGTGAAATCGATCTGGAAGTTAGAACTCTGGTCAATGAAGCCTATGAGAGTGCCAAAAACTGCCTGACCGAACACCGGGATCAGTTGGAAAAGATCACACAGGCTCTGCTTGAGAAAGAGACCATTTCCATCGATGAGATCAATGAGCTGCTCGGTTTGGCTCCGGCGGTTTCCGCAGATACAGCAGAAGTTTCTGTAACGCTGACAGTTGAAGAAACTCCGGAAGCGGAAAAACCGGAACTCCCGGCGGCGGATGGTGAAAATGCCGATTCCTGACGGAGTGATCCGGGTGGATGCAGAGTCGGTTCTGCTGAAACTGCATATCCACCCCGGGGCGAAACGCAGCAGGATCAACGGATTTTTCGGTGATGCACTGAAAATTGACCTGCAGGCACCGCCGGTGGATGGCAAGGCCAATACGGCACTTTTAAAATTCATTGCCGGATTGTTAAAAGTTCCACGTTCATCGGTTGAGTTGAAAAGCGGCGATTTCAGCCGCGATAAAGTTGTAAAAATAACCGGGATAACTCCCGAAAAAATAATATCTGCATTGAGTGTTGAATCATGAAAGAATTCCGAAAAGCAATCATTTTTCTGCCGGATGGCATGGCAGACGACCCGTTGCCGGAACTGAACGGCAAAACTCCGCTTGAATACGCACATACCCCGGCGATGGACTCGATTGCCGCCCGGGGAGCCAGCGGAACATTCCGTACATTGCCGCCGGGGTTGCCGACCAGTTCAGATGTGGCAAACATGTCAGTACTGGGATTTCAACCGGAATTGAACTATCCCGGACGCGGGCCTATAGAAGCAGCCAGTCAGAATATTGAGCTTGCCGGTGATGATGTGGCGTGGAGATGCAATCTGGTCTACGTTTCAGGTGATGATGTTTTGCGCGATTACTCTGCCGGCCACCTTGATGATGCGGATTCTGCGGTTTTGATGGCAGATTTGAAAAAGGAGTTTGATTCAGAGGATGTCACTTTTTACCACGGTGTGAGTTACCGCAATCTGCTGGTGCTGCACGGGAAAAAATTCTCCGACAAAGTGGAGTACCAGAAACCGGATTCATCCCAGGATATTCCGGTGGCTGAACTGCGTTTGAAACCGCTTGACGACTCCCCGGAAGCAGCTTATACGGTAGAATTTCTGGAAGAGCTTTCCCGGAAAGCCGCAAAGTTTCTTGCTGCTCATCCGCTCAATGCCGGTAAATCCTCGCCTGCCAACAGGATCTGGCCGTGGAGTCCGGGATACCGTCCGAAAATGCAGATGTTCAGTGAGCGTTATGCAGGACGGAAAGGAGCCGTGATAAGTGCGGTGGATGTGATCAAAGGTCTGGGTAAATGTACCGGTATGCAAGTTATTGATGTTCCCGGTGCGACCGGTTTTCTGGACACCAATTATGCGGGCAAAGTTGCTGCGGCATTAAAAGCGGTCGAAGAGAACGATTTGGTCTACGTCCATCTGGAAGCGATCGATGAGTGTTCCCATCTGGGAGATTTGCAGTTGAAACTGCGGGCGATCGAGGAATTTGATGCAAAGATCGTTGCCCCGATAATGGCGGCGTTGAAAGACAGGGATTACAATTTTGCTGTTCTGCCCGACCATCCGGTACCGATCAAATTGCGTAAACACACCACCACGCCGGTGCCGCTGGCGATTTGCGGTCCGGCAGTAGAACCGGATAATGTGATGGTCTACAGCGAAACGCTTGCGCCCACCGGTTCACTTGGATTGCTCTGCAAAGAGGAACTTGTCCGCAAAGTGCTGGAGATCTGACGGCGATGCCAAAGGAACGTCCGTCGGCTTTGGTCAAGGCGATGAATTTTCTGGCAGTACGCTCATTGAGTGAATTGGAGCTGCTCAATAAACTCCGCCGTGCCGGATATCCGGATGACGAGTGCGATGCAGCCATCGCGGAGTGTGTAAACCGTCATTATATTGATGACGGACAACTTACTGCCGACAGTGTCGATTTACTGCGTCAGCGTAATCTCGGCAGCAGACAGATCCGGCAGAAACTTGCCCGGCGTGGTTTGGATTCTGAAGCTGTATCAGAAATACTCGCCTCCTCTCCGGAAGAAGAGGAAGCTGCTGCAATGCGGGCAATGGAGAGCAAACTGCGTTTACTGAGCAGAGAAAGCGATCCGCGCAAGAAGCGGGAAAAGCTTTTCCGATTCATGGCAAGCCGGGGATTTTCAGCCGGAATTATTTTCAAGCTGATGGATAAGCTGACCTGACCATTACCGCTTCAGCATCACTTGACAAGCTGTTCGCGTTCCCGTTTGTATTTGGAGTCTTTGGGCATGCGGTCTTTGCCTTCCCGGATAGCTTTATCGGCACTTTTGCGGATGCTGGAACCTTTATCAGAGACCCATTTATCTACAGTTTTCTGATTTTTGTGATAAAAAAACCACACACCACCGCCGATCAGCAGCAGAAGGATGAACCAGAGCCAGAAACGTTTACGGGCATTGCGGTCAACCCGGTCAGCCGAAGAGATGACCCCGGCGGCACGGATTCCGGATAAAGTTCCGCGTTCAAGACACTCTGCGGAACAATATGTACCATTTTCGCCGGATTCAGCGACACACTCAGCGCACAAAGGTTTACGGCAGGCGGCACAAACAGTTACAGCTTCCCGGTCGGGGTGTTTCAAACAAACCATATCTTCCTCCCTGTTACGTTTCCGGATGACCGCAGAAATGGCAATTCTGCACAGACTCTTGTAAACTATAGCACCGAAAAACGCAACTTGCAACTCCAGAAAGCAAAATTATCCGTTATTTTTTGAAACATTAATATCCCGGGCATTTTTGAACTTTTTCGGCTCCATCCGGCATAACTGCTTGAAAAAAAAAACTTATGCTATATTCTCTATCGTATTACTGTAATTTACTTTATAATGGAGGGAAAAATTATGACAAGTAACGGTGGAGTGCAGTTTGTGCCGCAGATAGCGGTGCAGTATGTGTATTTGGATTTTGACGGGGAATTGACCGATTATAATGGTGAAATATTGACCATTGAGGGTGTGGAGGTGCGCGATCCCCAGTTGACTCAAGCGCGTATTGCCGATATCCTTGCCGAACTCAATAAAAAATACGCCTCGCAAAATGTGATTTTCGTCACTGAACGTCCTGCAACTGCCGAATACTCCACCATTTTCATCGGCAAAACTGAAGCCTTTGACCAATACGGAAACTTTGCCGGATTAGCTGAAACAGTTGACTTCAATAATCAGAACCATTCCGACAACGCCTTTGTCAACCTTGACTCCACTGCCACTGATGAACAAATCATTTCCACAATCAGCCACGAAACCGACCACCTCCTCGGTACCCTCTCCCACGGCGGCGAAGGATTAAATGCCTACGCTGCTCATACTATTGTTTACGCAGGAACAACCTCAACCGGACTTGTCATTTCATCAGGCAACAGCATCACAGTCTCCAGTGGCGGTGTGGCGAACAGCACGACCGTTAATTCCGCCGGATATATGTTCATCTCCTCCGGTGGTACGGCTACTGCGATCAAAGAAAACGGAGGATGTGTTGAAGTCTATTACGGTGCAAATGTTACGTTTGTCTCCAATACTATTACCGGATTGACATTAAGCGGTAATATGACGGTACACAAAAATACTGTAGCGAACAGCACCACCGTTAATCGCGGCGGCGTTATGTACATCTCCTCCGGCGGCACGGCGAACAGCACGACCGTTAATTCCGCCGGCTGTATGTACATCTTCTCCGGCGGAGTAGCGAACAGCACTACCGTTAATTACTACGGCTATATGAACATCTCCTCCGGCGGCGTGGCGAACAGCACGACTGTTAATTCCGGCGGCGATATGTACATCTACGGCGGTGGTAGCGTAACTGCAATTCGGGAAAATGGCGGATATGTTGATGTCGCGAATGGAGCAAATGTTACGTTTGTCTCCAATACTATTACCGGATTGAGATTATTATACGATTCTATGACGGTACACAAAAATACTGTGGCGAACAGCACCACCGTTAATTACGGCTACATGTACATCTCCTCCGGCGGCGTGGCGAACAGTACGACATTATCCGGCGGCGATGTTTATTACGAAAGCGCAGCTATGTACATCTCCTCCGGCGGCGTGGCGAACAACACCACCGTTAATTCCTACTGCTATATGTACATCTCCTCCGGCGGGATGGCGAACAGCACCACCGTTAATTACGGCTACATGTACATCTCCTCCGGCGGTGTAGCGAACAGCACAACTGTTAATTCCGGTGGCGGCATGTACATCTACTCCGGCGGGATACATCGCGGCACTCTGCAAATCAACAGCGGAGCATGGATATATGCATATAGTGGTTCTACCATTGACTTTACTCTTACCGGCAGAAGTGTGTCAAACGGGTATCTGATCAATGATCTTTCCCTTATCTCCGGAACACCAACGTTTACCATAACTGTGTCTGACAGTCAGGAAAGCGGTACTTACAAACTGGCGCAGGGTGCGGAAGATTTCACCGGCCCTGTCACCATCGGAACCAACGGTAAAAATTACGGCACGCTCCGCGTCAATGGTTCAGCTCTCGGCGTCAGTACCAATGCTTACCGTCTGACGGAAAACAACGGTAATCTGCAGTTAACCATTTCCCGTAGTGCCGCCGACTTGAATATCAGTAATTATCAGGTCAGCAATTCCGGTATTACCACAGCTGAATCGGTAAAACTGACCTTTACCATCAACAATACCGGCACGCAGACAGCCGGAGCCAGTACTCTGAAGGTCTATGATGGAGATGTATTGCTCTGTACCGTTGCTGTCGACTCCATTGCCGCCGGAAGCAGTCGTAACTGTACTATCACCATTCCGGCGGGGAAACTTTCTGAAGGAACTCATAAGATTTATGTGATCGCCGATGCCAATAATGTCATTGCAGAATCCAACGAAAACAACAATAACTCCTACCGTACGATTTTTGTAAAAGCCCCCCCCCCAAAACCGGATCTGCGTATGGCAGAGTACAATGTTTCCAGTAACAGTATCACCACACAGGAATCGGTCAAACTGACATTCAAAGTCTACAACGACGGCGATGCCGATGCCCCGGCTTCAACCATCAAAGTTTATGATGGTGACAGACTTTTGCGCGAAGTCGCTCTCGGGGAGATCGCCGCCGGAGGCTCCCGGAGCTGTTACATCACCCTCTCTGCCGGAAAACTTTCTGCCGGTACGCACAAAGTCAATGTGGTGCTTGATGCCGGGAATGGTATTGCCGAATCCAATGAGAACAACAACAACTCCTACCGTACCATCTTTGTTTTCCCGGCTTACTCAAATCTTACTGTTTCCGGAAGTTCCATCAATCTTATTTCCAGAGGTACTGCCAATGTGACCAATATTTACAATGGCGGAAATATGACTGTCACATCCGGTGGTTCCGCCTCTGATACCACCATTCATTCCGCCGGAAAAATGATCATTTCCTCCGGAGGTACGGCAACAAAAACCGTCATCAATTCCAGCGGTACTTTCTCTGCCGGTCCCGGAGCGATCGTGAACAGTTTGACATTGAACCGCTACGGTTCAATGAGTCTGAGAAACAGCAGTGTCAACAAACTCACCCTCAACTCCCGCGCATCAGCGACCGTGACAGATCTGCATATTTTCGGTGCAACGATCAACTCCTCAGCGCATCTTACTTGCCGGCAAAACATGGTTCTTTCCGGCGGAGTGATCTGTTCCGACGGCAAAATCACCATGAGCAGCGGTACAGTTGTTTCCGCAGTAACTGTCAGCAAAGCCGGAACTCTCAATGTCAAAAACGGCGGCTGTGCGCGCAACATTGAGATCCAGCGTGAAGGTAAATTTATTATGCTCGGCACAGCAAGCAACACCACTTTATTCGGCGGCAGTATGTATGTCGGTGACAGCGCATACGAAAATTACGACGGTACCGGCGGTATGCCGACCAGCAATGTTTACGATGAAGATATCCACGCTTCCAAAAACACCTTGCAGAGCAGCTGGCTCCATATCTACTCCGGCGGAACTGCCACCAGAAACGTGGTCAACTCCAACAGCTGGCTCCATGTCTATTACGGCGGCACCGCCACCAGAAACGTGGTCAACTCCAGCGGCTATCTCACGGTTCAGGACAGCGGTACAGCAAACAGTGCAACAGTTCACTCCGGCGGATACATGCGCCTTTATACCGGAGCCATCCTCAAAGGTGATATCAATGTCGGCGGAAAAGTTACCGTTCACCGGGCGGGTACTTCGGCGACTGAAGACGTCATCCGCGCTTACGGTGCCGATATAAATTTCCTCGTCAATGAAAGAAGAACCACCGACAGTGCCATTATCACCGATTTCGGTATGATTATGGGGGCAACATACTACCTTACTGTTTCCGATCAGGCAGCCGGGGTATATTCTCTTGCCTCCGGAGCAAGCGACTTTACCGGTTCGATCACAGTCAATAATCTTACCGGCGGCACTATGGGTACGTTGAGAGTAAATACCCTATTTGCTTCCAGAGGCAAGACCTACCGGCTGCTCAAAGAATCCGGCACGTTGAAACTGCGGGTTACCGACAATCAATCTCTGGCAGACCTGGCTGTTTCCAACTATCAGGTCAGCTCCACCAGTGTAAGCAGTGAGGGAAGTTTCAAACTCACTTTCACAATATCCAATCAGGGATATGCCAATGCCGGAAGCAGCACGATCAAGGTTTACGATGATACCGATACACTGCTCCGCACCGTGTCGTTCAATTCACTTGCCTCCGGGGCAAGCAGAAATTGTTCCATTACGATCAACGCATTGAAGCTCACTCCCGGTGCCCGCAAAATCTATGTGGTCGCCGATGCCAATGATGTCGTTTCAGAGGTCAACGGTTTGAATAACCGTGCGTACCGTACAGTTACAATAAATAAGGCAAAAGCTGATCTTGTGGTTCAGGATTTTGCTTTGAGCAAAAACAGCATCACCACTTCGGAATCGGTGAAACTCACTTTCAAAGTTATCAACAAGGGTGGAACCGACGCTCCGGAAACCATGATAAAAATCTACGATGGCGACAAACTTCTGCGCGAAGTTGCGCTCGGTGAAATCGCTGCCGGGGGCAGCCGCAACTGCACAGTGACCATCACTTCCGGCAAACTTTCAGTCGGAACTCACAAGATCTATGCGAAAATCGACAGCGATAATGTCGTACCGGAACTGTACGAAAGCAACAACAACTCCTACCGTACCATCTTTGTGAAAGAGCCGGTCCGCTCTCTGGCGGCTGCTCCCAAAGAAAACAACAGCTGGGATGTTTGTGGAACCGGCAGTGTGGATACTCTTTGCGGAGGAAACTACGCCGACCTCAATGAATGGAGTCTGGAAAATTCTGCCGCACTCACCCGCAGTGCCGCCGATATCCTGACGACCGATAAAGAGGAAAGCCGTCTGCTCAACTCCGGCAAACTTGCCGGGTAAAAATCCCCGGTAATGGTATAGCACACGGCGCAGTCTGACAACTCAAACTGCGCCGTATTTATAATCTCCGCATACAAAAGTATTCTGCATTACAACTTGTTCCACAGTTTATTATCGTTCAATCCGCTTGACCTTGACTTGAACGCTATTTTACAGAAGAACTCCACAAATTTACTTGTAATTTCCCGCAGTTGCAGTATATTATGAAAATTATTCTCTTTTTGTTGCGGTAAAGGTATGAAACTGAAATTTTTCTTTGTCCGGAGTTTATCAACGCTGCTGATGCTGATGCTGACGCTGGTGTCCATCGTTTTGGCACTGGCGATGCTTTTCGTCAGCGCCGGGAGATCCCCGGAAATAAACGGCTTAAATATACCGTTTCTGCTTTTCGGTGATGAATTGATCCCCCTGATGCTCTTCATTCCAGCCTTGATTTTCCGCAACCGGATCTGTGCCAGTGCTGCTGTGCTGGTGTCGTTCTTCAATATTTTTCTGCGTCTTACCGCCATTATCATCTTCAAAGAAAGCAGCATGCCGCTGGATTATTCAGCTCTGCGTCTGCTTATTGACCATACCAATGCTGATGCGCTGCAAGCTCTCCTCGGCAGAGGTTTTATGTGGTGGCTCGCACCTTTACTGGTGATAATAGCGGCAATCACCGGATACTGCTCTTTTCTGACATGGAAAACGGCAGATAAAAGTTCCCGGCAGCTTTCCCGCAAATCGCTGCAGATTTTCTCGTTTCTGCTGTGCTTATCCGTGCTGTCCAACCTCTTTTACTTTTTCATCAAAAGCAATATGCCCAGCAACTTCATCGTCCTGCGGCCGCTGCCGCTGGCATTTTACAATATCACCCGGGACACTATTTCAGATATCTATCATCACAATAATTATTCCCCCGTCGCGCTGCCGGAAAAATCCAGACAAATTTTGATCGCAATGAAAATCCTCTCCCCTGCCCCGACTGTTCCGGAGATAAAAAAACAGGAATTGCCACAGAAATTTGACCGCATCATAATCATCGCAACAGAATCTCTGGACTATCAATTCATCGCCGCCCACAATCCGGCAATGCCAAGCGGAATAACTCCGAACCTTGACCGGTTGACCAAAAAATATCCGTCTATGAAAAATTATTTCTGTGCCGCCCAACCGACTTCATGGGGATTGAATGCTCTGATCACTTCGCGTTTTGACTACCACAGAGATAAATATATCCATGTTGAATCTATTTTCAAACTCGCCAAACTCGCAGGATTCTATACCTGCTACTTTTCCTCCGCCCCCGGAAGACTTGACTCCAATACCGAAATCTACAAGCGTCTGTTCGGAGCAGACCATCAGATGTTTCTGGAAAATTGGCAGAAAAAATACAACTATCCGCGTGAAAACTACTGGGGATTATCCGACACCACGCTTTTTAACGGAGTTCTTCAGGAACTGAAGAAAATAAATAATCCGCGTTTTCTGACAGTCATAAGTACCATTGATACCCATGAACCTTATCACAATGCCAATCTCTCTTTCCTGGAAAAAGAACAATATCAGACCGATTTTCTGCGCGCACTGCACAATACTGACCGCGCCATCGGACTTTTCGTCAGTGCAATTATGGAAGATAAAAAACTTTACAATGACCGGACATTGATCATTATCACAGCAGACCATACGGCAACATTCGGAGAAAACTATCTCAAGCGTCCGGACTTCACTCCCGAACGCATTCCGCTGATACTGATAACTCCGCAAACCGGAGTATTTGATAAACTGGATCTGGAAAAATACGCTTCCAGTATCGATTTGCCGCCCACGCTGATGAATCTCATCGGCAGTACGGTTCCGGAATCATTTATGGGCAGGGATCTGTTTTCCGATAAAGATTGCGCCATAACCTGGACTGTAAACCGGATGATCTCTGTTCACAGTAAAGACGGTTCTTTTTCCGTAAACATGCGTGATACTCCGCAGGATGATACAAAAATTGCGATACAGGATTTCTACCGGGCATTTTACGGACAATAAAAAAACTCCGGTCACATAACCGGAGTAACGATATCAACTGTACAACCTTTACGGAGGTCTTTCACCGCCTCACGGAACTCTGCCATATGAGGAGCCGCCAGATGGGCCCGGTGGACATCCCGGTCCTTCCACGCTTCCACAATGGTCAGAAAACGGTCTTTCGTCTCTTCATCATAATCCAAACATGGCGTATACATAATACACCCCTCTTCTGACAGAACTTTGGGAACAGTTTTTTCCAGTACTGCAAGCATGGCGTCTTTGCAGTTTTCATTCAGTTCCATACGGGCAATGACATAAATCATAATCTATTCCTCCTAAAGACTCAACTTCATTATTGCTTCAAGGATATCGTAACTCTCTTCCAAAGGAACCGGCTGCGGAGCAAGTTCCAGTTTCATTTTGTTCTGCTCACCGCTGCGGGCAGTACGCTCGATCAATGCAGCATCAATACCGTTCCAGGCAGATAAGCCGCCGGGCATACCGACCTGATCCAGAAAATCTTCATAACTGCAGATCACCTCTTCCGGGGTTGTCCCGCAGAAAATATCCGCCAATTCCATCGTCCGCGCCTGAACAGCCGGATTGGCAAGGTAATATCTCCAGCACTCCGGCAGCAAAACCGCGACTGCATCACCATGAGCGATCCTGCCGAACCATGAAAAACTGCACAAATGCGGCAATCCGGTTGATTTGAAACGGATCGTCATTCCGCCGAGCAGCGAGGCGTAAGCCATCGCTTTGCGCGCGGTTTCATCCCCTTTCATCGCCATCGGCAATGCTTGTGCCGCCAACGCGATACCGCATTTTGCCCAGTCATTTGCCCTGTTGCAGTTATTATCGGCCCCGACATTGAGAAAACCTTCTATCAAATGCGCCATCGCATCACAACCTGTGGCACGGGTCAACTTTTCCGGCATGCTCCATGTCAATTGCGGAATGATGATCGCCATTTCCGGAACACTCTCTTTTTCCACAATCAGCCGCTTCACTCCTGCTTCCGGAACAACGATGTTGGAATATGGGGTAGCTTCCGAACCGGTTCCACTGGTGGTCGGTACTGCGATCAACCGGCGCAACTTTTTTTCCGGATGAGCTGTACTGAAACGGTTCACCCCGAAAAGCTCATCCAAAGTCCAGTTGGTTTCCACCATCAAAAGCGCAGCTTTCGCAGCATCCAGCACACTGCCGCCGCCAACTGCGATCACCCGATCAGGATTTTCCTGCCGGAGATATGAGGCCATCACTTCAACAGTCTGACAGGCAGGCTCTGCCTCCACTCCGCTCCAGACAGAAAAACCGGCTTTACGCAATGTTTCAGCATAATGCGTTCCGGAAAAAACAACCGTTTTTTCATTTTTATACGGGGCTAATGCAGCAGAAAGATCATCGGCAAAAACGACCTTTTCTCCGGGCACATCCTGAAAAAACCGTTCTGCAGCTGCCAGCAATTCTCTTAAACTATCCATGATCCGCCTGATACCTCTTTATAACGGTTCATCCACTCCGGTTCCGCGCAAAGCGGCAAACGTTCGTCAAGTTCTTCAATACGCTCCACCGTACCATCAAGATATTCCCTGATCCGGATGGTAAGCTCTTCCAGCCGTGCCATCTGTCCGGCATTGCGCACTTGAATACGCTCCAAACCGTGAGCTTTAGCACTTTTCAGCCAGTTGCGGCGGAACCCGGCATCTACTTCAACCAGAGCCGCGATCGCCGCCGGGATAGTGGTTGTGACCAATTCCCTCAACGCGAGGCGGTCTCCAAGATCGTAAGCCGCTTCCAAAGCTCCGCGCAATTCAACTTTTTTAATAAGAAATTTGATCAGATCCACCGCGTAACCGATGTCACCGGCAGCATTGTCTTCGGCAGAAGGCATGATACGGCACAACACGTCATCCAATTGATCAAGGTAAATCAAATCAAACTCCGGATTGGCACGTTTGCAGCTGTCAAAATATTTTCCAAGTAACGGATCATCCCAAAAAATCATAGATGGCAGCACTGTGATCTTATCTGTCAACTGCATCTGCAATTCACCGGCAGCCACGTTTGCTCCGTAATCGGCATCACAAACTGCTGCAAAACGGTCAGCTGTATCATTCTCATCACGGCAGCCGTAAGCAAGGTCGGCACAGCGGACGATTCCAGCCAGACTGGAGTCGTAATTGCAGTATGCCCCATCATCACCCCACATGGTAAAAAAGAGATCAGTGATTTTTTCCTGACGGCAGACGTCGATACATGGCAGTGCGGTGGTGATCGTTTTCTGATGATCGTACCACATGCGCGTCCATGTCCAGATGCCGGAACCGACCACCGGCTCTTTGCCAAGTTCCCGGTGACGGTGGATCATTTTACGGTAATCGGAAGTTTCCTCATGGTAGTAATCCCAGTAGACCAGAATCGTATCCGGATCGATCTCGTTTTTCAACCCGGCAGGAAACGGTGAAGTATAATCGTAATATTCGTGCGCCTTGTTGGTCATGCGGAAATACATATCCGACCAGATCATCGGGGCAAGTCCGTTTTCTTTACAGATATTGGAAACCACTTTCAAGTGGCGGTTCATTATGGAAGTTTCCCCCTCCGCGCCGTGAAGTGTCTGGTGAAGACCACGGCCGAGTCCATGCGCCTCATCCATACCCACATGGATGCGGCGACTGCGCAATGCCTTGTTCCAGAATGAGATCATCTTACGGATCAATGCTTCGCTTTCAACGGAATCAACCAGCAGTATACGTTCGGAATCGGTCATAGAGGCATAGTGCCGGTGCTGAAGAACCTGTTCAAGATGTCCGAGAGTCTGGATGCAGCCGACCAATTCAATGCCAAGCACATCAGCATAATCATCCATCTCCTGCAGCTCTTCCAGAGTGTACGGCGCACGGTACGCACCGAAAAACGGTTCATCCTCCAGCTCATAGGTATCCTCACTGTAAATCAACACCTCGTTGCAGCCGCACAGAGCCAGACGGCGAAGCCATTTTTTGAAGTGTTCCACCCGCATAACCATGTTGCGCGATACATCCAGCATGATACCAAGTTTCCTGAAAGGAGTACGTTCTTCACCGTCAAGTTTGGCAAGAGCGGAACCCACTCCGCGCAAAGCACCGGTGAAAGTGGAATATTCTATAGTCACCTCTCCGCGGTTTCGCAGTACACGACAGAGGGTTTCAGAGTCTTTGACCTCACGGAATTTGAGTTTCAGCCCCCTGCCTCCTTCGGTGATGGGATATTCATCTGCCAACGATCGCAACGCATCTGCGATTTTAGCGGGGGTCTCAGCTGCCCGCCACGCAAGTTTTGCCGCTTGATTCATCACGGTTATTTCCTTTCCAATTCTCCGGCAAAAGGATCATGTGCCGGAATTTTTCCGTATTCTTTTCTGTAGAGTTTACAGGCACAGCGGTAAACAGCCAGATAAAAACGCCTGTTTTCCGACAACTCCAGCCGGAGATCATGACCACTGTACGCCCGGATGAACCGCCATACATCACGACGGCTCAACGGCAGATCAAATGCAGAAAACAATAATCCTGCAACATCTTTCACCTGATAACGGAACGGTACCTTTCTGCGGATTTGCGCCCGGTGAAGATCAATGACCGACAGCCGGACTTCCGGCAACAGCCGGCGGTGCAGCAGATAGTGACATATATAACAGTCTCGGTGATTGATCCCGGAACGGTGCATGATCCCGGCAGAACTCCCCAAAGCCCGGATCAACCGGAGTTTCAAACTTCCGTTAATTTCACCGGAAACGGCAAGGTCTTCCAGAGATATCACATCGGTCAATTCCCGGGTAATGAGAAACGATTCTTTGGCAGCCGGATTGAAATTACGCTCGCCGTATGCGGCAGTTTCCATGGTTGGAACTCCGAGAGCATTAAGTTTTTCAAGAGCCCGATACTCGTTACCGGCACCGGTTACCGGAAGTTTGAATTGAAAAATATTTTTGAAAATCTCTTTCCATCCGACTTCCCGGTGGATCTTGACAAAAAACCCCTTCCCTTCAACTTCGATACGAAACGTCCGGCGATTTTTCACATTCCGGAACTCCTCTCCTTCCAGAGCAAATACTTCTGCAAAGGGATCTTTTCCACTCCACAACCGGTCAAATGGGGAACGAATGTCTGTTTTTGCCATCATAACGCCTTTTGTGTGATAAGATCAACTGCACATTTGGCACGGCGGTAAAAATCACCGCTTCTGCCATAATTTTCCGCTTCGATCTGCAAATCTGCAAGTTTATCCGGAGTGGAAAGAGCCACCATCAGTGTACGGTTCAATATTTTCTGCCGGAAAAGCCGGGGCAGAACCAAACTGCCGGCATCACGGATAAACGGAGAAAAACCGCAGTTTGCACTGCACAGAACCGGAGTTCCGCACGCCAATGATTCCAACAGCACAGTTCCGGTAGCTTCATTGCGTGCCGGATGGATCATCAAGTCTGATGCGGCAATAAGTTCCGGCACATCATTTCTGCCGCCGGTGAATATCACCTGCCCGCCGATACCGCATCTGGCGGCAAACTTGGCGTAAGGAGCTGACTTACCTCTGCCGACAATCATCAAACGGGTCTTTTTTCGAATATCTTCCGGCAAAGATGCCACTGCAGCAATTGAACGGTCAACACCTTTCGTACGGAAGGCCGAACTCACTTGAACCAACAATATCTCATCGTCTTTTATTCCGAGTTCCCGGCGCAAATCCCCGCGTTTTTTCCGCAGTTCCAAAGCATTTTTAAAACTTTCATTTATCCCCGGCGGCAACTGATAAATCCTCTCCGCCGGAGTACCGTACAAACGCCGGAACATCTGCTCCTGCGCAGGAGTAATACAGAATATCTTCGTTGTATTCCCAGGTTCAAAAAGCTCTTTTTCCATTGCCGCAAATGTCCGGTAACGGGGCATGAGTTTTTCCCAGAATGAGCGTTTTACACTCTCGACAAACGGCATATCCGCCGCAAAATACCAGTCAGCCGGAACCAGCCGGTTGAATGCTATGTGAGCAAGATAGTCTTCATCTTTCAATGCTTCAGCAAGTTGTTTTTCAAAATTTCTCGCTTTGCGGTGATTACTCAACCCGGATGTCTTCAACACCTTGAATATTACACCATCCGGAATTTCCGGAGCATCATACCCCATGCAGTAAATATCCACCTGAATACCTCTGGCGGTAAATTCACGCGCCATGCGCATCATATCCAGCTGCAATCCACCGTAAGGGAAATACCTGAATATCGAAAACGCCACTTTTTCCGTGCAAGACGGAGGGCGGGAATTGTCCCCGCCGCCTATCACCTGCTCCATGCCGGTCCCTTTTAAACCTTTCTTCAAAAAAAAGTACTCTTTTACGCAAAAATGCGGTAATTATTATAATATAACGCAAAAAGCTCTTTTTTTCAACCTTGCAAGAGTTCCAAAGCGGTGCTATATTATCTTTTACGATAAATTTCACTTATTTTCGGAGCGTTTTCCATGGAAAAAAACGATAATACAAGATTCGGCAAGCTGACGTTGCTTTCCGCTTCAGAACGGAACTACCCCAAACATCCGCAAGAAGCCAGATTGGAATGTTTTGACAATCTCTATGCCGACCGGGACTATGTCATCGAATTTGACTGCCCGGAATACACTTCCCTCTGTCCGGTGACCGGGCAGCCGGACTTCGGGCATATAACAGTCCGTTACATTCCCGATAAACTCTGCATTGAAAGCAAATCTCTGAAGCTTTATCTCTACAGTTTCAGGAATGCCAATATTTTTCACGAAGAGTCGGTAAACTCCCTGTTGGATGCCATCGTCAAAACCTGCGCCCCGCGCAAGGCTGAAGTGATCGGCAAGTTCCGTCCCCGCGGAGGTATCGCAATCAATGTAAAAGCTGTTTACGGAGGAGAAATAAATGAATTTTGAATTTGTTGACAACGGCTCTATCACCACACCGTCCGGCTTTCTCGCCAGCGGAGTGACCGCCGGATTCAAGCGTTCCGGCGCACCGGATTTTGCCATGGTCGTCAGCGAAGTACCTGCGGATTTTGCCGGAGTTTTCACCAGCTGTACCTTTGCGGCAGCTCCGGTACGCGTCTGCCGGAAACGGGTAAAGGAAAGCGATTTCCTGCAGGCAGTCATCATCAACAGCGGCAACGCCAATGCCTGCACCGGAGAACAGGGACTTGCTGCTTCTGAAAAAAGCTGTCAGATTGCGGCGGATTCATTGAATATCGCACCGGAAAACGTCGCTGTAGCTTCCACCGGACGTATCGGTGTTCAAATGAATATGGAGCTTATTGAGCGCGGAGTTGCCCTTGCCCGGAAAGCATTGACCGGCGATGGCGGCAATACGGCGGCACAGGCTATCATGACGACCGACACTGTTCCCAAAGCTGCTGCTGTAAAAGTAGAAGTCAACGGCAAAACTTTCAATATAGGTGCCATCACCAAAGGTGCCGGTATGATCGATCCACATTTGACCACGCCGCACGCCACTATGATCTGTATTATTACTACCGATGCGAAAATTTCCAAACCGCAGCTGCAGAAAATTTTGCAGCGCAATGCAAATGATTCATTCAACCGCATCACCATTGATGGTGACATGAGTACCAATGATACAGTTCTGATCCTTGCAAATGGAACCTCCGGAACAGTTATTGAACCGGATACAACTGAAGAAGATGCTTTTGCCCAGGCTCTGCTGGCGTTGATGCAGAACCTTGCCAAACGCATGGTGCTTGACGGAGAAGGTGCATCCAAATTTGTGGAAGTAAAAGTTATCAACGCCAGGACAGAAAATGATGCAAAACTTGCTGCAGAAGCTGTCGGCAACTCACTGCTCTGCAAAACCGCCTGGTTCGGCAATGACCCGAATTGGGGACGGGTAGTCGCAGCTCTGGGATACTCCGGCGCGCAGTTTGCCGCAGAAAAATGTGATATTTTCTTTGGCGATATCCCGGTGGTCAAAAATGGCGGTGACGCCGGAACTCCGGAAGAAGCACTGCTTGAAACGGTCAAACAGAGGGAATTTTCCATCACTTGTGATTTCCATGACGGCGATGCCGAATACTGGGTCTGGGCAAGTGACCTCTCTTATGAATATGTAAAAATCAATGCGGATTATCATACCTAAAACTTGGAGATCAACATGAAAAAGTCAGACATCAAAACCTTGGTCATCACCGGCTTCGGACTCAACTGTGAAAAAGAGACCGCTGCCGCCTGCCGTCTTGCCGGCAGCACTCCGGAGCTGATCCATCTCAACGATCTGCTCGCCGGAAAAGAAACTCTGGACAAATACCAGTTTCTGACCTTTATCGGCGGATTTTCTTTCGGAGATCACCTCGGCAGCGGAACCGTTTTCGCAAACCGGGTCAAATTCAATCTCCGCGATCAACTTCAGAAATTCGTAGATGACGGCAAACTTGTCATCGGTATCTGCAACGGTTTCCAGACCCTGACCCGCCTCGGTATGGTTCCGGCTCTGGATGGTGATTACTTCACCCAGACTGTTGCTCTGGCGCACAATGACTCCGGAGTTTTCCGCGATGACTGGTGCCGCCTCAAAGCCAATCCGGCTTCCCCCTGTGTCTTTACCAAAGGCATTGACATGGTGCGCCTGCCGCTGCGCCACGGTGAAGGTAAATTTGTTGCCGATGCCAAAGTCCTTGCGGAAATCGAAGCCCGTAATCTGGTTGCGGTGCGTTATGCCAATGCCGACGGATCATTTGCCTCGGAATTTCCCGCCAACCCCAACGGTTCACTGAATTCCATCGCCGGTATCTGTGATCCCACCGGCAGAGTTTTCGGATTGATGCCGCACCCGGAAGCGTTCCTTTCTCCCTACAATGCTCCCGACTGGACAGAGGTCAAAGCCACCACCAGCAAACTCCCGGAAGAGGGTGACGGAGTTAAATTTTTCCGTAATGCGATTGATTACATCGCGGAAAACCTTTGAATTCCTGACAAAAAAAATGAGAGACACAAGAGGTCTCTCATTTTTTTTGCTTTTTTTATTAGCTCTGTTCCCTGTATATTATTTCCCGGTTATCAGACAGCAGCAGCTCCCTTTGGTGAGAATGGGTATTTTTAACTCGTCGGAACCAAAGGTGAAGAGCTGCTGCTTGACAGATAATCAAAGTTGTGCTACGGTAATATGCGTTTTATCTCGCTGATCACGAAAAAAACGCACGGAAGATACAGCATGTTCTGTTCCCAGATCGAATAGATCCTATGTTAGGTTATGCGTATCTTCCGTTACCGTGCTCTTCACAAAAGGTCGTAAACACCATCTTGAACATAAAGTTCGTATAGCGGCAAGGATGACCAGTGAGGCACAAAACTAAAATACATCCGGGAGT
>SUWK01000030.1 GCA_015061525.1 Lentisphaerota bacterium
GCTTTGCTCGCATGTAAATGCTCGCAAAGTTCATTCGCATGCGGACTGCGCGCTCGCACCCTCGCGGTGCTCGCACCCGTGCGTTGAACGTTCCACGGAGGGCATCAACCAATATCGGGAACAGAGCCAAAAATAAATCGATCAAGGCACGACAACGGAGTGCCGCGACAATCCGTTTTTTTTGTTTTACTTTTTTTTTCGTAAAAAAAAGTAAATGGAGCCAATTATCGGACGACGCTTGCGGCGAGCCGGAGCGAAGCGACGGCACGATTATAAAGCGAGCCGGAGCGAAGCGACGGCACGATTATAAAGCGAGCCGGAGCGAAGCGACGGCAATCGCCTGCAACCTAATGGCTTGCCATTGGGTTGCGAAAAGAAAAGAAAACCGGAAAAATCGCAACCCGTTGCAGATTTTTACCGGTTTGATTTTTTTGCAAGCAAAAAAAATGGAGCCAATTATCGGAATCGACAAGGAGGGCAAAGCCCGACGAAGTGCCTGAACGAAGTGAAGGCAACCGACAACAAAGTGAGAATTGCGATATTGGCGTAAGCCAATAAGAGCAAAGCGAAGATACAAAACAAAAAATGACGGCAAAATGTATTTTGCACGTCAATTTTTTGGAGTGTATCAAAGCAATTCTCACGGAGAATGCAAGCAAAAAAATGGAGCCAATTATCGGAATCGAACCGATGACCTATTCATTACGAGTGAATTGCTCTACCGACTGAGCTAAATTGGCATCCGTTGTATCAATAATATAGCACAACAATTCAATTATTTCAATACCACTTTCCGAAAATTTTTCTTTCCGGCGCGCAAAGTAATACTTCCGGCAGCAAAATTTTCTGCGGTGAGTGCGGCATTGACATCGGTGACTTTCACATCATCAAGCGAAACTGCTCCGCCCTGGATCAAACGGCGGGCATCGCTGGTACTTTTGCAGATACCGGAAATGACCAGCAGCCGGGGAACGGTCAGACCGTCAGCAAGATCGGCTGCAGAAACAGCAGTTTCCGGAAGAGAATCCACGGCATCTTTTGCGGAAAGTTTATTAATGGTACTGGTAGTCGCCACTTTATTTTCCGGATCGGCAAAACCGAACTTGCTTCCGGCGGCGAGGAACGCATCTGCAGCAGCTTTTTCGCCGTGGGCAAGTTTGGTCGCCTCATAGGCGAGGATCTCTTTAGCGCGGTTGATATTGGGTTGTTCAGCGATAGCAAGACACTCATCCAACGGCAATTCGATGGCAAATTTCAGAAGCAGTTCTTTGACCATGGCATCATCGGTATTGCGCCAGAACTGGTAGTAATCAAATGCGCTGGTACGGTTGATATCCAGCCAGACACTGGTTCCGCCGGCGGATTTACCGAATTTCTGCCCGGTGGCGGGGTTCATCAGCAGCGGAATGGTCAGGCAGTCCGCTTCGCGTTCATCATCATACATCCGGCGGATAAGTTCAGTACCGGCGACCATATTGCCCCACTGATCCTGACCGCCGATCTCCAGAGTACAATTGAACTCTTTATGGAGATGGTAAAAATCATACCCCTGCAGCAGAGAGTAACTGAATTCCAGAAATGACAGACCGTTTTCCATACGGCTTTCCACGGATTTCTGGGCAAGCATCCGGTTGACGGAAAAGCGGCTGCCGATATCGCGCAGGAAGTCAAGGAGTTTGATCTGCCCGAGCCAATCGTAGTTATTGACGAAATTCGCTTCACCGTTTTCCAGAGTGATAAAGCGGGAAAGCTGAGATTTGAGGCACTCGACATTGTGAGCAACCGTTTCCAATGTAAGCATATTGCGGGCGGTCGATCTGCCGGAAGGATCCCCGATGGCTCCGGTGGCTCCTCCGACCAGCACGGTCGGCACATGTCCGGCTTTCTGCAGCATCCGCATCGCCATGACCGGCAGCAAATGACCGACGTGAAGACTGTCGCCGGTGGGGTCAAAACCACAGTAGAAAACCACTTTTTCAGTAGTGAGTTTTTTCTCGATGAGTGCGGAATCGGTTTCCTGATAGATGAAACCGCGTGCTTTAAGTTCCTGATAGATATTCATTATTAATTACTCTCCGGTAAATTGATTTTTCAATGTCCGATGGTCACTTCGGGCAGAGGAAGTTTTTTCCACGCCCGGTGATGAACCGGTTTTCCTTCAGCGAGCCAGCGTTTTTCAAAATCGCTCTGCACACCGGCAAGATCAGCGATCCCTTCATCGTATGCAGCAAAGATCCCGGAAGCGGCAATGACTTTGTTCACTGCTTCGCAGTAATACTCATCATCACTGGAAAAGTGAAAAACGCCATCCGCTTTCAAAACCCGGTGCAGCTGGGATGTAAAATCGCTGCACAGCAAACGGTTTCCCCGATGACGGTTTTTGGGCCACGGATCAGGACAGAGAACATGAATGCGGTCAAGAGAAGAATCCGGCAGCATCATCGCAATCAAATTCCGCGCCTCGACACGGAGGACAGACATATTTTCCAGTTTTCGCTGCTGCATTTTTTTCACGACTTTGCGCAGTCTGCCGATCATCACATCAGCGGCGATAATCTGCCGTTCCGGGTATTTTGCCGCCAGCGCGACGGTAAAACTGCCGGCACCGCACCCCATATCCAGTTCTGCAATATCTTTTTGCGGAACGAAATGACAGTACGATGAGGTCAGGATATTGATATATTGATCTTCCGGATGAGCAGGCATGGTTCAGATCGCCTCCCGGTCTTTGACCCACTGCCGCATATCGGCAAGAGTCTGATCGTAATTTTCCAGCATTGCTTTGGCGAAAAGTTTGAAATACTCGATCCATGCCTCGCGGAAATCCCCGAGGGCACGGACGCGGTCGGCGAAAATCTCATCGGGATTCATCTCTTCACTTTCCGGCAATTTGAATGAACCGAAAACAAAGTTATCTGCATCGAATGTCCCGCTCCATACAGAATTATCATCGCGGGTGATGGAAACTTTGGCTTTGCGGAGTTTTTTACCGACTCCGAGTGCAGCTTTAACTTCGGCACTGCGGATGGGGCTGTCCCCTTTTTTGATGCTCGCTTCACCGGAACCGAGGGCATCGCCGTCACCGGAAAAGAGCAGCGGATCTTCGATCATGGCATCAAAGTCGTTATTACCGATGGTAACTTTGCCGACTTTTTCACAATAGTAAAGCAGCCAGGTGAGAAAATCCCTGCCGATGGCAGGCTCCATCTGCACATTGGGGTTCCCGGAAAGTTCCAACACCGGCACTGCCGCCGGAGTGGTATGAAACTCCCGGTCAAGAATCAGAGCCGGAGTAAGCTGGATCGGTTCCAGTTTGGTTGCCCGGTAAAACTGATCGACAAAGAGATCAATCTGGGTTTGACTCGCCGTTCCCAGATAGAGCAGTTTGGTATGCGGTTCAAGCACCATGGGGATACCTGAAAGAGCCGGAGGCATTTTGCTGATGTGCCGTTCGGTGACATCTTCCTTGATCCGGCGTTTATCTTTGCCGGAAACGTATTCTCTGCCGGGATTGGCAGCAAGAAACGCCTGCTCCTCGCGCATACAGAGAGCGGTGAGCAAAGAGGCGGGGATCTTGCGTACTGCCTGACGTAAAGTAAGGCAGTATGCTCCGCCGCGGACGATGGTGGTTTCGTCGATATTGGTATCCAGCAGATGTTTGCCGGTCACCCAGCCGAGCTGGGTTTCAGAAGATACAGAATCCAGCGTACCGGCTTTTGCCGGCAGAAAACATGCGGCGAAATCCTCCGGCAGGTCTCCGGCGATCTCAAACATGGTAAAGGTAAAAGAACCACGGTCAAACGGCATAAAAAATTTCCTTTCGCTTAAAACTGGTATTCTTCACCGAATCCGTAGTTTTCAATAACGTAATCCAAATCTTTGTCCCCTCTGCCGGAACAGGTGGCGATGATGGAGCCGTACGGATGAGTTTTCGCCCATTTCATTGCGTAAGCGACAGCGTGGGAGCTTTCCAAAGCGGGTATGATGCCCTCGTACCGGGAAAGTTTGAAAAACGCATCGACCGCTTCTTTATCGTCGATCGTTTCGTACTGGACACGGTTGAGATCTTTCCAGAAGGCGTGTTCCGGCCCGACGGAAGGATAATCCAGTCCGCTGGCAATGGAGTAGACCGGAGCGGGACCGCCGTCTTTATCTTTGAGCATGTAGCTGCGGAAACCGTGCATTGAACCGGGTTCACCATAGGTCAGACTGGCGGCATGTCCGCCGAATGCCGGTCCGTGCCCGAGCGGTTCAACGCCGATGAGATCGACCGGATCAGCAAGGTAAGCAGCGAAACTGCCGGCAGAGTTGCTGCCGCCGCCGACACAGGCGCAGACAGCATCAGGGAGATGACCGGTCATTTCCAGAAATTGTTCGCGGGACTCTTCACCGATGCAGTACTGGAAATCGCGCACCATCATCGGGAACGGATGGGGACCGAGAACAGAACCGATGCAGTAAATTGCAGTTTTATACTGTTTTGCGTAGGATTCAAAAGCGGAATCCACAGCCTCTTTGAGGGTTTTCAGTCCGTGGGAAACCGGAATGACATCCGCGCCGAGGACACGCATACGGGCGACGTTCGGGGCCTGTTTTGCGATATCGACTTCCCCCATGTGGATCTCGCACTTCAACCCGAAGTACGCTGCAGCAGTGGCAAGTGCCACACCGTGCTGCCCGGCACCGGTTTCCGCGATGAGTTTTTCTTTGCCCATATAAGACGCCAACAGAGCTTCACCCATACAATGGTTGAGTTTGTGCGCTCCGGAGTGGTTGAGATCCTCGCGTTTCAGATAGATGTGGCAGTTACCGAGTTTTTCAGAAAGGCGGTTGCAATGGTAAACCGGAGTGGGACGCCCCTGAAACTCTTTGCGGATACGGCGCAATTCACTGATGAATTTTGATGACTGGCAGATGGTGCGGTACGCCTGATCGATCTCACGGCAGGCACGTTCCAGATCGGCAGGCAGTTCCATACCGCCGTAGGGACCGAAAAATCCATCCTGATTGGGATAATCACGGAAATAACGTTTGAAGTCCATAATCAATATTCCTTAAAATAATTTTGTTGTTTGCTTCTTTATGAAAAATCGGAAATGAATCTGCCCGAACCGGGCAACTGGCACAGAACAATCATACCGCAAACAGAAAAAACGGCGGGGACGTTTCACGCTCCTTGCCGGTCAGTTTCTGTGCGGCGGTCAATATCGCTGCGGCGCGGTGCGCCATCGTTTGAAATATCCGTACTGCATGATGATCATTCTCTATTCCTTTACAAGAATATATAATATACTCCGGCGTTTTGATTAATGCAAATTATTTTTCCGGATTTTTTTATGGAGCGGCACGACGGTTCATTTTCTTTGCCAAACTTTCTTTTTTGCAAAAGAAAGCGGGCTTCCCGTGACTGTTGCGGGTCATTGGGTTCTTCCATTAAGTTATTGCGCCTGCGCTCCCGGGGCGAGTGCCGTCGGCACTCTTTCCGGTCGCTCGCGGCTTATTGCTCGTCCTCCGCTCATCCTCGCGACATTTGTCGCATCGGCTTTGCTCGCAAAGTACATTCGCATGCGGACTGCGCGCTCGGCGGCAACCGCCTCGCACCCGTGTGTTGAACATGCCACAGAGGGCATCAAAAAGAAAAACCCAGCGGGCGTTCTTCCACTGAGTTTTTTGCAAAGCTTTTTTTCAAAAAAGCGTCGATCAAGCCGCGACATCGGAGCGGCGCGACATATCGTTTTTCTTTTGCTTACTTTTCTTTTTCCGTAAAAAGAAAAGTAAGTCAGATGGAGCGGATTTTGAGATGAGCGTTGTCTTCGTGAATGATGCGTTTACCGGTTTTGCGGGCTTCATCGGCATCGGCGATCGCTTTGATGATAGCGGCAGAGGCGTTGGTGACGAACTCCTCTTCGATCTTTCTGCCGGTTTCGGCACAGGCGCGTTCGGGAAATCCCATGGCACCGACTTTGACATCAGCGCGCTGGCTGGTTTGGATGACTTCCTGTTTCAGATCGGTGAAAGACTCGCGCAACTGATAGCTGTCGGGGTCCTTGCGGAGTCTTTCCGCGACCTCCGGCTCATCCATAACGATCTGACTGCGGACGACTTCGGGACACCAGTGGAGCAAAAGTGATGTTTCGGCATCGGAAGCATGATAATCCTGTTCATCAAACATTTTCGTCCATGTGGGAGAAAAGTCCCATATCTGGGTCACGAGGATCAATGTATCGCGCAGAGCGGGGTTGAGCCACTTGAGGATACGCAAAGATTCCTTGAGGTGGAGCAAACTTTCGCTGCCGCCGTGTCCGGGCAGGATGATGATATTGCGGAACCCCTGCAGCACCAGCGATTCGATAACTTCGCCGACGAGGTTGGAGAAGGTGTTGGGTTTGACATTGATCGTACCGGCAAGCATACCGCCGCTGAAGGTGTAGTTCAGCACAGGAGCTGCGATACAGCCGAGTTTCCGGGCGAGAGCTTTGGAACAGTATTCAGCGTTGCGGATATCGGTATCCAACGGCAGATGAAATCCGTGCTGTTCACAGAGAGCATAGGGAAGGATCACGGTCTGATTGTGCTTGAGGTATTCCTGCAGTTCATTGACGGTCAAGTCCTGCATGCGGTAATGTTTCATGATGTGTTTCTCCAGAGTTGTATTTTGGTTCTCCGGATAATATACCGCAAAATATTGATTCTGTCAAGAGCATTTTTTTCAGCAGAAAAAATTATCCGGTTCGTTGCAAAAATATCAGGCGGAAGACTTGCAATCCGGCGTTACCGGTATTATATTTATGTGTGGAATAATATTGTATTAATTGAGTGGAGAAAAAAGTTGATCCGGGTACAAAGAAAAGCTGAAAAAGAAACTGCGCCGCGTCATCAGATCAGGCTGCGGAATATTTTTATCTGCGCTGCGATGCTGCTGGCATTGCTGGCGGTGATTTCCCATTCGCCGCAGGATTGGAACACCATCAACGGCGGGGTCAAAGCTCCGCTGATGAATTGGGTAGGTTCGCTTGGGGCGCATGTGAGTATGGTGTTGTTGTTTTCCTGCGGTATAGCGGCTTATATACTGGTGATACTGCTGCTGCTGCGTTCGTTCCGCAGACTTTTCCCCGGGGCGGGCAGTTTCCGCAGTTTTTTCACCGGAACGGTACTGGTAATGTGCGGAGCGATGCTGCTGCTGGCACTTTTCCCGGAATCATTTGCGTTTATAACCCACAATCTCGGACTCGGCCGCAGTGAAGTGGCGGAGAAGGCACTTTCCGGAGGTATTATCGGACAATTTTTTGCAGCTCCCCCCTGCGAACCGGGTATTCCGGGAGGTTTTCTGCGGGAGCTGATCGGGGTTCCCGGAACGACGATCCTCGGTTGGGTGATGGTCATTGCCGGCGGGGTTATACTTTACATTGAAGACTGGCACCGGATAGTCCGCCGTTTCGTTCTCAATCCGGGAGCAGCAGCGGCAGAAGGGGCATCGCGCACACTGCTGCAGAAGATCGCGGAACGTCAGGCTGCCCGCAGAGCAGCAGCCGAAGCGGAGTATGAGGAAGAATACGGGGAAGAGGACGCTGACGGAGCGGAAGACGAACCGGCAGAAGAGACGCTGGTGAATATTCCGGAAAAAACGAAAAAGTCAGAAAAGAAATTCTCGCGGCTGTCGGCATTGCTGCACTCCGGCGAAGAGATCAGCACCGATGAGATCGCCGCTGTTCCGGAGCGCAAAGTTGTCCGGGAAAACCCTGCAGCAGAAGAAAATATTGATGCAGAAGATCTTCCGACAGACGACATCCCGGAAGATCTTCCCGCAGAGCCGCCGCCGGCCTCCGGCAGGTTTTCTCCGGCGTCGCTGCGTTCTGCAGCAGAGAAAACTGCCGGTATCCAGGAGATCCCGGTGGTCAATCAGCAGGTAGTCACTCCGGGAGAAAAACTCCGGGGAATGTATGGAGATTTCATTTTGCCGCCGCCGACGATGCTGGCAGCGGGAACCAACGTTGTCGGAGAAAATGTTGACGCTATCGAACTGGCGAAGAGCAAGATCCAGCAAACTCTGGAGAATTTCTCCATTCCCGGCAAAGTTTCCGGTCACGTTTCCGGTCCCCGGGTAACGCGCTATGAAATCACTCTTGAACCGGGAGTCAACGTAAAAAAAGTTGAGCAGATCCAGGAAAATATCAGTATGGAGCTTGAGGCGCAAAGCATCCGTGTACTGGCACCGATACCGGGACGTTCGGTCGTGGGTATAGAGGTATCGAACAGCAAACCCGAAGCGGTCTTCATGCGCTCCATTATGGAGAGCGATGAGTGGAAGCACTCCAAAGCGGAAATTCCGCTGGCTCTGGGCAAAAATGTTTCCGGCAAACCGATCATCCTTGACCTTGCCAAAGCTCCGCACATGCTGGTTGCCGGTGCCACCGGTACGGGAAAAAGCGTCTGCTCAAACTCAATTATCACCAGTTTGCTTTTGAAGTTCCAGCCGGATGAGTTGCGCTTGATAATGGTCGACCCGAAAATCGTGGAGTTTGAGGCGTATAAAACTCTGCCGCATCTGCTCACACCGATCATCAACGATTCAGCCAAAGTCCCCATCGCCCTGCGCTGGGCTGCAAATGAGATGGATAACCGTTACCGGATACTGGCGAAAGTCGGAGTGAAAAAATTGTCGGAATTCAACAACCGTCCGCGCAGTGCGGAACCGGAATTTGATGATAACGGTAACCGGATCCCGGAAAAGATGCCGTATCTGGTCATTATTCTGGATGAATTGGCGGATCTGATGATGACAGAAGCGAAAAAAGATGTGGAAACCAACATTGCCCGTATCGCGCAGAAAGGACGTGCCGCCGGTATCCATATCATCGTTGCCACGCAGCGTCCGGATGCGAAGATCGTCACCGGTGTGATCAAGGCGAATTTGCCGACCCGCCTCTGTTTCCAGGTTCGCAGTCTGATCGACAGCCGGGTGGTGCTTGATGCGATGGGCGCGGAAAAACTGCTCGGCATGGGCGATATGCTCGCGCTGACCCCGGCCAGCATGGAACTGGAACGTATTCAGGGCGCACTGGTCAAAGATGACGATATCAAAAGTATTGTAAAATTTGTTTCCGATCAGGCACCGCAACGCTTCAATGATACAGTTCTGGCTGAAAACTCCGCCGAGGATGAAGAGATCGACGAAGATATGGAAAGGATCGACCCGGAAGACCGTGCTGACATTGCACCATTGGTTCAGAAGTACATGCGTCCGGGGGATGATGACACCATGCGCAGGGCACTGGAAGTGGTGATCCTTGACCGCAAAGCGAGTACCAGTTACCTGCAGCGGCGGCTGAAAATCGGTTACAACCGCGCTGCCGAACTGGTGGATCAGATGGAGGAACGCGGCATTGTCGGCCCGCCGTCAGGCAGCGGAAGCAAGCGGGAGATATTGATTTTTGATGGTATTGATATAGGATAATGAGGTGAATTTTTATGTTGGATTTTGGAACTGATATGGAGCCGCGCGAAGAGCAGGAGCAAAGTGACGATCTTTTCAGCAGCACTCCGGCGGCTGTTGAACCGGAAAAGAGTCCTGAACCACCTGTTGCTGCGCCGGAACCGGAAACCATGGGAAATAAACCGCCGCGCCGTCCGGTTCTCAAACCGCCGGTTCTGCCGAAGTATTCTGAACCGCAAAACAGTGCGGCTGTTCCGGCAAAACAGGCTTCGCACACCTCGTATTTCCTTCACCGCCGCCGCAAAGCTGAGGTTTTTTCAGAAGAGGATAAAAAAGAGGTTTCCCGTATATTGAAAGCCGCACGCAACGGTGCAGGAATGACGGTCAAAGATGTGGAAAATGCCACCCAGATCCGGGTACATTACCTGACTGCGCTGGAGGAATCCGACTTTGAAAAACTCCCCCAGCCGGTGTATGTGCTGGCGTATTTGCGCAAATTATGCAATCTTTACGATATTCCGGAAGATGAAGAGGAGCAATTGGTACGTCCATGGCGGGAGTTCCCCTGCGAACTGCCGGAAAACCTTCCGGCGAGAGTGGTTACGGATGATGATAATGAGCCGCGTAAAAAGGTTTTGAGAAACCTGGAATTGGCACTCTGGGCCGCCGGAGCTTTGATCGCAGTCGGCATCGTCACCGGTATCATCGTGTTGATAAGTTCCTGTGTCAGCAGCAGAAACATTCCTGAATCACCGTTTGAAAAGTCGCGTCTGCTGGAGATCCAGCCGAAACCGCAGCTGATAACTCCGGCAATAGATCAGGAAAAATAGGTTAAAAAGTTCTTTTCCTCAAAGAAATGACTTGAAAAAAAGCAATTCTTGAGGCATATTATATAGAAAGGTGTTATGGTCCGGTAGCTCAGTGGATAGAGCAACTGCCTTCTAAGCAGTGGGTCGTGGGTTCGATTCCCCCCCGGACTGCCATTTTTTTGCAAAAAAATGGCACCCGAAGACGCAAGTCTTCTCTTCACGCTTTTATGACAATAAAAGCTCTTCACTCAAAAAACGACAGTTTTTTCTTCACATCTTCACCAAATTCATAAAGCCTGTTTTGCCTGTCACACCACAGCCTTTGGCGACGGATGTCCCCGCATTTGTCCGGCTTACACAATGCCGCAAAACAGTTTTCCCGGTTCTTCTGCTTGACTTTTGAAAAAATATATGATATATTGAAAAAGTGATTTCAAAATCAGGATAATTTATGAATAACGGCATAGACTACAGCAAAATACAACTGGACAGAAAGTCCCCGGAACCGCTGCATATTCAGCTGAAAAATGCCCTGCTCAAAGCGATGCGGAGCATTCCATCCAGCCGGAAAACCATCCTGATGTCCGAGCGGGAGATCGCCCTGAAACTTAAAGTCAGCCGCCAGACCGTTCACCGGACTTATCAGGAACTGCTCGATCAGCGGCTCGTCCGCCGGCGTCCGGATAAATCACTGGTCATCGCCGACGATTCCCGCAACAAAATCACCGGCAGTTACCGGGTCATCGGCATACTGCTGCCGATGAATTTTTCCGCATTCGTCGACCTCAATGAACGCAGTGCCATACCTTATTTGAAAGGCATTATCGGCAGAGCTTCCCAGCAGAACATCTCCTGCATGATGCTTCAGGTCCCTGGCGAAGAGCCGACCACCGAAGAGATCGACGCTTTTCTGGAAGAACATATCCACCGCCTCTACGGTATTATCCATCTGGGAACTTTTTCCGCCGGAAAACGCAGCAACGCGATTCTGCCACGTATTATGGCAAGAAAGGAGATCCCGCAAGTCTGCATTTCCGGGATCAGCGAATATCCGCATGTCGGTTCCGTATTTGCCGATATCGCACCCGCTATGCTCGAAGCGTGCAGAATCATGCTCGATTCCGGGATTTCCACCTTGGGGATCGTCCGCGCCTCTCTGGCTCCGGAAAATCCGGAATTTACTTATGTTTCCCGGTTCCGCGTTGACACCATGCGGGAAGTCGCACTGAAAAACGGTATCAAAATCACTGCCGACGTCCTTGCCGATGATGCAGAAGCGGTAAAAAATATGCTCTCATCCCCTAAACGTCCGGATGCAGTTTTCTGTCACAACAGCAGTATAGCCGAACAGATCATTCCGGTAATAAAACAGATGAATTTACGCATTCCCGAGGACATCGCTATTTTCGGATATGACTTGAAAACTATCAATACTGATCTGGCACGCATAGACCCTCATTCCGAGAAGATTGCAGCTGCCGCAGTCGACCTGATCTGCCGTCACTTCGATGAGGGAGTCACCCCGGAAAACCGGATCATCAAAATCCCTGCCGGTTTTATCAACGGTTCAACATTGAAAAAATAGTTTATGTCCCAAATTTTGTAAAACGGAAGCATGAGCTTATAAACAAACATTTCTATCAGTGTATAAAACATATCACATAAGTTGTGATTTGTCAACCAAGCCGGTACGGGGTTGATCCAACCGGCTTGTCAAGGCGTGCGGCAATGTCGTGTTTTGCGACGAGTACGGTGCAGGATCCGCCGTCGCATAAAGCTATGGCGGGACAAGGTGTACTATGTACTCGACTGCTCCGGCGCAGGAACAAGGCGCGAGATTGACCACGAAGCACCACCGCAGGTTAGATTTTTCACAAAATTCAGGACAACAAAAAAAATAATGAAAAAATTACACATCAGGCTTGTATTTTCAAATTCACGTGGTAAATTATTGTTTACCAGCCCCCATTTAACATTAAACAGGAAAGGAACAACTGTATGAAGACTTCTAAACATTATTCAGGTTCTGTCCGGAACCTGAAGCCGTACGGCTTCACTCTGATCGAATTGCTTGTAAGCACTGTTATCTCATCATGGCATTTCTTTACACACAAATCCACATGTGAGACAAAACAAAGAAGTCCGCTTTTTTTGAAAGAGAAAGGGGGCGCGGGGGAAAGGGAAAACTTTTTTTCCCGTGAAAAAAAGTTTTCCTTGTCCCCCGCACACTCATTTACCTTGATCGAATTGCTTGTTGTTATTGCCATTATCGCAATCCTGGCGGCGATTTTGCTGCCTGCTTTGAATTCAGCCCGTGACCGCGGCAGAGATGCCAGCTGCCGCAACAATCTGAAACAAATCGGTCTGGCATTTTCCTTTTACGCAGATGATTATGCCGGTTACCTTTGGAATACAGATGCTGACAGTCAACCGTTCTGGAATCAGAAATTGATCGAAGAAGGACACATAGATGAATCAACTGCAGTTGAACTTTTCTTCTGCCCGACACTTCCATCCGAATACACGGTCTGGGAGAGTGCCATCCGCTGGTTCACCTACGGTGTCCGGTTCAACGGCAATGCACCGTACTGCACTCCGGCATTTCTTGAGAGCAAACAACCTTCCAACGATATGCTCGCCATGGACAGCGGCATGCAGGACAGCAGTACTGGCAGAATGACATTCCGGGTGCATGCCACCAACGGCAACTACGGCAAACCGAAACTGCTGCACGGCAGTACCGCCAATGTCGTTTTTATTGATGGACATGTCGGAGCGCATACTGCCCGGGAATTTATCTTTGAATCCCTTTTCCTGAAAGATAAACGGTTCAACAAAGTTTGGGGCAGAGAGGGTGAAGAATGGAAGGCAGCAACGTTGAAATGAGTACACAGAATACTTTCATTACCGAGCCTCCGCGGCAAACTCCCGTTACCCATGATGTTGATGTGGTCGTCTGCGGCGGCGGTACTGCCGGTATCGCATGTGCCGTCTGCGCGGCACGGTTGGGCTTGCAGGTGGTGATGATCGAACAGACCGCCCAGCCCGGAGGTATGGTCACCTCGGTCACTCAGTGGACCGGCGACATGGATAACAAAGGCGGTTTCGTCCGGGAGTTTTTCGCGGAATTAACTGCTCTTGGCATCTACCGCCGTCCCTATTACAACGGGTTTCAGGTGGTTGGTTACTTTGATAAACTCCTTGAAGACAACCACGTTACTCCGCTTTATTTCACCAAAGCAGTATCAGTTATCAAAGAAGGCAACTCTTTGCGCGGTGTGGTAGTGGAATCCCGTCAGGGCAGACATGCCATTATGGGTAAAGTTATCATTGATGCCACCGGCGATGGTGATGTTGCCGCGCTGGCGGGTGCGGATTTTGAATACGGCAGACCCTCGGATGGCGAAGTGCAGTCAATTTCGCTTTCCATGCTGATGCAGAATATCACCGGAGAACCGCATTTGCGCGATGAAGTCGCCCCGGCAATGCAGAAAGTCAAACCGGATTATAAGCTGCCTTACGACAATGGTTATATGCGCAAACTCCCCGGCTGTGAAGCTGCCGGATTGTGCGGATTATCACATCTCTGCGGTTGTGATCTCTTTAATGCCGAAGAGTTTTCCAAAGCTCTCGCGGAACTGCGCCGTCAGTCACTGGAGTTTGTGGAAATACTCAACCAAACCCCGATTTTCGGCGGCAAAGTGGAAGCATACGGTTTTTCCGCACTGCCCGGTATCCGTGAATCCCGCCGTATCGTCTGCGATGCACGGGTCAGTGATGAGGATTGTTTTGACGGCAATTTTTACCCGGATGCCATTTTCACCGTCCGGCATAATATCGATATCCACCGCTGCAAAGAGGGCGAACCGTGCATCATCGTGGAAAAAGTCAATCCATACCATATCCGTTTCGGTTCTCTGCTGCCTGCCAAGCTGGAAAATATCATGGTCATCGGCAGATGTATCGGCGGCAGTCACCGCGCACTGGCAAGTTACCGCCTGATCGCGGATTGTTTTGCCATGGGTGAAGCAGCGGCTCTGGCGGCGGCAAGTGCCGTTAAAGAGAATTGTTCGCTGCGTAATATCCCGCTGGCGGAACTTCAGAAAGAAATGAAACAAAGAGGCTATGAACTGCCATGAAAAAACTTATTCTTTCAACAATCTTCACGGTTGTTGCCGGTATGCTTTCTGCCGGTGACGGCATGTCACTCTACCCCAATGGTGATAAATTTCTCTTTTCCGGTTACTCCCCGTCATCGGCGATGTATGAAAAGCTCAAAGGCGACGGTTTCACCGCTGTCGGCCCGGTTTACTCAGATATGCAGAAATTCATGGCAGCAGCAAAAAAAAGCGGTCTGCCGGTATTCTACAACATCAACGGACCTCTCGGTAAAAAAGCATTGGAAGATAAAAATGTCCAGCTTGATCCGGCAGCTCTGGGAAAAGCCATCACCGATGAGGTGAAAGCCGCTGTCGCTGCTTATTCAGATGATATTTACGCGTGGTATCTGCGCCCGGAAGAGCTGCGTTACTGGCGCAAACGGGAGTTCGCCTACTTTACCATCGCCACGGCGGCAATCCGTAAAGCCGATCCACTGAAACGCCCGGTGCTGATGTATAATCCGGGGCATTACAATGCCGGATCACTGCAGAAGTATCTGCCGCACCTTACCATGATGGGAAAAGGCACCTACACCAACCACTCCGGTTTCAAAGAGCAGCGTATCTGGGTCAGGCACTCCATGCTTCTGCAGCAGCAGGCAATCACCGGTGCCAAGGTCGATATCCCCTTTATTGCAGTTCTGGAAATGATGCGTCCGCCGGAAAAAACCGATCTCCCGAAAATCGGCACATGGGTGCGCCACGACGTTTACTGCGCCCTGGTTTCCGGAGCCAAAGGTATCGTCATCTATTCACTGTGGCCGCGCAGCGGTTTCCGCAATTTCGGACACAACGAGTACTATCAGGCGTACAAAAGCTGCGCAGCGGAATTGACCGGCAAAGCGGATCTCGGCAAAGTTTTCCTCCACGGCAAAGAGATACCCGGTATCACTCTGAACGTCACCGATGGACAAAAAGAGATCGAACTTACCGCTCACAAGACCAAAGTAACTTACTCAACAGTCAATTTCAAAGCTCTGGAATACAACGGCAAAAAGTACATTTTCGCGGTAAACTCCGCCAATACTCCGATCACGTGCCAGCTTGCCGGAGTACCGGCAAAAACGCACCTGCAGGAAATTGACGGCAAACGGACTTATTCCGTTGATGACAAGGGCGCAACTGCGTTGACGTTTGCCCCATTGGAAGTACTGATACTCACTTACTGATTTAAGGAATACGTTACTATGAAAAAACTTGCTGTATTTTTTGCCATGCTGGCAGTCGGCGGTGCCGCTGCCGGAGAAAAGATCGACCAATTTTTTGCTGCCGGAAAAGATGCCGCGAAAAAGACTCTTTCTGCTGACATGGTTTATCCGCTTGGCAAACGGTTTCCTTTCGGTTTTTACTCCACTGGCGGCGGTTCGCTCAACCGGCGCGGAGAATTGCTCCCCGCTGCCGAAAAAGATGCCGACCAGAAAGCGATTTTCGATGCCGGAGCCACATTTATCGCTCCGCAGTACGAACTGAATAAAGAGATTCTGGAAACCGCCGAAAAATACAATGTCCAGTGCGCCTACACCATTTACGGCTATATCGGCGATGAACCCATCCACAAAAAAATCATACGTGATTTGCACCGCCGTACTCCCCCGGTGGATTGGGCAGCGGTCAAAGAATCCGTGGTCAAACAGGTAAAAATCTTTGCCAATGACAAGCGCATCGCCTACTGGAACGTCACCCCTGAGGAGCTGCGCCACTGGCGGGTGGATGAGATGAAATATCTCCAGACCGTCTCTGAAGCTATCCACGAAGCCGACCCCATGAAACGGCCCGTTTTCATGTATGAACCCGGTCACCGCTCCGGTACCGCACTTGCCAAAACCTTCATCTATCAGGATATGGGTGTAAAAGGCACATATACCAACTATTCCGGTTTCAAAGATAAACGCGTATGGGTACGCTACTCCATTCAAGCGATCGCCGATGGCATCAAACTGGCGAACCGTCCGCACATGGTACTGTGCATGCTTCCGGAAATGTTCAGACAGCCGGAAGAGCAGGATTTGAAACTCATCCCTTCCTGGGTGCGCCATGATGTTTACTGTGCCATTGCCAACGGAGCCAAAGCGGTGATGGTCTTTTCCGGCAGCAAACGTCCGAAGTTCCCGGCATGGCAGCAGTACCGCGATGAATATCTGAAAGTTTGCCGCGAATTGACCGGAAACTCTGAATTGGGTCAGGCGATCCTTTTCGGCAAAGTAATGGATGACTTGAGCTGTGAAGTTATTGAAGGAGAAAAAGAGCAGACCATCTATGACCGCGGACTGAAAAAAGATATCGCACTGCCGACCCTCTCTTTCCGTAATCTGGCATACGGCAATACGCGTTATCTGATTCTGGTCAACTCTGCCAACACCCCGGTCAAAGCGGTCGTCGATGACCTGCCGTACAGCGCGCGGATGACGGTCAAAAATATCTTTTCCGATGAACCGGAAATGGTCGTTCCGGAGGGGAATTTTGAAGTTGACCTCGCTCCGCTGGGAGTTGCCGTTTTCAAGGTGTTCGCCAAATGAAGATCCGTCTTTTCATCGCTCTTGCCGCTCTGTTTTTCTGCTGCAAAAGTTTTGCGGGAGCTGAGAAACAGCTTGAGGAAAATATGAAAGCGATCTACGAAGCACTCTACGATTTTGCTTACAACAATGACGGCTGTTTACCCCGACCTGCCGGGTTGAAAGGTTTGACCCTGCTGGCAAGAGATGAGTATCTGCTCAAACCGGCAGTCTACACCGATCCGCGGGCAAAACTTGCCAAAACGCTGCCCAAACGCTACACTACCTACACCGAACTTGAGGAGTGTTTCTGCGGCTTCACCTATCTTGGCAACGGCGAAAAACTCTCCATCACTCCACCGATTCCGGTTCTGCGCACCAAACCGCTTCCCGGTCAACCGGCATTTATTCTTTTCAGCGACGGCAAGATCCACCGTCAGAGTGATAAGAAGTGACCGGGCAGTTCCCCTGAAAGGTCACGACCTCCGGATAATATACGGGGCTGCTGCAAAACTTTTGCAGCAGCCCCGAAAAACAACCAGCAACTGTGCCGCAGATACCACTACTTGCGCCACAATTTACCGGAAATATCGGCGGGCATCTGCCATGCAGTACGCGCTGAAAGCGATACGACTCCGGCCTGAACGCCATCCGGAGCAGCAGTCCGTTTGAATTGCTGGGTAAAGAAACGTTTCATAAAAAGATCGCATACGCGAAGCAATTCAGCATCCGGGTATTTTCCGGCAAAAGCGTGTTTGGCAAGCTGAAAAAGTTTTTCCGGATCAGATGTTCCGTGAACCAGATGCCACAAATAGTAATCATGCAGTTCATACGCGCCGAGGATCGCTTCGGTCTTCTGGGCGATTTCACCGTTTTCATCCAGCGGCAGCAGTTCCGGACTTACCGGAGTATCGATCACATCCTGCAATATTTCCGCCGTCCCGGGCAGAATCCCCGCAGCATATTCCAGCATCGCGGCAATGTTGCTTTTGGGAATTGAACAATTCACCGCATACATTGCCATCTGATCGCCGTTGAATGTTGACCACCCGAGAGCGATCTCCGACAGATCTCCGGTGCCGATAACGATACCATTGACCTCATTGGCAATATCCATCAATATCTGGGTGCGCTCTCGCGCCTGACTGTTCTCGTAAACACTGTTGGTCACCGCCGGATCATGTCCGATATCGGCAAAGTGCTGACTGCAAGCGTGAACGATGGATATCTCCCTGATCTCCGCCCCCAGAACTTCCGCCAGTTTCACCGCATTGTTCTTCGTTCTGCCGGTCGTACCGAATCCGGGCATGGTCACCGCCAGGATCGTATCCGGCGGCAATGCATACTCTTTACACACCATCGCCAACGCCGCCAGAGCCAGAGTGGAATCCAATCCGCCGGAAATGCCAAGCACCATCTTCTTTGCTCCGCAGCGCATGAACCTTTCTCCAAGTCCGATGGTTTGCAAAGCGAAACTTTCCCGGCAGAAATCTGCCAGTTCCGCAGGATCTTCAGGCAGAAACGGATGAGCAGGATTATGAAAATAACTCAAATCCCGCGATTGCGGCAGCTTATCCAGCATCACCGCACGAACCGGAACAAAACTCTTTTTCAATTGTCCGGCGATCACCGGATCAAGGTCGATATCCGCGATGATCTCCCCTGCCCCGCGCGCCGGAGATGGACGAGCCGCCACACTTTTACCGGCAGCGGCAATATGCAATGCGCCACCGTAAACCTGATCCCCGGTAGATTCATCACTGCCGGAAAACGCCTGAACAGCGACACAACCGGTCGTACTGCTGACACTTTCACCAAACTTCTTCCGGGCAGACCATGCACCGGGGATTTCGGCTTCCGCTCCGCAGAATATCTGGAGCTGCGCCGCCGGAACCGCCGGAAGATCCCCGGCAAAATTCACCGCAAACCGTACACCGGCATCAAAAACCGTTCCCGCCGGATAAACACCCGGTTCCACGGTCAACGCATGATCCCGGACGACAAACCCGGTAATTTTACCATGCTGCGCCACAGCAATGCCGCCGGCAAAAACTCCACCGATAACTCTGACCGCGCCGAAAACCGCCGGAACCGCACCGGTAACTGCGGCAAACTTTTCCGCAGCCGACTGCGCTTCTTCCAGAAAATACGGCTGCTCAAAAAGCACTCCGCAACTCTTGCCGGTAACTGCAAACGCCGGAAATACCGCCAGTGATACACCTTTTTCACACAGAGAACGATAAGTTTTTTCCAGTTGTTCAGCATTGAAATGCACGTCGGCACAGCGCAATTCGGGAACCGCCGCCGCGATCCGGATCATATTCAGCATGATAGATCACCTTGTAAAATGTATTTGTATGGAAGGATAACGTTTTTTCAGCACTTCAGCCATATCTTTTCCACCGAGACAGCAGCTGGTGGAAAAGACATCGGCATCCACCGCACTGTCAGCGACCACCGTCACTGCACACACCGCCGCCGGACAACCGGTTTCCGGTGAAATTATATGCCCGTACCTTTTGCCCTGATAGATCACAAAACGCTCATAGTCACCGGATGTGGAAACCGCCATTCCCGGCTTTACCGTAAGTTGGATATCCAGCACCCGGGCAGAGTTTTTCGGGTCACGTATCGCCACTTTGTAAAACTTTTTTTTCGGCGGCGGTTCCGGCAGCATACGCAGATTGCCGCCAATGTCGATCACTCCGGAAGTTATCCCCGCTGCAACGATTGCCGCAGCCGCCCGGTCAGCGGCATATCCTTTGGCAATGCCGCCGAAATCCAAAGCCATCCCCGGACGGGAAAAACGGACACTCCGGGACTTTTCATCAAAGACCAGCTTGTCAAAACCGACAACCTCTTTTACCTCGGCGATCTCCTTTGCCGATGGCGGCATTCCGCGTTTGCGGTAAAATCCCCAGAGATCCATCAACGGTTTGACCGTGATATCAAACTTGCCGCCGCTCTCCTGATACGCTTTTTTGGCACGCATCAACAGCTCCCACATCATCGGGGAACAGACAAACGGCATATCAGCTGCCGATGAATTAAGTTGAACAAGTTCACTGTCCGGATTGAAGAGCGAACAAACCTCGACAACCGAAGCGAACTCCCGCTGACACAATTCGTTGGCACGTTCCAAATCCGCTTCGGAAGTGTACACGGAAATATTTGCAACAGTCCCCATGGCAGGAAACTCATTGCGGAACACCTGCACATTTTCCGGCATCAACCGGGAAAACACCTGCCATGCCGCAAATGAGATCACCAGCACCGCGACAAGTGCGACACCGCAAATCTTCCAAACTCCACCGGCAGAACCCGCACTCTCTTTTCCGGCGGGTTCCCCGGCTTCCATGATTTCAGGAGAAAATTGATCGTCAGGCTTTTTTGACATTGACTTTTACTTCAACTCCATTGACATCCAGCACCGTTTCCCCGGCACCGGCAGTGAACTCCTGCGCCAACACCTCATTGGCAATGTAATCACGGTGAGATGCCAGCATTTCCATAACTTTGGCATCCGCACTGTAAGTAACCACGATCCGATCAGTGACCTCAAAACCGTTTTCTTTACGCAGATTCTGAAGTTTGCTGACCAGTTCACGCGCCATACCTTCAGCTTCAAGTTCCGCAGTAAGAGTAGTTTCCAGAGCGATGGTCACGCCGCTTTCGCTGGCGGCGACCAGCCCCGGACGTTCTTCACGTTTGATGATAAGATCATCGGCACTGATTTCGGCGCAGGAACCGTCGGAAAGGGTGATCGCCATCGGTTTACCGCTCAAAATAGCCGATATCTCTGCGGAGGTCAACTGGGCGATCTTGGCTGCGGCAAGTTTCATCTCTTTACCGAGTCTGGCCCCCAGAGCTTTGAAGTTCGCCTTGCAGGAACGTTTGACAAGTTCTTCCTCATCATCACAGAAAGATACCTCTTTGACGTTGAGTTCCTCGGCGATGATCCTGGCAGTAGCTTCAAGCATTTCCCGCTCTTCCGCACTGCCCAGAGCCAGAATCGCCCGGGCGAGCGGCTGACGGACTTTGAGATTGTTGGCGGTACGGAGGAAACGGCCCTGTGAAACCGCCAGCATGGTCAGAGCCATCTGTTTTTCCAGATATTCGTCGCGGCAATCGTCCGCTTCCGGGTAGTCACACAGATGCACTGAATCGGGCATCCCCGGAGTTTTCACTGCCTGATAGATCGCCTCGGTGGTAAAGGGGATGAAAGGCGCGGCAGTCTTGGCAAAAGTCAGCAGCACATAGTGCAAAGTCCGGTAGGCTTCCTGTTTATCAGCATCGGAGTCGCTCTTCCAGAAACGGCGGCGGCTGCGGCGGATATACCAGTTGGTCAGGTCATCAATGAACTTGGCAAAGCGCGTGGCGGCTTTCTGTAGATTGTAATTATCCATTTCGATCCGGATCTCTTCGACCATCTGTGATGCGGAACTCAAAATCCACCGGTCAAGCACGTTGGCAGGATTCACCGGAGCTTTCACCTCGCCATCTCCCGGATCGTAACCGTCAACATTGGCGTAAGTAGTGAAAAATGAGAGCGCGTTCCACATCGGGATCATCACACCGCGCAGAATCTCTTTTACGCCGTTTTCGGAAAATTTAAGGTCTTCGGCACGAACCACCTGGCTGCCGAGCATGAAAAGGCGCAGAGCATCGGCACCGCAGCGGTCGATCACCTCGTTGGGGTCGGGATAATTCTTTTTGCGTTTGGACATTTTCTGACCGTCTTCAGCAAGGATCAAACCATTGACCACCACATTGCGGTAAGGTGATTTGTCAAAGAGGCAGACACCCAGCACCATCAATGTATAGAACCATCCGCGGGTCTGATCCAGACCTTCGGCAATGAAGTCGGCGGGGAAATTCTTCTCAAAACGTTCTTTGTTTTCAAAAGGATAGTGAACCTGCGCATAGGGCATGGCACCGGATTCAAACCAGCAGTCCAGCACTTCCGGGGTACGGTGGTAGGTTTTACCGTCTTTGCGGATGACGATCTTGTCGATGAAGTGCTTGTGCAAGTCAGTAACTTTTTCACCGGAAAGTTCTTCCAATTCAGCCACACTGCCGACACAGATCCGGTCATCCGGATCTTCATCATTGATCCACACCGGGATGCATGAACCCCAGAAACGGTTACGGCTGATGTTCCAGTCTCTGGCGTTGAGCAGCCAGTTGGTGAAGCGTTTGCCGCCGACATAATCCGGCTGCCACTTTACAGGTTCATTGGCAGCGGCAAGTTTCTCGTGGAGATCTTCAACTTTCACATACCACGCTTCAATGGCGCGGTAGATCAGCGGAGTATCGGTACGGTCACAGAAAGGATAGCTGTGGGTGATCGTCGCCTGATGGACAAGTTTACCCTCCTCTTTCAAACGGCGGATGATGTCCTTGTCGCAATCTTTGCAGAATCTGCCGGCATATTCGGGGATCTTCGCAGTGAAGTTGCAGGAAGTATCCAGCGGATCAGCGATCACCATGATTCCGGCTTCGCGGCTCACGCGGAAGTCATCTTCACCGTAGGCCGGAGCAATATGCACCAGACCGACGCCGTCATCAATACTGACGTAATCATCGTTCAGCACCCGGAACGCACCCTCGGCGGCAAATTCCGCGAAGTAGGGAAAGAGCGGCTCGTAAGTCCAGCCTTTGAGTGCGGAACCTTTCATTTCAGCAACGATCTCAAAATCCTCTTCTTTGCGGAAAAGCGTGGAGATCCGCGCTTTCGCCATCACATAGCACGCTTTTACCGGATCAGTCAGATCGCGCACCACGCAGTAATCCACATCGGCACCGGCACAGATAGCGAGGTTTTCCGGCAGTGTCCACGGGGTGGTCGTCCAGATGAGCAAATAGGTATCTCCCCATGCGGCATCGGCACCGCCGGTGACTTTTGCACGGACAGTGACCGCCGGATCCTGCACATCTTTGTAGTTGCTGCCGGCTTCAAAGTTGGACAGCGGAGTGGAAAGTTTCCACGAATAAGGCATGATCCGGTAGCTTTTGTAAACCCGTCCCTGATTCCAGAGCTGTTTGAAGATCCACCAGATGGTCTCCATGAATTTCGGATTCATGGTCTTGTAGTCGTTGTCAAAATCGACCCAGCGTCCCATACGGGTAACAGTTCTGCGCCAATCGTCAACGTAGCGCAGCACCATGGAACGGCACTGTTCGTTGAATTTATCGACTCCGAACTCCCGGATCTCATGGGCACCGTTGATTTTCAGGGCATCCTGAGCGAGAGCTTCGATCGGCAGACCGTGAGTATCCCAGCCGAAACGGCGTTCAACGTATTTGCCGCGCATGGTCTGATAACGGGGAACCACGTCTTTAATGGTACCGGCGAGCAGATGTCCGTAGTGCGGCAGACCGGTGGCAAACGGCGGCCCGTCATAAAAAACGAACTCTTCGCCGTTTTTACGCTGGTCGAGAGATTTTTTGAATGTATCGTTTTCCTTCCAGAGATTCAGGATCTCTTTTTCCATTTCCGGAAAATTGACCTGATTGGAAACACTTTTGAACTTCATAGCATTTTTCCTTCCTGCAATTTACAGCATATATCAAATTATACATACGCTTTAATATAACCCCGGAATTCTGAATTTTCAATACCATACCCCCCGGAAATTCCCCCTTTGTCCGCCTGAATGAAAAAAGAATCGGTAATTTTTATCAAATCCACTTGAAAAAAACGTTCTGACAGCTAAATTAAGTACCGTTGCACTGTACGCATAAAAAAACAATAAAAAACAGGAGTTGCTGAAAATGAAAAAATTCTTTGCCATTCTGGCGGTCATTGCCGCAGTTTCCGGGCTTCATGCCGGAGAAATGGTTCCCACTCAAAACACCAATTGGGGTGAAAAACTGGCCCTCTATCTGCCCAACCGGATAATGGATGCTTTGGATATGTTCACCGTGACCCTTGGTATCGGTCCGGTCGCCGAAGCCCGTCTGATGGGAACGCGCCTGGCGGATGTCGGTGCCGGATTCAGTGCCGGAACCTACAAGCTGTACAAAGATCATAACCGTCAGTACGGTATCGGTGTCGAAGACGGCTGGTACTGGTCATTTGTTTCCATCGGCGAAGAGGAGTTCGCGGTGCGTGAAGGTTCTCTGCTCGTGGACAAATACGTGGAATCCCGCCACGGCATCCCCACGTTGGAAATGCGCTGCTACAATTATTTTACCGGTCCGCGTGACTACTGGGCCATCGGCGGTTCACTCGGTTTCATCGTGGACGGCGGAGTTTACATCCACCCGGTCGAATGGGCGGACTTTGTCCTCGGTTTCTTCATGGTCGATATCCGGGCTGATGATTTGACCTTTGACTCCTTTGCCCGGTAAAAGTCGACATGAAAAAATTTATCTGCGCCCGGTGCGGTGAATGCTGCCGATGGCCGGGAGCAGTGAAACTTGAAGATGCCGAAGTGGATGCCATTGCTGAAACTCTCGGCATTTCCGTTGAAAAATTCCTGGCTGACCACACCCGCATTACCCCTGACCGCCAGCACCTTTCGCTGTGCGAAAAAGAGAATGGAGAATGTGAGTATCTTTCCACGGACAGTAACGGTCTGCCCTGCTGCCTGATCGAGAGAGCCAAGCCGCGGCAGTGCCGGGAGTTTCCGGAAAAGTGGAACTTCCCCGGCTGGCAGAGCAAGTGCGCCGGAAAATTTGGAGATGAATAATGAAAAAGAACGGTAATCTGATTGTCATATCCGGCCCCAGCGGTGTCGGCAAATCCACTCTGGTCAAACGCGCGATGGCGGAACTGCCGGATCTGCGTTTTTCAGTTTCCTGCACTACCCGCGCCCCGCGTGAGGGGGAAGTCGATGGGAAATCCTACTACTTTCTTGATGATGCAGAGTTCACCAGACGCCTTGACAACGGGGAGTTTCTGGAACATGCCGGAGTTTTCAAGCACCGTTACGGCACATTGAAAAGCGAAGTACTCAACCGCATAACCCGCGGCGAAGAGGTATTGCTGGATATAGACGTACAAGGCGCGAAACAAATCCGTGCCGCCGCAGAAAGCGATCCGGTCATCCGGAATGCGGCAGTATTCATCATCATTGCCCCGCCCGCGCTGAAAACTCTGGAAGAGCGGCTTATTTCCCGCAACAGCGAAACTCCGGAGCAGTTGAAACTTCGCGTGGATGCCGCCAGAAATGAGCTGAAAAATTTCCGTATATATGACTATATGGTCATAAATGATGATCTGGAAACAGCCGCGAATGAGTTGATAAACATCTTCAAAGCCATCCGGATGCGTACCGCCAATATTCAGGAGGAACTTTTTCAATGAAAAGTAAACTCATCGTCCTCGGAGTCACCGGAAGCATTGCCGCCTACAAGGCAGCGGATCTTTGCAGTAAACTTGCCAAAGAGTTTGAAGTACAGGTTATTATGACCGAAAACGCCTGCCGCTTTGTCACTCCGGTGACGTTCCGCACCCTTTCGCGCCGCCCGGTGATAACCACTTTGTGGGAAGATGAGTCCCAGTGGCGGCCGCGCCATGTGGAACTGGCGGATGAAGCTGCTCTTTTTGCAGTGGTTCCGGCGACGGCAAACTTTCTTGCCAAAGCAGCCAACGGCATCGCCGATGATGCATTAAGCACCTTTGCCGCCACTTTCAACGGCACTCACATTTATGCCCCGGCGATGAATCCGAAAATGTGGGCGCACAGTGCCTGCCGGGAAAATTGTGCCGTTCTGGAAAAACGCGGCGCAATTTTTGCCGGACCAGCCAATGGCAGTGTGGCATGCGGTGCTGCCGGTACCGGCAGAATGATCGAAGTACCGGAAATCATCGAAATCATTTCCAAACACCTCTGAAACAAAAAACTCTGTTCTCAATACCGGTTGACAACATATTGCATACACAAGTTGTGGAGGGTGTTACTCTATTGAGTTTTTTGCAAAGCTTTTTTCAAAAGCGTCGATCAAGCCGCGACAGCGGAGCGGCGCGACAGTTCGCTTTCTTTGCCAAGCTTTCTTTCTTGCGAAAGAAAGCGGGCTTGAGGGGTGGGACACTGCGTTTCCCTCCCCTCAAACTCCCCTCCCTCAAGAGCCTTCCCGTGACTGTTGCGGGTCATTGGGTTCTTCCATTAAGTTATTGCGCCTGCGCTCCCGGGGCGAGTGCCTTTGGCACTC
>SUWK01000031.1 GCA_015061525.1 Lentisphaerota bacterium
GCTCGCAAAGTACATTCGCATGCGGACTGCGCGCTCGGCGGCAACCGCCTCGCACCCGTGTGTTGAACATGCCACAGAGGGCATCAAAAAGAAAAACCCAGCGGATGTTACTCCACTTGGGTTTTGCAAAGCTTTTTTCAAAAGCGTCGATCAAGCCGCGACAACGGAGCGGCGCGACAGTTCGCTTTCTTTGCCGAGCTTTCTTTCTCGTGAAAGAAAGCGGAGTGGGGCGACCGCCAGACCGGCTTTGCCGGTCGTCAAACGGCTGCGCCTTACGGCTTGCCTGGGCGGTCTTTCCACGGCGTAACCGGCTTTTGCTCGTCCTCCGCTCATCCTCGCAACATTTGTTGCGTCGGCTTTGCTCGCATGGAAATGCTCGCAAAGTACATTCGCATGCGGACTGCGCGCTCGGCGGCAACCGCCTCGCACCCGTGTGTTGAACATGCCACAGAGGGCATCAACCAATATCGGGAACAGAGCCTATTGGAAAAAAAGTAAAACTCAACTTACCGGAGTTTTGCGGAACTCTGCCGGAGAGACCCCGGTTTTGTTCTTGAAAAAGTGGCTGAACGCACAAATGGAGGCAAATCCGCAATTTTCCGCGATTTGCAGAATGGACAGATCACTGTTCTGCAGCAGCATACAAGCCAGGATCATCCGCTGCTCGGAAATGTATTTGCCGATACTCACGCCCATATCTTTGCGGAAGATCATCCGCAGATGACTGGCGGAAATACCCAGCGAATCAGCCAGGAACTGGATATCCAGTGCATTGCGGATATTTTTGGCGATCAGTCCCAGAGTTCCGGCGGTCAATTCCGACAGCCGCTGTTCATTGACTTCAACGCTCTTGCCTGACAGTTCTTTGAGAAGTTCCGTCAGATGCCATGCAAGTTCCACAGTCCGCCGTTCCCGGTAACACTCAAGCAGTTCAGTAAGAATATTTTCCGCTTTGTCTGAAAGTTCCACCAAATGGGAATCGGGCAAATAGTATTGCTGGCATGGCAATTCAAAGGTTATCAGCAATCTTTCACACAGAATATTTTCACTGCCGGGCAGATGATTGTGTTTCTGCCACGGAGCCAGCAGCAATCCCATTCCCGGCTGCAATTCATAGCGGAATTTCTCCACACAGTAGATCACCGGGGCAAAAGGTATCACCAGCTGATATCTGCCGTGATACTGTTCCTCGCTGACTCCCCAGCGGGAAAAGAAGACCAGTATACTGTCCGGCAAAGCAAATTTTTCCGGCAGATACAAACCGTGATAATAGTTCTCCGGCAATTCAAGTTTTTCAGATTCACTTTTTAAAAAATCAATTACTTTCATCAACTTTACCCCCGGCTTTTACTATAAAATAGCATTGATAAGTAAATTTACAATCACTATTGACAAAAAAATAGTCATTTATATCATTGCATTTTAGCTGTAAAAACGGTATATTTATGACAGATTTATTACAGTGGAGGAAAAATATGACGATAAATTATTCATTCAACCGTGATATTCCGGTGATCGGCGAAACCGATGTACTGGTAATCGGCGGCGGTCCCGGCGGCTTCTCGGCGGCGGTGATGGCGGCACGGCAGGGCGTAAAAGTGATGCTCGCTGAACGCAGCAACGCCCCCGGCGGTATGGCGTATCTGGGGGAGATTTCTCCATTTATGTCCAACCATATCAACGATGTGACTCTGGATGCTCCGCTCTATGCGGACTGGAATTTTGAAATGTGGAAACTCAAAGGTCTGCCGGAAGCGGAGTTTTCCCGTGATGTGGTGCAGAATACTCCGCTTTCCAAAGAGATCTCCATGCTCGCTGCCGAAAAACTGTTGGAAAATGCCGGTGTGGAAACCCTCTATCACCACACATTTTTTGATGTGGTTATGGAAGATGAGAGTATCAAAAGCGTGATTTTCCACTCAAAATCCGGACTTTGCGCCATCAAAGCCAAAGCTGTGGTCGACAGTACCGGTGACGGTGATGTTGCGGCACAGGCCGGTTGTCCTTTTGAATTCGGTAACGATGAGGGTTTCTGCCAGCCGATGACTCTCTGTTTCAAACTCGGCAATATCGACCGTTCACGGATGCCTTCGCGCGAAGAAATCAACCGTATTTACGCTGAAGCCAAAGCTGCCGGCGACTTGGATTGTCCCCGGGAAAACCTGCTGTGGTTCGACGCACCGTCGCCTGATGTCATCCACATGAATACCACCAGAGTGGTGATGAAAAACGCCACGGTCGGCACAGAGCTGTCTGAAGCGGAAAAAGAGGGCAGAAAACAACTCCGGGAAATCATCCGTTTCGTGCGCAAGTATATCCCCGGCTGTGAAAATGCAGTCATCCACTCCATCGCCAGTCAGATCGGTGTGCGGGAATCACGGCGGATCCGCGGAGAATTTTTCCAGACCGTTGAGGACTTTACCGGAGCAAAAAAATACCCCGATGCCATCGCCAGAAGCCGTTATCATGTGGATATCCATAACCCGACCGGCAGCGGAACCACCCTTATCCGGCTGCCGGAAAATGAGTGGTATGAATTGAGTTTCCGGGCGTTGATCCCGCAAAAATGCCGCAATCTGCTCATGGGCTGCCGCGCGGTAAGTGTGGATCATGCACTGCACAGCAGTATCCGGATCATGCCGTCAGTCTGTTCCATCGGTCAGGCAGCAGGAATGGGAGCAGCCTATATGATACAAAACAACTGTCAGGCAAAAGATATCGACGGCGTGGAGATCCGCCGCCGTCTGGTTGCCGCCGGTGCCAATCTCGCGTAAGCGGGTTTAAAATATATCACCAAAACAACAAAATGAAGGAATGAATCTATGAAAAAGACTATGAAATGCCATTCACTCCGGTATGCCGGAGTGAAGCAGAACTGCTTCACCCTCATCGAACTTCTCGTGGTCACCTCACAACTCTGCCGTGATTTTTTCAAACGCTTTATATGTACGGATATGTACGGATATGTACGGAAACATACGGAGAGTGCCGCTCATAAAAATACGCCGCATCATACTTGCAAAGCAAGTGCTTCATGTTTGCCGCAGGCAAACGCTTCATGCAGCAACGCTGCGCTTCACACGGCGGAGCCGTGCTTCATTCGATCAGCGTTCACACTGATCGAGCTATTGGTGGTCATCGCCATCATCGCCATTCTGGCGGCGATATTGCTGCCCGCCTTGAACAGTGCCCGTGAGCGCGGCCGGAACGCCAGCTGTATCAACAACCTCAAACAGTGGGGTCACATGATGCAGCAGTACACCATGAGCAATGATGAATTTTATCCCAACCGTCCGGAAATCGCCAGCAGTACCTGGCTGAACTTTTCCCCCATGCGGCAGATGCTGCAGCAGGATGGCAGTTCCGGCAACGGCAACCGGGAAATACTTGCCTGCCCTTCGGATCAGTATGAAGGCCGTATGTTCCGTTTGTACGGCACCAAAGGTGACAGCAACGGTATCGGCATCAACGGCACCGGTTTGCCGTATGCGACCAAAACCCGGATCAGTTACGGTTACAACCAGTCAATAATGAACGATTACAATGATGGTATCCGTCCGGGACCGAAAATGTCCAACTGGCACGCGCCTTCCAAACAGCTGGCGATGTCCGACTGCACCTACTTTTTCTTCATGTACGATAAGTGGACACGCATCTCATGTGCCGGTTATCCCGGAGAATCTCTGGACAGTTCTGAAAACACCTACCGTACCAATCCTCCGGCAGAGTACTCCCGCCACGGCAACTCCGGTTCCAATATTCTTTTCCTCGACAGCCATGTTGCCGGTTTTGCCCAGAAAGAGATCGTGCCGACCAACAAATCGCTCATCATTTCCGGCGGAACAGAATAATTGCTGAAAAGACGGAGAGTTGATATGAAAAATCTGTTTCTTTCAGTATTGGCAGTGCCGCTCCTGCTTGCCGGGGCGGCAGTGGATTTCGGCAATGATCTGGTCAAAATGAAAATTGAGCCGGTCGGCGGCAGGATATCCTCTCTGAAACTGAACAATGGTCAGGAGCTTACTGCAGCAGATGGTCTGCTGGGGGATAATTTTACTCACCATGCCAGCGCAAAATTCTTTTTGACCCGTCAACTTTACGATCTGGAAAAATCCGGAAACAGTGTCCGTCTTTCCGCCCATCATACCGGCGGCGGGATGGATTTTCTCAAACTTGGCAAGCTCATCTCCCTGAAACCCGGGGAAACTGTAGTGGATGTCAAATACACTTTCCACAATCTTCCGGCGGCGATGGCAGCCAACGAATATGCCTTTGCAAGTCAGAACTTTGTCAACTCTTCAAATGGAAATATCCGGATGTTCTTCCCCGGCATAACCGGTATTTCCCTTGTTCCCGCCCATGGCTCGGGAATGGATTTTTCCTACTTCCGTCAGCCCAGCCGTTCATGGATCGGTTTTACCGGAGAAAATGGCGGCGGACTGGCGATAACGATGGATTACCGCCGGTTGTCGCACTTTTACGGCTGGTTCGGAAAAAAAGAGACCACGCAGGAGTTCTACTTTGACAAAATGCAGATCAAAGCGGATGAAACGGTTTCTTCCAATGTGGAACTGATCCTTTTCCACACACTTCAGCGCATTTCCGGTGCCGGCGGCGGATTGGTCGGTGAATTTTCCGCCAAACGGAACGGCAGAACAGATACCCAGCAGCAGCTCAAACTGCGCCTCTACAGTGCGCGTCCCCAGACGGTGAAACTGGTATTTACCTCACGCAAACTGCGGGAAGGCAAACCGGAAAAAATCTACGAAAAAACATTGCATTTTTCCGCCGGAGGAACCATAAAGGAAGTGGCATTCCACCGGCATTTCAAACAGTTTCCCGCCCTCTTTGATATTGAGGCGCGGGCGTACTCGCATCAGGGTGAACTGCTGGCGATATTCAATATGCCGCTCGGTCTGGGAACCGGCGAGATCGCCTACCGGATGATACCGCAGGAAAATCTTGAAAAACATAAAACTGCCAGTATCGACCTCACCAAATTTGACAACTCGCGGGAAACACCGCACATCAAATGGGCACACCCCATCACCGGCGGAACGATCCGGATGCTGGGTTTGACTCTCTATCCGGCTTACCGCGAAATGGCGGAACTTGCCAAAAGAATGGATATTGAACTTCACTCTTCGCTTTTCATCGCGCAGGGCAGAGCGGCGAACAACTCCGGGGATCACTTCGGGCTGCTTACTGAAACCGACATTTCCAACAACATCAGTGAATTGCTGCAGAAAGATTATGACTGCATCTTCCTCGGCGGTGTCAATCTGGATAAACTCACCGCTGACCAGCGCAAGGAGATTCTGCGCAAAGTGGAAAACGGCTGCGGACTGGTACTTATAGGATGTTCCGGAAAAAATCAGGATATTTTCAATATCTCTCCGCTTATCCCGCAGAGCAAAGGCGACTACCCGCGTCAGCCGCCGCGCAAAGCCGGTGAACACTTTATCTCCTCGCTTTTCCCGTGGTATCTGCTGCCGGTCACCACCTGTATCCCCCAGAAACTCAACGGCACCATGGTCGCCAAAACTGCCCATGCACCGTTTATTGCTGTCAGAGAACACGGTAAAGGCAGAGTTGCTGCCATCTCTTTTATTTCCAACGGCGGCTCCGGCCGGATGGTCGGCGGTCTGACTCCGGAATTGCCCTATCCTCAGGAAAATGCCGGATACCGTGAACATATTGAACTGTATCAGCTGCTCTTTGCCAAGATGATCGCTTACGCAGCGAAACGGGACAACGGATGTCAGATCAAAAAAGTGAAAATCGAATCCAGAATGGAGAAATTTGTCGTTCTGGCACAATTCAAAAATCTGCCGGCTTCTCCAGAAAAATATACCCTGACCATCTTCTCATGCAATCGTGACGGTGAAGAACTTACCCGGCAGGATTTCCCTTTCACTACAACGGAAAATGCCAAATTCATCCTCCCTGCCAAACGGTGGAACGGTCAGCAGATGCTCGGTTTTATCCTCCGCGACCCGCAGGGCAACGTCACTGACTTCGGAGCTGAAAGTGCCATGTATCTGCCAATGGCGCGTTCCCATAAATTGAGTGCGGACAAAACGCATTATCAGGAAAATGAAACTGCCGTGTTCACTCTTACTTCGGCAGTGGAAACCAAAGATGCCGAGGTGCGCTGGCAGCTGCGCGACGCTTTTGACCGGGTGGTGAAAAGCGGCAAAGCTCCGGCACAGACGCAGATGACATTCCCGGTGAAGATCGCTTCTTCACTGACATCGCGCAACTACACTTTTATCGCGGAAATGTATGTCAAGGGAGTTCTTTGCGGCAGACGCTCGCTGAAAGTCACCGCCACACCCGCACCGGAAAAACTGCGGTTTGACGATTTTGAGGTCGGTATCTGGATCACCCCGTACAGCTATGAGGCATCGCGGGCAGCATTCCACAAATTTTATGCCGACACCCTGCGGGAGATGGGGATCACCACCATCATGGGCAACAACCGCATGACAGATGTGGATTTTGCACTTGCCAATAACTTCAATCCCACGCTGTACAAAAGCGGCGGTACACGGCCGGCACGGATCTCGCCGGAGTACCGTAAAAGCGGCAACAAGATGCTGCTGGTACGTACGCCGTGTTTGAGTTCACCGGAGTTCCGCAGCAAAATGCAGAACGAATTCCGGCAGTTCGGCAAACAGTACCGTCATCTGGGGGCAAGTTTCCACTGGTTCGGCGATGAATTGTCACTGACCGGTTACTGGAGTTCGGCGATCGACTTCTGTTTTTCACCGAGCTGTTTGAAAGGATTTCAGGAGTTCCTGAAGAAAAAATACGGCAGCGTGGAAAAAGCCTCTGCACAATGGGGCAGAAACTACACTTCCTTTGAACAATTCATCCCGGAAACCTACGGCGAAGCCAAAGCACACAAAGACGGCAATTACAGCGCATGGGCCGATCATCTGGAATATATGGATGCTCTGCTTTGCGACTACGTTGAACTCTTTGCCGGCAAAGGTTTACAGCAAGGTGATCCGGCAGCGCGCAGTTTCATTTCCGGTCCGCAGGGCCCCAGTGCCTACGGCGGAAACAACTGGGCGATCCAGTCAAAAGTTTATACCGGACTGATGAGTTACAATATCGGCGGACTGCAGGATATCATGCACAGTTTCAATTCTGAAACGGTCGATCTGCCCTGGATATTGGGTTACGCGAACTACGATGGCAAGGTATGCAGTAAGTTATGGAAAAATCTGCAGTACCGTGTTCGCGGTGCGATGGGATTTGCCATGGCAAGCATGATCCGGCCGGATGGTACACTTTCCCGCAGCGGTCAGGCGGCGGCAAAATATCTGCCGGAGATCCGGTCCGGTATCGGAAAACTTTTCATCGGCACACTGGATTTTGCCAAACCGGAAGCAATGATCCTCTATTCCCAGAGTTCCATCCGGTCTGCGTATATTTCCGGCAGAGCCAAAGAACATGAGGAACTGCGCTTGAAATATATCGCACTCTGCCGCAACTTCGGTGTCCCGTTCCGCTTTGTTTCGGAAAAAGAAATCCTTTCCGGTATACTCAATGATCCCGGGATCAAACTGCTGATCCTGCCGGATTGCGATGCACTGGATGCCGGGGTTCTTGCTGCGCTCGGCAAATTCACCGGCAAAGGCGGCAAAATACTTGCGGAAGGAAACCTTGCCGGTATGGATGGTTCCTGCCGTACCCGCAAAACTCCTGCCGCCATTCCCGGAGCGATCCGGATCGACCATATCCGTACCGGTTACATCCCGGCATATAATAAAGCGGTCAACTACCGTGACAATACGGAAAAAGCTCTGCTTGATTTTGAACGTCAGGAGTTTGCAAAAATTCTGCAGGAGTGCGGTATCACTCCGCTTGTCACGTACCGCAGCAACGACGGTAAAGAGTTTTACGATGTTGAAACTGCAGTTATGGTTGACAGACATGGAAACAAGTATGTTTTGAGTGTCTGTAAAGAAAGTACCGCAGCCGCAGTTCAAACCAGATTCAATCACAGTGGCTCTGTCCGTACCATCCGGGGGGATAAGTCGTTGATGAAAGATGATAATCCGCTGCTGTTTCTCTTCACTGACAAAGAGGAGAGCGGCGAAGTGACCCTGACTGTTAAATCCGATACGGCAAGACAGTTGGATATCGCTGTTGACTGCGGCAATGCCCGCGATACGGTCTGCCATATTTCCGTAAAAAACCCCTCCGGAAAAGTTGTCCGGCACTATTCAGCCAACGTTGATGCCAGAAACGGCAAAGCCGCGTTCCGCCTCAAACTCGCCGAAAACGATCCTGCGGGAGTTTGGCAGATCACGGTAAAAGATGTCACGACCAACAGTACGGCAACTGTTGAATATACATTGAAACAGCAATCAAATACAGGAATTTAATATTTTTTATGAATGGAACATTTGATCCGGTAATACCGTACAATGCAATTGACGAAAATGATTATCAGGCGATGATCGAACTTAAAGAAAAGACCGGCATCCACCGCTTTCTGATGGTCGGTCTTTACAACGGGATCCGGATAACCGGGTATCCGTCAGATGAGGACTTTGTCAAATTCGCAGAGAAACTGCGGACGATCAGGGAAAAAGTTGCTCCACACGGTATTGAAGTCGGCTGGTGGTGTCTGCCGAGTTTGAAGACCGGCAAAAGTCCCTATCAGGCAATCGTGGATATCTCCGGTAAGGAGTCACCGATCAGTACCTGTCCGCTTACGAAAGAGTTTTCAGATGATTTCGGCAGACGCATAAAACTGGTGGCAGAGATCGCCAGACCGGAGATGATACTTCTGGAGGATGACTACCAGTTGAGCAACCATCCCGGTTTCAAGCTCGGTTGTTTCTGTCCGGCACACCTTAAAAAGTTTGCACAGTATGCGGGGAAAGAGTACTCCCGTGAAGAGCTGTATGATTTGTTTACCGCCAAACCGCTGAAAGCAGTTGATCTGCGCTTGAAATGGGCACAGATGTCCCATGATACCATGGTGGAACTGTCGGAAAAACTGCGCCGCAATCTGGATCAGGTATCCCCGGAAACCCGCCTCTGGCTCTGCGAACCGGGCTGCACCGATCTGGACGGCAATCTTTCAAAAGATGTGCCGCTGGCACTGGCGGGAAAAAACACCCGTCCGGCGATCCGGATATTCGGCACACAGTACGGTTCCTCCGATGTCGCCAGAGATATTCCGTCAAATCTGGCACATACGATGTACTCTGCTGAACATTTGCCGCCGGAATTTGAACTCTTTCACGAATCTGACACCTATCCGCACAACCGGTACTTTTCCAGTGCCAAACTTATGGAAACAATCATGACCGGTGCGGTAATGATCGGCTGTGACAGTTCCCTTTTCATCGGTGCGCAGTACATTGACAACCATCTGGAGGAGTTCGGATACTTTGAGATGTTTGCCAGACAGAAGAAAAAATTTCTGGCACTGCAGGAAAACATCCGCGGCAGTGAACTTGACGGAGTTCAACTGATCTACCGTCCGGAGTTCGATTTTGTGCGCTGTGCGCCGGTTTGGGAAAGTTCCAGTGCGCTTTACGGTATGAAAGCGTGGGCGAAGGCACTGGGACGCTTCGGTTTCCCCTACACCACGCTGCCGAGAAAAGTTAAACTGCTGACCAAAGCGGCGATCGAATGCATCAGTGATGAGGAGCTGACACAGATGCTTTCCGGGGCACTGCTGCTGGATTCGGATTCCGCTCTGGCACTGCAGGAACGCGGTTTCGGAGAACTGCTCGGAGTCACGCTCCGGAATGTCGGTGCGATCCCGGCAGTGGAGGAATATATTCTGGACAACGCTCCCGGAGATTTGAGCCGCGGCAGACGCATTTACAACTTTGCTTATGCGCCCAGCGGCAGCGAAAGCGCACAGTATGCGGAATTGACCGCTCATCCGGGAGCAGAAGTATTGACTGAATACCGCAACCCGTACGATCAGGGAATCCAGCCGGGATTTACCCGTTTCGTCAATAAACTCGGCGGCAAAGTGGCGGTGATGGGTTGTTCGATATTCAATGAAAGCAGCAACTTTTTCAACTACCGCAAAAAAGAAGTTTTGCGCGGGGTACTGAACTGGCTGAATGGTGAACCGCTGCCGGTGACGATGCTGAATGCGCCGAATATGTGGGTTCTCTTCCGTAAAAAAGGTGATACCGCATATATGATGATCACCAATCTCTGTCCGGACAGTACGGAACAGTTGGAAGCTGCCATTGCTCCGGAATGGCAGAATAAGGTTATTGAGGAACTGAATGCCGACGGTAGCTGGCAGACGGCGGAATATTGCGTGAAAGACGGCGTGACAGTTATCAGCGGCGCAAGCAGTTACATGACCCCGAGGATGTTTCGTTTGAAATAAGCGGGAGCGGGAATCTTACGGGAAAAACTTTTTGAAAAGGTAATTTTATGAAGAAGAGGATTAATATTTTTATGGTACTGTTATGCAGTTTGGCAATGTCAGCACACGAACCGCAAGCTGCAACCGTATGGAAAAAAGGACAGCTTCATATCCATACATTGTGGTCGGACGGGCATGATTTCCCGGAAACGATGGTCAGCGGTTACAAAAAGCACAATTACGATTTTGTAGTCATCACCGATCACGATGTTCTCGGACAGGATAAAGACATTTATATGCCGATTGCCGCCAATGAGGGCGGTTGGCCGCCGATGGCGACCAGAGATATGGTAAAGCGTATGAAAGAGAGTGTTCCGGCAGAATTGATCAGAGAGCGCAGGATCGGAATGCGTACTTTTGTGCGGTTAACCCCTTATGAAGATTTACAAAAAGATTGGGAGATCCCGGGGAAATTTCTGGTGATGCCGGGAGAGGAAATAACGATATGGAACGTCGGTCCCGATCAGCGTCAGGTACATGTCAACTATATCAATCTGGCAAAAACGCTCAATCCGGAGCCGGGTAAATCTGCAGCTGAAACATTGAAAATATGTTCAGATGCGGTAACTGCAGCAGCGGAGAAAGATCCGGTATTTTTCATGGCAAACCATCCGCAGTGGGTGATTTGGGATCTGCAGCCGGATGAACTGCTGGCGAATCCCCAATACCGGCATTTTGAACTTATGAACGGCGGCTACGGCTTTCCGCCGCAGGAAGGGATGCCCAGTCTGGAACAATTCTGGGATGTCGTCAACTCTTACCGGATAATCAACAAACAGGATATCCTCTATGCTGCGGCATCTGATGATTCACATTTTGCGACACAGGAGAAATACGGTAAAGCAGCCGGGATCAACTGTGCATGGATCTATGCAGGATTGCGTCAGGGGGAGGAATTCACCCACAGCAATATTACCAGAGCTTTGAATGAAGGCAGATATTATCCGTCAACCGGGGTGGAATTTGAGTCGGTGAGTTTTGATGAGAAGACGCAAACGCTCCGGGTGAAGGTCAAAGCTGTTCCCGGCAGGAACTACAAGATACGTTTCAATGCCACCAGTGTTGACTTTGACCGTACCACCGGTTCCATAACCATGCAGCATCCCACCAAGAAAAACCGGAGACGTGAGGTAAAAACATATTCTCCGGAAATCGGGAAAACCGTTCTGGAAGTTTCCGGTCCTGTTGCAGAATGTAAAATGCAGCCGGATTGGCTCTACCTGCGGGCGACAGCTGTTTCCGATGAGAAAATGCCGGAGCAGACCAATATATGGTATGATCTTGAGCCATTCAAGAAAGCGTGGACGCAGCCGGTCGTGAATAAAAAATTTGCCAGATAACTTTCCTCCGGCATGGGGCGATGCCGTTTGCCGTGCCCCATGCCGCAAGTTGTGACCAGTGTTGTCTGCCGCCGGTAAACAGTACCTTTTTTTACACTCCATTGCTTGAAAAACTTTTTTTCAGCATTATTTTAAGGCAAAGAACATTTATTTTCGAACCAAAAACGGAGATCAATAAAAATGGGAAAATTCGGCAAAGGTGATTCATCATGGTTCACCCATGACCGTTTCGGCATGTTCATCCACTGGGGGATTTACTCCATGCACGCCCGCGGCGAATGGCAGGGGGTGATTGAAAATATGAGTGATGAGCAGTATCACAACTATTTCAAATACTTCAACCCCGACCTCTTCGATGCCAAAATCTGGGCAAAAGCCGCCCGGGAAGCCGGCATGAAATATGTGGTGTTCACAGTTAAACACCACGAGGGTTTCTGCATGTACGACTCCAAATTCACCGATTACAAATCCACCACTGCCTGCGGACGCGATCTGCTGCGTGAAGTGGTTGATGCGTTCCGTGCCGAAGGCTTGCGCATCGGACTTTATTATTCGCTGATCGACTGGCACCACCCGCACTTTGAGATCGATGTCAATCACCCCTACCGGGAACGTGATGACCGCGAAGAACTCAACAAAACCCGTAATATGGATATCTACCGGCAGTATATGAAAGATCAAATCCGCGAGATATTGACCAACTACGGCGATATTGATATCGGCTGGTTCGACTTTTCCTACCCTCATGTACCGTACAATCCCAAAGGGCGTGAGGAGTGGGACTCCGAGGGATTGATCAAACTCATCCGCTCACTGCGTCCGGATATCATGCTCAACAACCGTCTTGATCTGCCGGGTGAAGGTGACATCACCACCCCCGAACAGAATACCCCGGAAGACCCCATATATGATGACAACGGCAACGTCGCCGTCTGGGAGGGCTGTCAGACTTTCGGCGGCTCCTGGGGGTATAAACGCGATGAGTACACCTGGAAATCGGAAAAACAGTGTGTGGATATGCTTATCAACCACGTTTCGCGCGGCGGCAATCTGCTGATGAATGTCGGCCCGACCAGCCGGGGTTTTCTGGATGACCGCGCTCTTACCGGATTAGGGTATTTTGCCAAATGGATGAAGTATTGCTCCCGGTCGATCTACGGCTGCGGTATCGCTCCGGAGGAGTTCCCCGAACCCCGTGACTGCCGTTACACGTACAATCCGGAAACCAAACGCCTTTACCTGCATGTGATGAACTGGCCGTGCATGTACCTCATTTTGCCGAATATGGCGGGAAAGATCGCTTACGCCCAGCTGCTCCACGACGGCAGTGAAGTACCGTTCAAAGAGAGTCATCCGTCCTTTCTCCACGACCATCTGGCTGTCCACGCTCCCAAAGGCAGCGTGATACTCACTCTGCCGGTGAAAAAGCCGGATATCACCGTACCCGTGGTGGAACTTATCCTCAACGACTGATGAAAAAGGTAAAAATATGGTAAATTATGCGGAGCGTTTCGCCGCATTGAAAACCCGGGCGGAAAACGAAATAGTGAAAAATATCCGTCCGGTTTTCGGCTGCAATGGTACACCGGTACTCAACGAAGGCGGCATCTACTGTGGAATATGGCTGGAGTGCGGCCCGCTTGAAAGTCTGACTATCGCCGGAGATTTTCCCGAAGAAGCAATGATGAGCCACCGGATATTTTACATCCATCAGAGTGCAGAGGGGCAGTTCCCGGCTTCTGTCAAGGAAGACTCCGCCGGATACCGGCAGATACAGCAAGTCGTCCCCATCGCCTGCACCGCACTTGAACTGGCAAAGATGACCGGAAACGAAGCGTTTCTGGCGGAAAGTTTTGAAGCGTGTTCCAAATGGGATGCGTGGCTGACCCGTCACCGCGATCCGCGTAAACTTGATCTGATCGAGGCATGGTGCGAATTTGATACCGGGCATGACAATTCCCCCCGCTTTGCCGGAGTTCCGAGATTCTGTCCCGATGGGGCAGATGTCATACCGGATGGAGTCGTGCCCCGGCTGGCACCGGATCTTTCGGCAAACTTGTACTCATCCCGTCTGGCACTGGCGGAAATGGCGGAACATCTGGGTAAATATGATGCCGCGGAAAAATTCCGTGCCGCAGCTGAACGTACCAGGATCAATGTGGAAAAATTCTGTTACGATCCGGAACGCAACTTTTACTATGACCGTTTCCATGACGGTACATTCTGTCATGTGACCGGTGATGCCGGTCTGCGGGTACTTGGTGAACATCTGCCGTCGCTTGAACGCGGCAAAGCGATCTTCAAAGAGCATATCCTCAATGAAAAAGCATTCTGGACACCATATCCCATGCCGTCTGTTGCCGCAAATGATCCGGCATTCATCCACCCTGCTCCGGAAAACTGCTGGGGCGGAGCGTGTCAGGCACTGCTTGCTTTAAGGACACTGCGCTACTTTGAATATTACGGCTTTGCTGATGAATTGAAGCACCTCATGCTCCGCTGGCTGGAGGCGATGGACAAATGCGATAAATTCATGCAGCAGATGGATCCCTTCACCGGAGAATTTTCCACTACTGAAATGTATTCTCCGGCGATGTGTACCGCCATTGAATTCATCCGTAAACTGTCGTTAATGTCCCAAACTTTGTGAAACTCAAGCAGGAGTTTATAGACAAACATTTCTATTAACGTATAAAACATATCACATAAGTTGTGATTTGTCAAACCGGTGAAACACCGGCTTGATCCAATCGGTGGATGCAGCGTGCGGCAATGTCGTGTTTTGCGACGAGTACGGGGCAGGAGTGTACTATGTACTCGACTGCTCCGGCGCAGGAGCAAGGCGCGAGATTGACCACGAAGCACCACCGCCGGTTCGATTTTTCACAACAATTGAGACAATACCGAACTGTCAGAACAGGCATGAATAAAAATGATACGCTTGGATAAATATCTTTCAGATTCCACCGCTTTCAGCCGCAAAGAAATACGTTCTCTGGTAAAGCGCAGAACGATAACGGTGAATGGGAACTTTGCCCGAAGTGCCGATATGAAAGTAAATGAAAATGCAGATACCGTCTGCGTGAACGGCGAAAATATCGTGTACAGAAAATTCATCTACCTCATGCTCAATAAGCCGCAGGGATATTTGAGCGCGACGGAAGATGACCGTGACCCGGTGGTGGTGGAACTCATTCCTGAAGAACTGAAACACTTTGCCGCATTCCCGGTTGGCAGACTGGATAAGGATACTGAGGGATTGCTGCTGCTGACCAATGACGGACAATTTGACCATGAACTTATGTCCCCGCGCAAAAATTTGTATAAACGCTACTATGCCGAATTGGATACACCTGCAACAGAAGAAGATGTAAAAGCATTTGCCTCCGGGATGCACTTCAAGGATTTCACTGCGAAACCGGCCCGGCTGGAGATCGACCCCGAAGATCCATCAAAAGTTTATGTGGAAATTTCCGAGGGGAAATACCATCAGGTCAAACGGATGTGCGAACAAGTCGGCAAAAATGTGGTTTTTCTGAAACGGGTGGCGATCGGTGATTTGCAGCTGGATCCAGCTTTGGAGTGCGGCAAAGTAAGAGAGTTGACCGCCGGAGAACTGGCGATTTTCGGCTGGTGATCCGCAAAAACAAAATTCAATGAAGCCGTTTTGACTTGTTGAGTTCGGCGATTTCCCGGTTTATCCGGCGGCGTTCACTGTCAAAGATCCACCCCCATTTGTTGAAATAGCGGATCATATTTACGACGTGTACCCACAACATGCGCAGCTTTTTTGCCGATGCCTGCTCATGGCCGTGGATTACACTCGCTTCAGGGTAGCAGACCGTGCGGAAACCGGCACTGTATATCCGGCGGGTGATGTCGATATCTTCCGGATACATGAAAAATCTCTCATCGAACAACCCCGCCTTCTCCAATGCATTTCGGTCAAATGCCATGAAACACCCGCACAAATAGGGTACTTCCAATACCTGCCGGTGATCGAAATCTTTCATCATAAAACGTTTCATCCGGCGGACAGTCAGAAACTCCGGAAGAAATCTTTTGAATATCAAATCCACCGGAGACGGAACCAGTTTGCAGTTGTGCTGCAATGAACCATCCGGATTCAGCGTTTCCGGCATGACCAGCCCGATATTGCGGTCAGCCGCCATAAATCCGGTGATCTTTTCCATCGTTCCCGGAACAAAATCAATATCCGGATTCACGATGAAGTGCTGATCACACCCTTCTGCCAATGCCCGGTTGACAGCGAGGTTGTGCCCGGCACCGAAGCCGCGGTTTTCCGATGGGATATAGATGATCCTGCTGTCGCCGAGTGCGGCAAGGTCAGCAGCCAACTCCGGCATACTGCTGTTGTCAACTACGTAAAAAACAGTACATCCCGATGCCAGAACAGCTTTGACCACAGCAGAAATATCAGATAATCTGTGCCGGTAAGTCACCAGAGAAACTGTGAACATCTGTGCTGCACCTTTCATTTGCGAAATTACGTTATACTGCATTGCTCCGTAATAAATATAAACCGCATTTGAGCTGATTTCCAGTTCTCAACATGCTGATTTCAGCGGAAATCTCCTTTTCCCCCCTTGATTATCACCAAAGAACGGAATTTTTTCTTGAAACGGTGCTTGAAAAATAACTGTTTTTATGGTATTTTATCTCACAGACACAATTAACTTTTTAGTATGGGATGGAATTGTTATGAAACAAACCCCCGAAACTGTGATCCTGATCGATTGCGGTTATGACGGTATTCAGAAACTTGCCCGCGCCGTCCGGGATAAACAGATCTACACCATGGTGATCCCCTGTACTGCTCCGGCAGAGCGTGTCATGGCGGAAAATCCGGTGGGTCTGGTGTTCGTTTCCGGCGGAAATGACACCCGCATGGCTGATGCTCAAGCCAAATTTGCCGGTGTTTCCCTGCCGAAATTCGCCGCCAAAGATCTCAATGATGCCGACAAGGTCATTGATTTCTGCGTCAAAGAGTGCAAATGCAGCGGCAACTGGAGGATGGAAGATTTCATTGAAGAGGCCGTTGCGGATATCCGTGCCCAGGTCGGCGATCAGACCGTGGTGCTGGGACTTTCCGGCGGTGTGGACTCCAGTGTGGCGGCAGCATTGATCCACCGCGCCATCGGCGACCGTTTGAGCTGTGTTTTCGTCAACCACGGTCTGCTGCGCAAGAATGAAGCGGAAATGGTTCAGGAGATCTTTGCCAGAAACTTCAAAATGAAACTGGTCTACGTCGATGCTTCCGACCGTTTCCTTGATAAACTTGCCGGTGTCACCGACCCGGAACAGAAACGCAAGATCATCGGCAAAGAGTTCATTGAAGTTTTTGCTGAAGCTGCGGAAAAAACCCAGGCTCCGTTCCTCGGTCAGGGTACGATCTACCCGGATATCATCGAGAGTATTCCCTTTGACGGCGACCCCAAGAGCGTGATCAAAAGTCACCACAATGTCGGCGGTCTGCCCGAAAACCTCAAGTTCAAACTGGTTGAACCTCTGGAAAGACTCTTCAAAGATGAAGTCCGCAAGGTCGGCAAACTGCTCGGTTTGCCCTCCGAACTGCTTGACCGTCATCCTTTCCCCGGTCCGTCACTGGGAGTCCGCAACGTCGGTCCGATTTCCCGCGATACGCTGAAAATCCTGCGTGAAGCCGATGCCATCGTCACCGATGAACTGCTGAAATCCGGCTGGTATCACAAGACCTGGCAGACCTTCGCGGTCTTTGTTCCGGTTCGCAGTGTCGGTATGAAAAATCATAAACGCACTTACGACTACGTTATCGCCATCCGTTCCATCAACACGGTGGATGCAGTGACTGCCGAAGTCGTTCAGCTGCCCTGGGATCTGCTCTTCAAGATGTCTGAAAGGATCATCGCCGAAGTTGACGGTGTCAACCGCGTGGTCTACGATATCACCCAGAAACCCCCCGGCACGATCGAGTGGGAATAAGCCGCAGCGGCTTGAAAAAAGTGAATCGCAGCAAGACGGAAAAGTTTTGCCGCGATTCATTTTTTTTGACAAGCCTCTGTACTGAACAACTACTGATGAAAAATAAAAAATCTGCCGCCGGGATGCTTCCCCGGACGTGAGACGGCTGCGGAACGCCGGTCGCCAGCATGGACAATTTGTAAATGCCATATCTTATCAAACGATATGGCGAACAAAACTGAAAAAAATGCAAATCCTGCTTGCAACTGCTGCGGTATCGGTGTATAATAAACAAATTGCTGTTATAGATTAAGGAACTGTTTTTATGATCGATACTCCATTTAAGGACGCCAGATGGCTCTGGATCGTCCAGGAACAGCGCGATGAACGTGACCGCCGGGTACGGATGCGGAAAATTTTTGCCCTTGACCGCGTACCGGAAAAATTTGAAGCCCTGATCTCTGCCGATGCCAAATACACTTTATTTGTCAATGGGGAGTTTGTCCACCACGGTCCGGCACGCAACACTCATCCGGTATGGAGTTTTGACCGGATCGACCTTGCTCCGTTTCTCAGGACAGGGAAGAATCTGATTGCAGTTCTGGGATATCAATTCGGCGTTTCCAACTACACTTACAGCTACGCCGGAGCATCCGGCGTGATCTTCCGCGCTCCGGGGATAAAGAGCGACAATTCGTGGAAACTTTCCGAAGATCCCGGTTATATCCGTGCAGTGGCAAAGGGTTCGGCGCAATACGGTTATCAGGAGTTCTACGACTGCTCCAAAGGTGACCGCTCCTGGTTCATGGATGTTGATTATGATGACTCACAGTGGCAGAATACAGACGGCAGAGCTGCCGGAGTTATGCCGTGGAACACCTTTGAGGAGCGCAATATACCGCTGCTTACCAATTCGATGACCGCTCCGGCAGCCATCGTTGCCGCCAGTTCCCATGAAGTTGATCCCCGGTGGCGGACGGTACAAAGTGTGATAAAAAGTTTCCACGCGGAAAAAGCCGACTTCCGCGCTCCGGAACTGGTGGATGACCCGGTTTGCCGTATCTATGACTTCGGCAGAGAAGTCGTCGGTATGCTCCACTTTGTCTTTGAAGCCGACGATGCCGTTGATTTTATCGTTTGTGAAAAACTTGACGGACTTGTTCCGCGTATCACCGCTCCGGGCTCTTTACACACTGCTTACGGCGGCAGACTTTATCCGGTTCCCGGTAAAAACAATGAACATGAACTTACCATGCCGTGGGGGTTCCGCTATGTGCTGGTCTACAACCGTGCCAAAGGTAAATTCAACTGCACCCTCACTGTACGGGAATGCCGTTACACGCTGAAAAACACCGGCACATTCACCGCCTCCGACCCGGTTCTGCAGAAAATCTGGGATATGTGCGAACTGACCCAGAAGTGCTGCATGGCAGACTCCTACATCGACTGTCCATCCCGGGAATACGCTCAATGGTGGGGCGATGCACTTGTTCAAAGTCAGAATACTTTCCGGCTCGCCAATGATCCGCGCCTGCTGCGCCGGGGATTGCGGACACTTGCCAGACAATTGACTCCGGAAGGCCTGACTTACGGAGTTTCCCCCGGCTGCGCACATCTTTGCATACTGCCGGACTACTCAGCGATGTATCTGGTAACACTGCTGGCAGATTATCAGCAGACAGCCTCTCTGGAAATGTGGCGGGAATTGCGCAATACCGCTTCCGGAATAATCAGTTATTTTGAAAAGTACATCACCGCTGACGGTCTGATACCCTTTGATGAGCGTTACTGGCTCTTCGTGGACTGGTGTCCGCCGCTGAATAAAGTCGAACCGTACAATCAGATCGTACTCTGGGGGATACGGTCGGCAGCAAAACTGGCGGAACTTTCCGGTGAAACTGAAGATGCCGCCATCCTTGAACGCTGCAGCATGCTTGATGCACGGCTGACTTCCGCCATCAGCCGGAACCTGCAAAACCCCTCTCCACATTCGGCGGCACTGGCAATATTGCTGGATATCAATCCGGAAAAGCACGATCATTACCTCCGTGACATTCTCCTGCCGATGATGCACGGTAATCACGATCACCCGGTTCAGCCGGATGCGTACTTTATGTATTACGTATTTGAAGCAGTAAAAAAGGCAGGTTTACCGGAGGAGATCATCAGCTGCATCACCCGGTGGTGGAAAGAGTTTGCCGATGCCGGTTTAAGTACCGTACCGGAACACTTTTTCAGCGAACCGATGAAATACACCAGCATGTGCCACGCCTGGAGTGCCCATCCTTTGAAATTCTTTTCCGAACTGCTCCTCGGAGTCCGTCAAATTACTCCGGGATGGGACATCATCACTTTTGAACCGCTGCAAATACCGGGCATGAAGTTTTCCGGAACGGTTCCGCTGCCGCAGGGTAATGTGGTGGTCGAAGTGGATTACACCGGGAAAGAGCCGGTGAAAAAAATCCAGCTGCCGCCCGGAGTCATCTGCCGGTAAGCAGCAAAAAAAACGCCGGATACTCTCCGCTGCCACAGAGGGTCATCCGGCGATGCACCATTTTTTATCCGGATACACCCGGCAAATCAAATCAGAAATTCACCGCCGCCGGCAGGAACTTCAAAACGGTGGTATTCATTATCCGATCTGCCATCAACAAGCAGGGCAAGAGTGAAAGCTTTATCTGTTTTCACCACTACTATGGTCTTGTTTGCCGGAGCCCTGCCGCCGCAGATGAGTGAGACGGTTTTCCCGGCAAAATTGAAATCAGCTATGCCGTGACGGCCGGTTTGTGAAATGCGCCAGAACACGGTATTTTCCGCACCGCAGAAATCCAGACCGAGAATATCTTCGATAAACATCGCCACCGGGCCGAGCGCGCCCCAGCCGACAAAACGGTCACGAACCAGAACACCGGCTTCGTCCGGAGTTTTTCCACGGGTGGCAGGGGTGGGATACTCCGGACTGTAACACTCCCAAATGGAGTTGTAAGCCGGATTTTCCAAAACCTGACACATCATATCCAAATGACGGGCGGAAAGATCGCGCGCAATTCCGGGAAAACCGTTGACATCCAGACCTTTGACCACCATATAGAACGCCGGCGGCCAGACACCGCCCAGCCAATAACCGCCGCCGGGAACATAATTGGGATCATCTCTGGAAAGAGACGGAACCGGGTGCGGGGTATTGAACTCATCCGGATCATTCAAGTGCTTGAGCAATGCGGCGGTCTGCCGGGGATCGGCAGCTTGGGACAGCAGCGGCCAGAAACCGGCAACCGTCTTGTTCGCCAGAGCATTGCCGGTGGGATAGAATACATCGAAGTAGAATCCGGCATTATCCCGGTAATGATGCTGAGTGATCAATTCGGCAAGTCCGGCGGCTTCCGTTTCAAACGTTTTCTGTACTGCTTCATTTCCGGCGGCGTGCGCCAGACGGGCAATACAGCGCGCTGAAAGAAGCTGCTGGCAGATAAGATCGACCCAGCAGAGATCACTGCCGTCAAGGTGTTTGGCCGGATAACCGCTGCGCGGGGAATTATCCATACCGCTGGAACCGGTATCTTCAAAGAAATACAATCCATTCTCCCGGCGGCGGTGATCTTTCAGCCAATTGAAATATTTTATCAATCCCCCCAGAACTCTTTTCACCCGCTCCAAGTCGCCGGAAAAGCGGTAATATTCCCACTCACACCACGCGAAAAGCGGCGGATTGATCCTCTCGCCGAATGCCGGTTTGCCGTCAGCGATATCGTAAGCCATACTGATGTAGCCATCCTCTCTCTGCAGCGAGTAGAGATTATCCAGATTGTTCATGGGAGCTACCATGCCGTTGAGGTACTTGGCATAGACCGCCATAAAACATGAATCCCACTGCCAGGTACGGCCGATACCCGGCATACAGGTCATATTGGGCAGCCATCCGGGACGGTATTCGGTGCTGTCAAGATTTTCCATGACCAGACTTGCGGCGTATTGATAAAGAGCCACCCAACGCGGATGGGAATCGCAGATGATTTGCGGAAAAGCCATGATAAAAACACTCCTTGATACTGATGACCTTTTCACTTGCGGCTATAATTTACACCGATACCGGCAATTTTGCAAGACAAACTCCGGGAAATGAAAGCGGAAAACTTTTCCCCACACTTGAAACCGCTGAAAGTCAAGGATATATTAAGCCGGAATCATTGATCAATTAAAATAGAGGGCTTATCATGTTGAAAATTGAGCGCAATTACGAATTCCGCAACCGTATAGATACTGTCCACCGTCCCGGAATGAGCGACCCGGCTGCTTCACCGCAAGCAGGCGAAATCCTCATCACTCCGGCATGGCAGCTCATCGCTCCGGCGGATGCTCCTGAAGCGGTCAGAGAAACTCTGCGCGATCTGGAAGATTACTTTGCCGTTTCCCACAACATGCACCTCGCCGTCGCTGATTCCGGCAAAAACGGGATCATTCTGAATCTCGACCCGGCATGCGGTTTGAAAAAAGGGTCTTTTGAATTGAATGTCACGGAAAACTCTGCAGTCATCACCGCCGCAACATCAGGCGGCATCCGGCGCGGCGGAGTCTATCTGGAAGACCTCATCAATCTGCGCGGGCTACCGGCTCTTGCAGCCGGAACCGTTCTCCGGGAAAAACTCATCACCCCGCGGATAGTTCACTCCGGATGGGGCATCGAACTATTCCCCGACTCGCATCTGAATGCCATCATGCACGCAGGATTCGATGCCGTTGCCGTATTCTGTACCGGTTACAACCGCACCAACGTCGGAACACTGGATTTCAATGACCTCATCCGCCGGGCGGCAAAATATGATATCGAAGTTTATCTTTACGCATATCTGCCCAGTTTCAAACATCCCGATGATGCCGATGCGGTGGAGTTTTTTGAAAACGTCTACACCCGTCTGCTGGAAAAAGTCCCTGCCGCCGGAGTGATGCTCGTCGGTGAAAGTGCAGTTTTCCCCAGTAAAGATCCGGCAACCAGCGGCAAACCTTACCGGCAGAGTGTCGTGGATGGTATCCCCGATGTCCGTCCATGCCCGGGTTGGTGGCCGTGCAGCGATTATCCGGCATTTCTCACCAGAGTGCGCGATGCCATCCGCAAAGCGGTGCCGGATGCCAAAATCATTTTCAACACCTACAACTGGGGCTGGACCGAGTTGGATGTGCGTGAAAAATTCCTCGCCAATCTGCCTGAAGGTATCACCATTCAGGTAACTTACGATATCTTTTCAAAACTCATCGTCGACGGTCAGATGCGCCGGGTAATGGATTACTCCATCGCCGCCGCCAAACCCGGATACTATTTTGTCAGTGAGTGTCAGGCTGCGGCAAAGTACCAGATCCCTCTGCTGGCGACCTCCAACACTGCCGGAGCCACCTGGGATATCGGCGTGATACCATATGTCCCGGTTCCGCAAAGATGGATAACCCGTTTCAAAGAACTTGACCGTTTCCGCCGGGAGTGCGGTTTGAACGCATTTTACGACTGCCACCACTACGGCTGGTACTCCTCGGTCATCACAGAACTCGGCAAAGCGTATTTCAATTCACCGCAATGTGACTTGGATGAGCTGCTCAAAACCATCGCCGGCCGTCTTGCCGGAAATGGCGCGGAAGAGCTGCTCAAAGCATGGCAGATCTGGAGCGATGCATTTGATTATCTGCCGGCAACCAATGAAGACCAGTACGGCCCGCTGCGGGTCGGTGCGGCTTACCCGCTGATCTTCCAGCCCAACATCACCCGCACCATGTCGAATAAAGAGATCGCGTTCCCCGCCGATCCCAATGCTCACTTCGGCGGCGGCATTGTCAAAACATTGTACCAGCCCTATGAAAACATCAACCAGCTCCCGGCTGCTCTGCGTTACCCGAATGAACTGCGCGGTCTGGAAAAGATGCTCGCAATGTGGGATGACGGCTTGGAACACTACCGCCACGCTTTTGAAAAAGCCTCCGGAACGGGAAAAGATTATCTGGAACGCGAACTCAACCTCGCAAACTTCATCCGTACCGCGCTGCAGACATGTTACAATACCAAAAGCTGGTACTGTCTGAACCGCGATCTGCAGAATATCCGTACGGCGCAGGAAGGTTTGCAGATACTTGACCGCATAGAAGCTCTCGCTCATACCGAGATCGCCAATGCTGAAAAAGCCATGCAGTTCGTTCAGTTGGACTCCCGCCTCGGCTGGGAACCGAGCATGGAGTACGTCGGTGATCTGTGGCATCTGGATTGGAAGATCCGTCAGGTGAAAAGCGCACTTCTGGAGATCAGTGACTACCGGAAAATACTCTCGCTTACCGGTGAAGAAAATTAACCGCCGGAGACATTATTGCAAACCGAGTTTTTCCGCCAGCACCCTGGCGGGAAAATATCCGGTAAGGTGAGTGACCAGCTGACCGTCACGGAAAAAGAACAACGACGGGATGGTCGAGACATCAAACATCGCGGCAAGTTCTTTATTTTCATCGCTTTCAATATTAACTTTGCCAACGCGGATCTCCGGATGTTCTGTGGAAAATTTTTCCAGTTCTTTAAGCATGTTGCGGCAGGGACCGCACCATGTCGCATAAAAATCCACCAATACTGAAGATCCGGTGATGATCTCTTTGAATGATTTCGCATCAAGTTCTGCAACGCTCATAAAAATATTCCTCCATGTTGAACACTCCAAAAACACAATATACTCCGTTAAGGAATATTTTCAAGTTGAAATTACCTGCATTCCGGTGTATAGTATGAGTGTTTCACTATTGGAATGGAAAGGAAATATTATGAATTGGCTTGAATATGCGGCAAAATATGAAAATGAGTTGATAAATTCAGTGGTGCCTTTCTGGGAAAAAAACTGCGTGGACAAAGAGTTCGGCGGTTATTTCACCAGCCTTGACCGGGACGGTTCTGTTTACGACACCACCAAATACATGTGGATGCAGTGGCGCATCGTTTACATGTTCTCTGAATTGTACCTTGCCGGCTATCAGAAAGAAGAATATATCAAAATCGCGCAGGACGGCTTCGATTTTCTCTACAAAAACGGCAGGGATGAAGCCGGACGTTACTACTTCGCACTCAATCGCGAAGGTGTCCCGGCAATGGCTCCGTACAGCCTCTTTTCCGACTGTTTCGCCGCTATGGGCGGTGCAAAGCTTTATAAAATAACCGGCAATCAGCTCTACGCCGATGCCGCAGTTGAAGCAATGAACAACTATCTGGAACGCGCCAAAAGCGGCAACTCCGCACTCCAGTGGAATAAATCCCTTTCCGGAAAAACTCCATACCTCTCTCTGGGACACTACATGATGATGGCAAATCTCGGTCTCATCATGAATGAGTGTCTGGGCGGAAACGAATTCGACTCCGCAATGGGAACCGCTCTTGACATGGTGCTTAACAAATTCTACTCCAAAGAGTTCGGTCTGGTCTTTGAAAATATGCCCGTCAACTCCGATTCACCAGATCTTGACAGCAGCATCGGCAGACAGATGAACCCCGGACACGTCCTTGAAGCTATGTGGTTCCTGCTGAATTATCTTAAAGACGTTCCCAACTCCAAACCGCAAGTCGATGCCATCGCCAAAATCATTTCCAATACTCTCAACTTCGGTTGGGACAAAGAGTTCGGCGGTATTTTCTACTTTATGGATGCTCTCGGCAAACCCCATTTGGAACTCCAGCACGATATGAAGCTCTGGTGGGTCCACAACGAAGCTACTCTGGCGTGCCTGCACGCCTATAAAGCCACCGGTGATGAACACTTTGCCCAATGGTTCAAAAAGGTTGACGAGTACACCTGGAACCACTTCCCCGATCCCGAATACGGTGAATGGTTCGCCTACTGCAACCGTCGCGGCGAAGTTACACATTCACTCAAAGGAGGCAAGTGGAAAACTTTCTTCCACGTCCCGCGCGGTCTGCTCTTCGCCGCCCAAACCCTCAAAACCCTCTGAGTCACTTTTCTTTTTGCAAAAAGCTCTGTTCTCAATATAGGTTGACAACATATTGCGCACACAAGTTGAGGAGGGTGTTACTCTATTGAGTTTTTTTGCAAAACTTTCTTTCTTGTGAAAGAAACATTCACGCGGGTGTTACTCCACTGAGTTTTTTGCAAAGCTTTTTTCCAAAAAAGCGTCGATCAAGCCGCGA
>SUWK01000032.1 GCA_015061525.1 Lentisphaerota bacterium
ACCCGCAACAGTCACGGGAAGGCTCTTGAGGGAGGGGAGTTTGAGGGGAGGGAAACGAAGTGTCCCGCCCCTCTCCGCTTTCTTTCGCAAGAAAGAAAGCTTGGCAAAGAAAGTGAACTGTCGCGCCGCTCCGCTGTCGCGGCTTGATCGACGCTTTTTTGGGAAAAAAGCTTGGCAAAAAACTCAGTGGAGTAACATCCGCGTGAATGTTTCTTTCACAAGAAAGAAAGTTTTGCAAAAAAACTCAATAGAGTAACACCCTCTACAACTTGTGTGCGCAATATGTTGTCAACCTATATTGGGAACAGAGCTAAAAATAAAACGGTGCAGCCGGAATCGTTTGACTGCACCGCAAAATACAACTTGAAAAAGGTCACTTTTTCTTTACCGAGTAACCGAATGTGCCAAGCGATTTGCCAAGTGACATATAGTTTCCGTGGGCATACGCCAGCAAATCGGCTTTTTCAACGTCAAAGTGATTTTTGCCGTCGATAAATTCACTGGATATCTGTACTGCCAGTACTTCGCCGATATAGAGGATGTGCGAGCCAAGACTCAAAGAGTGTTTCACTTTGCACTCCAATGAGATCGGACACTCGGTGATTATCGGTGCATCAACCTTGCTTCCGGCGGCAGCAGTGAAACCGCATTTTGCAAATTTATCCACATCTCTGCCGGAAACTACTCCGCAGTAGTCGACTTTTTCCGCCATGGCGGCTGTCGGCATATTGACCGTGAATACACCGCTTGATTCGATCAATCCCCGGGAGTACCGTTCCGGGCGGATCCCGATACCGACCATGGGGGGATTGCTGGATAAAGTTCCTGCCCATGCAACAGTCAAACAGTTGTATTTGAAGTTTTTACCGTCACCGCAACCGACCAGAACCACCGGCACCGGAGCCAGCTGGGTTCCTCCCGGCCAAATTGTTTTTGATTGATTGGCCATTACTCTTCCTCTTTCGCAAGCTGAGTTTGGATGAATTTTAAATACTCCTGATCAAAACCGTATTGTTTCTGCAGCAGGATAAGCACCTTGTCATCATCAGCTTCTTCCGGAACATCTGTTGATTCAACGTGTCCATCGGCAAAAAGGATGCAAACTTTGTCTTCGTTGTGTGAACAGCGGTCGCAGATAGCTATCGGACTCTGGGACGGATCGTTGATTTTTCCGTATTCCAAATTGCCGGCAAGGTAGATGATATTGCTGCAATGGTCGTTATTAATAACTTTATCTTTCAACAGAGTATCGATATCTTTGGGCAGTTTGCCGTCGTGGGAATCCGCATAGATCATACAGGCAAGACCGAACTGCTTGAGATTATTCACACAATTCATCCGGGCAGATTTGCTTTTGGCTTCTGTGGAAGCGGCGGCTCCGATCCCTGCCAGAAATGGCATCGCGGTGCAGGCTGACTGCATGATCTGCCCCATCTGGGCAATGGAGAAATTGGATGCACTAACATAGCTGAATCCGTCCGCGGTTTTCCCGGCTGTACAAACTGCAGATACCGGAGAAAGGAGAATGTCAATGCACTCCGGAACCTTGGGTATATCCTGCAGTTTGGCTTTGAGCAGATCAATAAGTTTCTGAGGAATGTCAATGATGAAATAGGAATTTGCATCAGTCGGCAGGTATTTGGCATACTGCTGATAACGGGGGAGGGAACCGAGAGTTGCCGCCGGTTTCTGCAGGAGTTTGGCATTGGAATAGATCGTGATCATGCCCGCGGTATAAGCGATCGTGATATTACCTATGGGGGTGGGGAAGACCGAAACATCGTTCTGCGTTTGCGCGGCAAAGGTTTGCTTCATCAGTTTGGAAATGGAACCGTTCTGATCCGGGAAGACCACTTTGAAAGCAAAGTCTTCCATGGATGTCCCGGTGACCAGCAATTCAAAATCTCCTTTAAAGCTGTTTGCCAGTTCTTTCCAATTCACCTGCTGTGCGGCAAGGAACGCATCGATCTGCTGCGCAAAACCGCTGATTTGCGGATCGGGATCGTTTTTGATGCCGTTGTAAAGCGTATCCCAGAGATATCCCATGTCTACCGTACCTTTGAGTGCCATACGGGTGTCGGCCGGCAGATCCTGCCAGTCAAGTTTCCGGTTGACAATATTGGGATTGATCAGCAGACTGGTCCGGGAAAAATCGATTAAGGTGAATGATTTGAGAACATATACGTCCGGCTGCCGGCGCACTGAGCTGCAGGCTGATGTCTGGAATGCTTTCAAATTGATCATTCTCAAAACGAAACCGCAGATGCTCTTCGCCGGTGCTGCTCCCGCCGGAGTATTGGCAAAACATTTCTGGATGAATACGGGGATATTCTGCTCCAGCAGATCGTAAAATTCAACTGGATCATAATACATCAGCATTTCGCCGTTGAGGTCGACGTGCTTGATAGTGGCATCAAAACGCTCCTGCGGCGTTTGAGGTACAGTTGCGGCGAGGGGAAGTGCGAGCGCACTTGCCGCCAGAATCAAAACATAAAGATATTTTTTCATAAAACCGATCTCCTTTTAGAGTGTTGTTGCATCAGAGAATGAGCAGACCGAGCCCCTGGCCAAAAAGCTGCGAAAGGTAAACAAGCGAAATATTGGACACTGCCGTGAATTTGAGACCGGCAGGGGCAACTTCAGAAACTCCCGCCACAGACATCGGGGTCAGCATCATGTCAATGACTGCCGCAAGCGGCGGTTCATCAGCGACTTGTTCTTTCAGAAAAGCAATAAATTCCTGCGGGATGTCAACGATGACATAAGCGCTGGCGTTGGCTGGCAGCAACGCGGCAGATTTTTTGAAATTCGGATTTTCAAGGATGGTCAAATTGGGGGCGGAGAGAAGTTTTTTATTGCTGTACGCAGTGATTTTACCCGGAGCGTAGAGAATGGTGATTTCACCGAGTTCCGAAGCGATCACGGTGGTGTTGCCTTTGGTCTCCTGAACGAATTGCTGTTTAAGCATGGCTGAAAGTGAACCATTTACGTCCGGGACAGAGACTTTGAACGCGATATCATCGCCGCCGCCGGTGACCAGAATTTCGATGTTGCCTTTTACACTGAAAGCCATTTGAGCAAGATCGATCCCCTGTGATTTCAGCAGCGCGACCATGCCGGAAAGCGACTGGATCTGCGGGGCGGGGTTGTTTTGGATCTCTTTGAAAATGATCCGCCAGACATATCCCAGATCAATATCGGTTTTCAACGCAAATCTGGTATCAGCGGGCAGAGATGTCCAGTCCGACGGCATATTACGGGATGCCGGATTGATCAGCAGAGACTTTTCATTTCTGTCGATCAACGTGAATGTTTTGTAAATATAGCATTGGTTGTCAAGCTTTTTGGAACTCTGGGCGAATGCTTTGACTGCATTAAGATTAAGCACTTTGAGTGCCGATTTCAGAGCGTTGTTGATCGTCTGTGCTTCGGCTTCTCCTTTGGTAAGGACTTGAACGAGCTGCGGCAGTTTTTCATTGATAAGCTTGATGATACCCCCGGTATTGAAGTAGTAGAGCATCTCTCCGCCGAGATCGACGTGCTTAATGGCAGTTTGAAAATCTTTTTTTGCAGATGCCGTCGGTGCTGCACTTAACGGCATGACAAAAAACGCCGCTGTCAGCATGGAACACAACAGATACTTTTTCATGGAAACCTCCTCGCGTTTATGGTTTGTCCCGTATATAATGAGAATATAGCACGGAAAAACGGTTTTTCAATTTGAAATAATAAAAAATTATTCAGAATCTGAAATCCACTTGAAAAACTCTTCCCGCAAAGGTTTATGGGTCTTTACCTTTTTTCTTCCCGGAGCGCGTTTCTCTTTTTTTGCAGATTGACCGCGTTCTTCCGGGGCACGTTGACCGCGTTGTTCGCGCGGTTCATCGTATTTGAATTTCCACTCTTTATCTTTGGCAAAAGTCTTGAGTATTTTTTCTGCATCTGCCGGAGCGGCATTGATGAATGTTTTGTCAGCCCTGCAGATTATTTTACCCAGTTGGTTACTGCGGATACCGGTACGGTCGCAGATCATCCGCAGCAGTTCAGGTACCGTGACCCCGTCGGCACGTCCGGCAAAGAGCAGGAGTTTTTTCATGGAACTTTCATCAGCTTTGACTTTCGTGCCGAATTCATGGTAACTTTCCGGGAGCAATTCATTTTTGAAGTGCATTTTGAGCATTGCAGCCATCGCTTCTGCCGGATGTGATCCCAGAGTACAGAGTTCTTCGGCAAAATTGAGGTACGGTTCGGCATCGCCGGTTTCCAGCAGCAGAGCGATGTTTTCGGCAAAAAGCTGTTTTTTTGCCTCTATGATATCAGCGATTTCCGGAAGTTTTCTCTGCGGGATAGTGCTGCCGATATCTTTTTCAATGAATTTGAGTTTGCGCCGTTCTCCGGGCGTGACAAAGGATACCGCCACGCCGTGCCGCCCGGCGCGTCCGGTTCTGCCGATACGATGGATATAAATATCTGAATTCTGCGGCAGAGAGTAATTTATTACATGAGTCAGATCGTTGACATCAATGCCGCGTGCGGCAACATCGGTGGCAATGAGCAGTGGGAACTTGCGCTTTTTGAACGCATTTATCACCCGCAGACGCTGCGCCTGTGAGATCTCCCCGTGAAGTGCCTCCACCCGGTAACCTTTGGCATGGAGTTTTTCGGTAACTTCATCCACATCGGCACGGGTACGGCAGAACACCATGGCGTAGAGTTCATTATTGGCATCGATCAGACGCATGAGAGCATCGAGTTTATGCTCGCGTTTGACCTCGTGGAAATACTGTTCGGTCAGGGCGGTGTTGGTCGCGCTCTGGGTTCCGGTGCGGGCGATCTCATATTCCGGACGCATAAATTCTGCGGCGATATCCATGATCTCCTGCGGCATGGTGGCACTGAACATCAGCATCCGTTTATCCGGATTGGTCAGCGCGAGGATCTCCCGGATATCGTCGATGAATCCCATGTCCAGCATCTCGTCGGCTTCATCCAGAATGGCAAACTGCAGTTGGTCGAGCTGAAGTTTGCCACGGCGGTGCAAATCCATGATCCTTCCGGGAGTTCCCACTGCGATATCCACGCCGCGTTTGAGTTCATCGAGCTGGATGGTTATCAACTGTCCACCGAAAAACGGTGCGATCTTCAGCGGTTTGGTTCCGCACAGCGAGTTCAATTCATCGGATATCTGGATGGACAGTTCTCTGGTCGGAGCAAGGATCAGGGCACGGGGAATTCTGCCCGGTTCCAGAGTCTGGATCACCGGCAGACCGAATGCGGCGGTTTTGCCGGTGCCGGTCAATGCCTGACCGATAAGATCTTTTTCTCCGGAGAGCAAAAGCGGAATGGCGAGTTTCTGAATGGCACTCGGAGTTTGAAAATTCTTTGCCGCCAGTGCCGGGAGCAATTCTTCTGATATTCCAAGTTCACGGAATTCCTGCAGATCGTTCATAAAAATACCTTACTTGATTCAAAATTAAAAACAACATCCTTATAATATACATCTGCCGGAGGTGAAAAACAATTTTTTCTGCCGGAAAAATTATCAAAGTATTACATAATATGCCGCAATGCAGTTGATTTTTTTGTAAGGATGTCCTATATTATATGACGATTGTTTGTTTAACTATGGTAAATATGGAGGTGTAATAATGAGTGATGGTGCGTTTTTGATTTTGTTTCTGGCATTGACCGGTGTGATGGGAATTGTGCCGTTTATATTGCGGAAATTGAATATTCCGACGGTGATTTCGCTGTTGATCGTCGGTATGCTTATCGGACCGACCGGGATCGGGATAGATCTGGTGGGGCTGCTCTCCAAGCTGTTGAGTTTTCTCGGAACTCCGGGGGAAGAGGTGCAGACCGCTGCCCGCACTACTGAAAGTTTCAATATGATCATCAACTCACTCGGTTCACTGGGGTTGATGCTGCTGATGGCTCTTGCCGGAATGGAAGCGGATTTCAAGTTGATAAAATCTGTCCGGAAACCGGTGATAACGTTGAGTGTACTCACATTTCTGATTCCGGCAATCGCGGGATATTGGGTTTATTGGTATTTTGAACCGAAGGATCTGGCGGGTAAACTGCTCTACGCATCGCTTTTTGCGTCGCATTCAGTAGGTATCGTTTTTCCGGTCATGCGGGATTTGAAGTTGAGCAAGACCCGTTTCGGTGCGGCTGTGCTTATTTCCACGGTCATCACCGATATTGCGAGTATCATTCTGCTGGCGGTCAGTGTCCAGCTGCACCGGCAGTCGCAGCAGATTTCCCACTCGGTGGTCAGCGGGACACTCTCCATTTTTGATCATGTGAGCAGCAGTTTTTTCGGCAACAGTTTCGTGCCGGTGTTTCTGGGGATCGTGCTGGCATATCTGGCATTGTCAATGGCGTTGGTTTACTTTTCCGGCAAACTGCTGACAAAATATTTCCAGCCGGGCGAAGATGTGCTTATTACTTTCGTAATGCTGGTGATCCTGGTGACGGTGATCATCGGAGAATTGCTCGGTATCAATATGGTCGTCGGGGCGTTTATTGCCGGTTTGGGGCTTTCTCAAGTCGTCAAACAGCGTGATATGCTGCTTTTCAAAAGGATGGAGAGTATCGGCTACGGCTTCCTGATTCCGTTTCTCTTTGTGTCCATCGGTATGAAAACTGATTTCGGAGCATTCCGGGATTCCGGAAGCTGGATAATCGTTGCGCTGACGATCATCGGTTTGGTTGGCAGCAAGATGTTCTCCGGTTTCACTGCGATGCGCAGCTGTGGATTTAACAATCCGCAGAGTATCGCCGCCGGTTTGATGACTGTGCCGCAGCTTTCCGCCACGCTTGCGGCTGCGGCGATCGGTAAAGATATGGGATTGCTGAATGATAATTTTTTCAACGCAATTATTATTCTTTCTATCGTTACCACCTTGCCGGTGCCGTCGCTGGTCAGAGGTGTGTTGTCATTCAATAAGAGGGATTTTGAGGACAGCAATTATCCGGTGCCGGATGTGGTAAAAGAGGACAGTTTGCTGTGATCTGATAAAATTCTGTATGGGGGAAAGCGTATGCTTGATACGATGTTTTTCGGCATTTTTGCCATGGTGATGGTCGGCGCAGGATGGACGATTTGGGGTTATGTCATGGGCAAAGCTCCCAAGTTGAATATCGATGTCAATGCGCTGCTGTTTATTTTTACCGGTCTTGCATTTGCGATCAGTACAGCAGCCGCATTCTCAATGGGAGTGCCCCAGGCGACGTTGAAAGGCTGGCTGTTGGGGTATGTGATTTTGGTCATTGGGGGATTTGCCAACTATTTTCAGCTGGAAATCATGTCCAGAGCCATGCAGCGCGGGCCCAACGGGATCATCTGGACGATCGCCCAATCCGGATTTATTTTTCCTTTTGCCATGGGAGTGATTTGTTTCAATGTGCCGGTTTATATCTACCGGGCAGCGGGATTTATTCTGATCATCATCAGTTTGATAATGTTCGGTTTGAGCGGCAAAAACGACTCATCCGGCAAGTGGAAATTTCTGGCGATGCAGGCATTTGTGGTAACCGGTATCAGTCAGGCATTGAGTAATCTGCCATCGTATTTTGTTGAAGCGGAGGCGATCACACCCATGTGGCGCACGTCCGGAGCCGCCGCCGGAATGGTGTTGGGGGTGGTGTTGGTGAAAATTGCCGAATTGCCCAAAATGGTGAAAGTTATCCGGCAGGAGATCAAACGTTGGGAAGTTTGGAAAATGGCGATGCTGGCAGGTTTATCCAACGTGGTGTTTTCATTTCTGTTTCTTTATCCGGGAATGAATACTCTGGAGAAACTTGGAGCCGGGGCAATCGCTTATCCGGTGATGGTTTGTTCCTGTCTGGCGGTATTTGAATTGTTTGCCATTATCTGTTTGCGGGAAAAGAGATCACCGGTGCAGATCGCGGCACTGATATTGTGTTTGTGCGGAGCGGTCGGAATCTGCCTGTGACCGGGAAAAGGCAGAGTTATTCCGAAACAGGGTTGCGCTGTTCGGCAAGTTTTGCCGTCAGTTGATCGCGGAGCAGCGCGATCCGGAGCAGGAAATAGTCGATTTCCTGATCTTTACCGGTGGCTTCTTTGCAGCAATAGAGCCGGTCGGCGAGATCTTCCAGATCGTTCAACGCCCGTTTGCCGAGAGTTATCAGCAGATTGCGGGCGGTTTGTCCGGCAGGTTCCGTAAAGTCAGCAGTCCGGGCGAGCAGTTTGGCAAAGCTGCAGGATATACCGAGAACATCCGGAAGCATTTCCGGAGGAAAAGCGGCGATGGCAAACTGATTCCACTGGCTTGCCAGATGGTCAAGAGAATCCACGCAGGAAAAACATACCGGATGGCGCGGCGCGTAATCCGGAGTACTTTCTTCCCCGTCGCCGTCATCTTCTTCGTGGTCGGATATCCATTGCCGCAGCGCAGCAGAACGCGCCGTTACCGGGTCGGATGGCATCCCGGATGTTGTTCCGTTGAGTTCCGCAGAGACTCCGCCGATGGGCAGATCAAGGCAGTAGACAAGATCCAGAAAGAACCTGGCAATATTATGCTCATGTTTCCGGATCTCATCTTCCCACTGATATTCATCCCAAATCTGACAGTGATTCATCTGCGGAACGTCCTGTTTTTTATTTTGCAGCTCTGCCCCAGAGGGTTTCCAATTGGTATTTCTCCCGGATCTCCGGCAGCATGAGGTGAACGATGACCGTATTGAAATCGAGCAGAACCCATCCGCCGGGGTTGCCCTCATCGCCGGAGGTGACGCGGACTTCAAATTTTTCTCTGACCTGCCGTTCGATATGGCTGGCAAGGGCTTGCAGATGCGGGTCGGAGTTTGCGGTGGCTATGACGAAATAATCCGCAATGCCGTTGGTTTCCGGCAATTTTATCAACAACGGGTTTTCCGCTTTCTTGTCTTCGGCACACTGGATGCAGAAATTTGCCAGTTCTTCAGCTTTTTCCACTCTGTTTTTATTCAGATCCATGAATATTCCTTTCCTGATCGTCATTACAATTATAAAGACGGTGTTCGTGTATGTAGGCAGCTATTTCCGCCGGAAAAACTGCACTGCTTATAATATTATGCCGGAAGTCGCTTTTTTCCATTGAAATTTTCATTTCTGTTGAAGATATTTCAAAAAAAGTTCCGTCAAGCATGCTTGAAAAGAGCTTTTCAGCGGTTTGTTTTCCCCAGATGTCCTGCAGTTTTTCCAAAGAAACCTCCGCTCCGGCTCGCGGATAGATGATAAAACCGGTACTGGCGACCAGCTCTTTTGCCCGGTGCCAGGTGTGCAGGGAAAGCAGACTGTCTGCTCCGATGAGCAGAGTGTAACGGATTCCGGTTTCTCTTTCCAGTTTATTGAGTACGTCGATGGTGTACGATGGGTTGAGTCCGGAACGGTTTTCAAAGTCGGAAACGCTCATGCCCGGTTCATCTTTGATGAGCAGTTGAACCATATTCATCCGGTCGGCAAAAGGGGCGCGGCGGGCGTTGAGCTTATGCGGCGGAGAAGCGGCAGGAAACCAGACTACTTCATCACACCTGCCGGACGCAAGTGCGGCTTTGGCGATGCCCAGATGACCGTGGTGCGGCGGGTCGAAACTGCCGCCGAAAAATACTTTTTTCACTTTTGAACCTGTAAAATACGATGTTTTTTACTATAAAATAGTGTTTTTTTTTCAAAAATCAACTGCAGAGATTGAACTTTTGACAAGTAAATGATATCTTTATATAAAAGACATTTTATTTGTTCATTTTTTGGAGTGTTGTTTATGTTGAAAAAAATAGTGTTTATGTTGGCACTGGCAGTGATCATTGCCGGATGCCGTTCCAATATTTATTATCAGGAGCTGGCAGTTGACCGTGCCAGAGAATTTCTTTTGAAAAATTGTGAGGAATTGAGTTCGGAAGAGATCAACTTCATCCGTTTCAATACGCCGGTTCTGCTGCATGCTCCGGTTTTCGGCATTTCCACGGATACCCGGAAAGAGGGGTTGCACAGTGAATTGCGCCAGATATGCGTCGCCTGGCTCATGCCCGGCAGGGAAGAGCTGTTCATGGTATTCGGTGTGTCCGGAGCCCGGATGGATTTCTGGGAACCGAACCGGGTGCTTATCCGGACGTATCCGGAACATATCCCGGCTATCTCTCCTCCGGCGAAGATCGCCCGCGAATATGCGAAAAACAATTTCTATGCCGACATGGATATCAAAGATATCAATCAGGTGCGTTTCTGGTTCCCGACACTGTTGAGAACCAGCTTCAAGGTAAATGTTGACCCGGAAAACAAACTCAATGATGAAGAGATCGCTCAAAGTCTGGATGAAAATTTGAAGCAGATCCAGTACTCGCTGGTCTGGAAGATGTCTGACGGCAGAAATCTGGTGTTTGTCGGTCTGGGGAGAAGTTCGCTGCGCAATTGGACTTTGCTTATGGCGGAGTTTATGGATGATGAAACGTTGAAACAGAATACCGTGGATGTCATTATCACTCCGGATCGGGGACTGGAAAGCCTGCCGGATAAGGAGCTTGACAGACTTGCCGGTTGGGAGGAGTGAATATGTTGTTGAGTATGACAGGTTTCGGCAGGGGGGAGGCCGCAACTGCCGACGGGAGCCGGATCACGGTACAGGTCTCTTCGGTGAACCGAAAACAGTTTGAAGTGCGTTTTTCCATGCCGGGGGAGCTTGCAGAATTGGAAGTTGCCGGACGCAAACTGGTTTCCGGGGCGATTTCACGCGGATCCGTGCAAGTGCGTTGTTCATTGACAGCTTCGGCAGATAATTCCGGTAATTATTCGGTGAATACCGGTGTGCTTGACATGCTTGTGCGGGAGTGCCGGGCGGCGCGGGTGAGGGCAAATCTGCCGCCGGATGTGGCGGTGGAATCTCTGCTTTCCCTGCCGGGCATACTCAATGTGGCAGCAAAGGATCGGGACGACGAACTATCGGTGTTTGCTCCGGCTTTTGAGGCGGCATTGAAAGCGGCATTGAATGATTTTGACAATATGCGCCGAACCGAGGGAGAGGCGTTGAGAAATGATCTTCTGGAACGGCTTGAAAAACTGAAAGCATGGGGCTTTGAACTTGAATCGATGACCTCCGGTTATCCGGAGTTGGCAAAGCAGCGGATAATGACCAGGCTGGCAGAAGAGAAACTGCCGGTCTCCGGTGATGATCCGGCGTTGCTTAAAGAGGTGCTTTTCTACGTTGACCGGGGGGATGTTACTGAGGAGATCACCCGTTTGTTCAGTCATTTTTCACAATTTCATTTATTTTTGGATTCCACAGAGCCGGTCGGGCGCAATCTGGATTTTCTCGCCCAGGAGATATTCCGGGAAATTACGACATTGGGCAATAAAGCTGCTGTTTCCGGAGCATCCGCAGTGGTGGTAGCTTTCAAAGCTGAAATGGAAAAGATCCGTGAACAGATCCAGAATATAGAATAAGATTTCGGATAGAGAAAATGAATCGTCAGGAAAAAAAGAATGCGTTGAACGCCGTTTATGAGCGGTTGGAAAAAAGTTATGCCGATGGTTTCGGCGTGAACGATGCCGGTGGTGACAGTCTGCCGAGGCGCAGTGAGGTCATCACCGTTACGGAAAAACTTCTGGAGCTTATTTTTCCAGGTTTTGAACGTGCCGGGACATATCCGTCGGCTGCGGTGCTGCTCGGGGACTGTATGCGGGAACTTTCCGATCAGATATCCCGCGCCATGCACCGGATCTCCGGGGATGAGTGTGACTGCTGCGGACACGGCTGCAGTTCGCGTTGTGATGAGGTGACACTGGCACTGCTGGAAAAATTGCCGGTGATCCGGGAAACGATGAAACTGGATGTCAAAGCTGCTTACAATGGTGATCCGGCGGCGAAAAATTATGATGAGATCATCTTGAGTTATCCCGGTGTGAAAGCGATCGCCATCCAGCGTCTGGCACATGAGCTTTATGTACTGGAGGTACCGCTGATCCCCCGGATGATGACCGAGTATGCTCATTCGGTGACCGGTATCGACATCCATCCGGGAGCCACTATCGGGCAGGGGGTGTTTATCGACCATGGTACCGGAGTGGTTGTCGGTGAAACTGCGGTCATTGGAGACAATGTCCGCATTTATCAGGGGGTTACTCTTGGTGCGGCAAATTTTCCGAAAAATGCCTGCGGAATGCTTATCAAGGGCAACAAGCGTCATCCGACGGTCGGCAATAACGTTACGATTTATTCCGGAGCTTCAGTGTTGGGTGATATTACTATTGGGGATAACTCGGTTATCGGCGGAAATGTCTGGTTGGCAGAAAGTCTGCCGCCGGGAACCAAGATCACTGCACTGCCGCCGGAACATCGCAAAAAATTTCTTTCCGGCGATGGAGAAAACGGCAAATGAGCAAAGTGATAGAAAATTACAAAGCTGTCAGAGCTGCATTTGAGCAGGCGTGTGTCGCTGCCGGACGCACTTCAGACGAGGTGAAGCTGTTGGTCGTCAGCAAGACGATCCCGGTTCCGGTGCTGATGGAGCTTTACGATAGCGGAATCCGGGAGTTTGCCGAGAACCGGGAACCGGAACTGGCGATGAAATCTGCTGCCATGCCGGATGATATAGTCTGGCACTTTATCGGACCGGTTCAATCCAACAAGATCCGGAAAGTTGTCAAACTGGCGCAAGTCATCCACTCTGTGGAGTCGCTCAGTCAGCTGGAGCGTTTTGAACGTATTGCCGGAGAAGAGGGGAAAAATCCGCAGATATTGCTTGAACTCAATGTTTCCGGAGAAGCATCGAAAGGTGGAATGACCTCTGCTGAACTTCCTGCTGCTGCGGAAAGAGCAGCAGCATGTCAGAATCTGCGGTTTTCCGGTTTGATGACCATGGCTCCTTTTGAAGCAGAAAGAAGCGAATTGGAAAAGATTTTTTCAACCTTGAAAAATTTGAGGGATACCGAAGCGGTCCGTCTGAATATTGCATTGCCGGTTTTATCCATGGGAATGAGCGGAGATTTTCCGGAGGCAATAAAATGCGGAGCGACCGTTGTCCGTATCGGAAGCCGGATATTTGAGGGAATACAGAGAATTTCAAAATGAAACTGTTGCTTATCGGTGCCGGCAGTGTCGGAGTATATTTTTGCGGACGTGCCGCGCTCGGCGGGGCGGAAGTTGAGGTGGCTGCTCACAGTCAGGCAGATAAGATCCGTGAAGAGGGATATACTGTTGAGAGTATTTACGGTGATTTCTCTTTCCGTCCGTCGTCGGTTCTTTCTTCGGTTCAGGATGTGTCACCGGATATTGATGCCATCGTGCTGTCAACGAAAGTTCTGCCGGATATTGATCGCTGCAAACTGCTTGCTCCGGCGGTAAATCTGCCTCACCATCCGCCGGTGATATTGATCCAGAACGGTATTGGTATTGAAGATGAGATCGCCGGAGCATTTCCCGGCAATCTGCTGATCAGTGCAGTTGCTTATATCGGTGCATCGCGCAAATCGGTCAACCATATCATCCACAGTGGGGCAGGGCGGCTGCTGATGGGCAGATTCGGCGGAGGCGATGTAAAAGAAGTTGAGAAGCTCGCTGATGTTTTCCGTCAGGGGGGTGTCCACTGCGATGTGGTGGAGGATATTGCGCTGGAAAGGTGGCGCAAGCTCCTGTGGAATCTGCCGTTTAATCCGGTATCGGTTCTTGCCGGCGGAATAAATTCCCGGGAGTTGTGCGACCGTGGGGAAATCGAAGAGCTTTGTGCCGTATTGATGAAAGAAGTTATCGCTGTTGCCAATGCCTGCGGAGTTCCGCTTACTGAACAGATGGCTGATGAGCAGTTTGCGTACACCAGAGATTTTCCGCCGTACCGGACCAGTATGCTGCAGGATTTTGAGCAGCACCGTCAGTTGGAGGTCGATGCGGTTATCGGCAATGCGGTAAAACTTGCAGATCGTTTGAATATTCCGGTTCCGGCGATGCGCTGTTGTGCTGCGCTGCTGCGGTCGGTCGACCGGAAAAACCGGGAATAGACGGCTTTTTTGTAAAGCAGATGAACAAACTTTTGAAAAAAGCTTGTTTTCCGGCTTGAAAATAGCGTGAATCAATGGTATTTTATTGATTGTGCATCTGTTTTTTGAACAGTTCATCAGAACAACTTGTCAATATAAGGAGATTAATGATGAAAGTTGACCTGAAAGACAAAGTTGCAGTTATCACCGGCGGCGGTGGTATTCTCTGCAGCGTGATGGCGAAAGCTATGGCGAAAGCCGGAGCCAAAGTTGCGATCCTCGATCTCAATGCCGAGGCGGCAGAAAAAGTTGCGGCAGAGATCGTTGCCGAAGGCGGTCAGGCAATCGGTCTGAGTGCCAACGTGCTTGAGCTTGCCAGTCTGCAGGCTGCCGAAGCCAGAATCACCGAAACTCTCGGTCATTGCGATATTCTGGTCAATGGTGCCGGCGGCAACAATCCCAAAGGAACCACCAGCAAAGAGTATCTTACCAAAGAAGATCTGCTTGCCAAAGCAGAAGGCATTACCACCTTCTTTGACCTTGACCCTGCCGGTGTCGGATTTGTTTTCAACCTCAACTTCCTCGGAACGTTGCTTCCGACCCAGGTCTTCTGCAAACACATGGCGGAAAACAATGGCGGTAACGTGATCAACATTTCCAGTATGAATGCGTTCTGCCCGCTGACCAAGATCCCTGCTTACAGTGGTGCCAAAGCTGCTATCAGCAACTTCACCCAGTGGCTGGCGGTTCACTTCTCCAGAGTCAACATCCGTGTCAATGCGATCGCTCCGGGATTTTTCCTCACCAATCAGAACCGCGCTCTTCTGACCAATGCCGACGGCTCTCTTACTCCTCGCGGCAACACCATTTTGACCCACACCCCGATGGGCAAATTCGGTCAGCCGGAAGATCTGGTCGGCGCGCTGCTTTTCCTGCTGGATGATGAAGCTGCCGGTTTCATCAACGGCGTGGTGCTGCCCATCGACGGTGGTTTCGCGGCGTTCAGCGGAGTTTAATTTTACATCAACCAAACTTATTTTTAAGGAATAATCATTATGGATAAAAAAGCAGATATCGGTCTTATCGGTCTTGCGGTAATGGGAGAGAACCTGGTTCTCAACATGGAAAGTCACGGATTCAGTGCGGCAGTTTACAACCGTACTGTGGAAAAAGTTGACAACTTCGTCAACGGCCGCGGCAAAGGCAAAAACTTCATCGGCTGCCACAGTTTGCAGGAACTTTGCGACAGCTTGAAAAGCCCCCGCAAGATCATGATGATGGTCAAAGCCGGTAAAGCGGTTGATGATTTGATGGAGCAGCTGATCCCGTACCTTGACAAAGGCGACATCCTTATCGACGGCGGCAACAGCCACTTCCCCGACACGATCCGCCGCACCAAATATCTGGCTGAAAAAGGTCTGCGTTTTGTCGGTTCCGGTGTTTCCGGCGGTGAGGAAGGTGCGTTGCTCGGACCTTCTCTGATGCCTGGCGGCGATCCGGAAGCCTGGGCTGAGATCAAACCGATCTTCCAGGCGATCGCGGCGAAAGTTTCCGGCGGCCAGCCCTGCTGCGAATGGGTCGGCGACAATGGTGCCGGTCACTATGTCAAAATGGTTCACAACGGTATTGAGTACGGCGACATGCAGATGATCTGCGAAGCGTACTGGATCATGAAAAACGTTCTGGGTCTTACCGCTGCTGAATTTCACGAAGTCTTTACCGAATGGAACAACGGCGAACTCAACAGTTATCTGATTGAGATCACCTCCAACATCTTCAGCAAGGTCGATCCTGAAACCGGCAAACCGGTTGTGGACATCATTCTGGATACTGCCGGTCAGAAAGGTACCGGTAAATGGACGAGCCAGAGCGCGCTGGATCTCGGTGCACCTGCTCCGACGGTTGCCGAGGCGGTGTTTGCCCGCTGCCTGTCCGCCATCAAGGAAGAGCGTGTTGCGGCGTCCGGCGTTCTGACCGGTCCCAAAGCTGCCTTCACCGGCGACAAGAAAGCGTTTATCGAAGCTGTCCGCAAAGCTCTTTACGCTTCCAAGATCTGCTCCTACGCGCAGGGTTATCAGCTGATGAAACTTGCTGCCAAAGAGTATGGCTGGAAACTGCAGTACGGCGAGATCGCGCTGATGTGGCGCGGCGGCTGCATCATCCGCGCCCAGTTCCTTGAGCGCATCAAAGAGGCGTTTGACAAGAATCCGGATTTGGACAACCTTCTGCTGGATGACTTCTTCCATGGTGTCATTGACAACTGTCAGGCGGCATGGCGCGAAGTTATCGCCACGGCTGTGATGAATGGTGTGCCGGTCCCGGCGTTCAGCAGTGCGCTGGCGTACTACGACGGCTATCGTTCCGCCAGTTTGCCTGCCAACTTGCTGCAGGCCCAGCGTGATTACTTCGGTGCGCACACCTACGAGCGTGTCGATGCGGAGCGCGGCAAATTCTTCCATACTGCGTGGACTGAAACCAGCGGTACGACTGTTGCCGGAACTTACACTGCGTAAGTTTGAAAATACCGTTTGCGGCGGGAACATCTTTTAAAAGCGGTGTTTCCCGCCGTTTTTTCAAAATAAGGAAAATTTTATCATGGCGATGTATGTGCAAAAGGGCGGAGCTGATGTTGCTATCAGTGACAGCGAGCTTCAGAGTCTGGTATTGGAAACTATTGCCGGGAGCGGTAAAGATATCAAGCGGATGCTGATTCTGCCTCCGGATCATACCCGGTTGAACTCCTGCGCCGGAAGAATCACCGAGATCATTTACGAAAACTATGCGGATAAGTGCCATATTGATATTATGCCGGCATTGGGTACGCATAGTGCGATGGGAGATGCCCAGTTGGAGTTGATGTTCGGTAAAAAAATTCCGAAAGAGAAATTTCTGGTGCATGACTGGCGCAATGCGGTCAAAACTCTCGGCAAGGCGTCAAGTGAATTTATCAGCGAATTATCCGGCGGCAAAGTTGATTATGAAGTTTGTGTTCAGGTCAACAAGATCGTGTTTGAGAATTACGATTTGATCGTTTCAGTCGGTCAGGTTGTTCCGCACGAAGTGGTCGGCATGGCGAACTACACCAAGAATCTCATGGTTGGTATTGGCGGATCGGATATGATCAATAAATCCCACTTTCTCGGTGCGGTTTCCAATATGGAAAAGATCATGGGACATGCAGACAGTCCGGTGCGCAGTCTTTTCAATTACGGAGTTGATACGTTCCTTGCCGATCTGCCGATCATATATATGCAGACGGTTATGGCGCGTGATGAAGCAACTGGCAAGATGGCGATGCGCGGATTTTTCGGCGGAGACGGTGATGCTCCGTTCAAAGCGGCTGCCAAATTGAGTGTGGAAACCAACTTGCAGCTGTTGGATAAACCGCTGAAAAAGGTGATCGTGTTCCTTGATCCGGAAGAGTTCAAAAGTACGTGGCTGGGCAATAAATCAGTTTACCGTACCCGTATGGCGATTGCCGATGATGGTGATTTGATCGTGCTGGCTCCGGGACTGCAGGAGTTTGGTGAAGATCCGGAAATTGACCGTTTGATCCGCAAATATGGTTACAAGGGTACGCCCAATACGCTGAAGATGGTTGCGGAAAATGAAGATTTGCGCAATAACCTCGGAGCGGCGGCGCACTTGATCCACGGATCCAGTGAAGGGCGTTTCACCATCACTTACTGTCCGGGAGATAAGATCACCGAAGAAGAGATCCGTTCGGTCGGTTTTGAATACGGGGATCTGAATGAAGTGATGAAGCAGTATGACTTTGCCAACTTGAAAGACGGTATCAATATCGTCAATGGTGAAGAGATCTTCTACATCAGCAATCCGGCTCTCGGATTGTGGGCGTTGAAATCAGCTTTTACAGAATAAGCTGTTTTATACTTTGAAAAAGGCTCTGTTCCCGATATTGGTTGATGCCCTCCGTGGAACGTTCAACGCACGCACTGCGAGCACCGCGAGGGTGCGAGCGCGCAGTCCGCATGCGAATGAACTTTGCGAGCATTTACATGCGAGCAAAGCCGATGCAACAAAAGTTGCGAGGATGAGCGGAGGACGAGCAAAAGCCGGTTACGCCGTGGAAAGACCACCCAGGCAAGCCGTAAGGCGCAGCCGTTTGACGACCGGCAAAGCCGGTCTGGCGGTCGCCCCACTCCGCTTTCTTTCGCGAGAAAGAAAGCTTGGCAAAGAAAGCGGATTGTCGCGCCGCTCCGTTGTCGCGGCTTGATCGACGCTTTTTTGGAAAAAAGCTTTGCAAAAAACTCAGTGGAGTAACACCCGCGTGAATGTTTCTTTCGCAAGAAAGAAAGCTTTGCAAAGAAAGCGAACTGTCGCGCCGCTCCGTTGTCGCGGCTTGATCGATTTATTTTTTGCACAGCAGTATGCGGCAAGCCCGGGTTTTGCAAGGAGCAAGCAAAGGAGCATACTATGTATGTGACTGCGCGAGCAACGCCAGCAAGGCGCGGGATTGACCATAATGCAAAGCAAAAAACGCTTTTGAAAAGAAGCTTTGCAAAAAACTCAGTGGAGTAACACCGCCGGGTTTTTCTTTTTTAAAGAGCAGGAATTGTTTTTATCGGTACGATAAAAACAATTCCGTTAAAAGTTTTTGAAAGAAGGGGTGCGGGGAAGAAAATCTTTTTACAAAAAGTTTTCTTCCCCGCTCACTTTCCTTTTTACAAAAACCGTCATTATCCGGCAAGTTTGCCGGAGTTGAGCAGACGGCTTTCCTCTTTATCGGTCGTCAGGATATCGGCGGCACTGCGGGTGAGCGCGGCTGAATTTTCCAGACTCCATTCACCGAGGTCGGTGTAGTTTCCTCCGCAGAGCGCATCCACACTGCCGGTTCCACAAACATCCCAGCTGTTGTCATCTTTGGCGGCAATTTCAGATGACTTGCTGCCGGATTTGACAAAGAGTGTACGGTAAGCACGGTTGTTATCCTCGTTGGATTCTGCAACAGTGCCATTGGCATCGACCACCACGTAAATCTTATGGGTTCCAACTGAAAGTTTGCCGGAAGTCAGTGTAATGGTACAGTTGCGGTAGCCGCCAGCGGCGATTTCGCCCAGCGCGATCTCGCGCAGGAGTTTGTCGCCGTCGTAGACCTTGATCATGGATTCCGGAGCAAGTTTGTCACCGTCGTTGAAGACCTGGAAGGTCAGTTTCGTGGATTCTCCGCTGGTGATGCTGTTGCTGGTCATCTCAAATGAAGGAACCCGCAAGTCCGCTTTTTTCGCAACATTGATCGTGCGGTAGGCTCGGTTATTACCCTCATTAGCTTCAGAGATGGTATTGTTGGCATCAAGCACCACATAGATCTTGTGACTGCCGACAGAGAGTTTCCCGGCAGGAATTGTGATGGTGCAGTTGCGGTAGCCGCCGGCATCTATCTCGCCGAGGGCGATTTCACGGATAAGTTTGTCGCCGTCATAGACCTTGATCATGGATTCCGGGGCAAGTTTGTCACCATCGTTGAAGACTTGGAAGGTCAGTTTGGTGGACTCTTTGGTATTGATGTTGTTTTTGCTCACTTCAAATGAGGGAACACGCAAATCGGCTCTTTTCACCACGTTGATCGTACGATAGGCACGGTTGTTGTTCTCATTGGATTCCGGAAGTGTATTATTGGCATCGACCACCACATAGATTTTGTGACTGCCGGGGGTAAGTTTTCCGGCGGGAATGGTGATGGTACAGTTGCGGTAGCCGCCGGCAGCGATTTCACCCAATGCGATTTCGCGCAGAAGTTTGTCGCCGTCGTAGACCTTTATCATGGATTCCGGAGCGAGCTTATCACCATCGTTGAAAACTTTGAAAGTCAGTTTGGTGGACTCTTTGGTATTGATGCTGTTTTTGCTCACTTCAAATGAGGGAACACGCAAATCCGCTTTTTTGACCACGTTGATGGTTCGGTAGGCGCGGTTGTTGTTTTCATTGGATTCTGAAATCCCTTCGTTTGCATCGACGACCACATAGATTTTATGACTTCCGGCGGTAAGTTTACCGGCAGGTATAGTGATAGTGCAGTCGCGTGAGGAGCCGGCAGCGATTTCGCCGAGGACGATTTCGCGCAGCAGAGCTTCCCCATCGTAAACTTTGATTATGCTTGCCGGGGCCGTTACCTGACCGTCATTGAATACTTTGAAAGTCAAAACTGCAGACTCTTTGGTATTGATATTGTTTTTACTCACTTCAAATGAGGGTACCCGCAGATCAGGCTGAACCACATTGACGGTACGGAACGAGCGGTTGTTCTCATCATTCAACTCGACCACCGAGTCATTGGCATCGGCAACCACATAAATTTTGTTGCTGCCGATGGCAAGTTTATTTGCTGACAAGGTGATGGAACAGTTGCGGGAACTGCCTGCGGCAATGGGATCAACTGCAACTTCTCTGAGCAGGTTTCCGTCAGCATCGTAAACTTTCACGATACTGCCGTCGGCATCCATATTGCCTTGATTGGTGACTTTGAAGGTGAGTTTTACCGATTCTGAAGTGGAAATATTGCTTTTGCTGATCTGAAAATCATTTATTTTCAAATCTGCGGCATAGAATATTTCAGTCACATTCAGCCGCAAGTCATTGGCGTTATGATTTCTGGTCAGTTGATAATTTCTGCCGTTGTAGGAGATCACCGAGTTCAGCGAAGTCAGTGTTCCGTAACGTTTTGAGCTGTCGCCGATGGAGATCATACAGCCGTCATAATCAATATCTTCAAGCAGTTTGTACTCTCCGGCACTCTGTCGCGCTGAAACTGTGATCATGTAGTTGAATGAATCATCCAAATAGTGATAATTCTCTGAATAAAAATAATCGGAGTAAAGGTAATCTGCAGTCGATGAACGTCCGGAAACATCCATGTCGATCACGGCACCGGTTTCCAGAAAAATATTCTCATTGGCCAAATTCACGTTTCCACCGATGATACCGCCGCTGCTGACCGTCAGATCCCCGCCGTTGTGAACTGTCGCATTTTTGACTCTGCCGCCGGAGAAAACGACCACTTCGCAGCCGGAAGCAACCAGCAGATCAGTTGCAGTTGTACCGCTGTGTAGCGTGGCACTGGCATTGTTTTTCAAAGCCAGATTACTTATCGTATTGGAAAGGAACGTGACTCCGGAAGAATTGTACCACCAGTCGTCAATGTATCCTCCGTTTTCAATGACTGTGACTGCCGAACAGTTACTGATGCTCAAAAAACCGCCGCTGTTGACTGTCAAACGATCGGCAGTTGCCTGATTCAGGTAAATTTCACCACCGGAGTTTATCGCAACATTACTGATGGCAGCTCCGTAGACGGCAGATATTTTTCCCTGTGAATTTACAGTTGCGCCATCGGCAGTTCCTGTCCCGGAAATATACATGCTGCCGCCGGAATTTATGGTGGTATTGACAGCTTTGCCGCCGGATGTTAACGTTACTGTTCCCGACGTATTAATTGTCGTGTTGCTTGCTGTTCCGCCGTAAATGTACATTCCGCCATTTGAATAGAGTGCAGTCCGGTTCGCCGTTCCGCCGTAAATGTACATTATGCCGAATCCGTTTATGGAGGTGCTGTTGGCAATACCTCCATTTGACACATACATATAGCCGTAATTGTTGATCGCAGTGAGAGCGGCAGTCCCTCCTGAAGATATATATACCGACGCATTACTGTTGATTATGGTTCTGCTTGCGACGCCGCCACTGGAAATTTGTATGATTCCATAACCATTGACAGTGGTATTATCTGCAGCTCCTCCGGAGATGATGATCGCAGAATAACCGGAATCAACTGTCAGTGAGTTTACCGCAGTATATTTTGATACAAGACCGACATTGTATCCGTTCCCAAAATAAATCCCTGCATCATAAATGGTTGTGACTTTTGCTCCGGATGCTTGCGATATTGCATTGCCCCATGGGTTGTAGATAACGGAGGCCGTTCCACCGCTTGAAACGTATACACTGCCGCCTTGCTGTGCATCGATTTTATTGGCTGCTGCCCCGCTTGAAATAATCATGCAGCCGCCGAAATTGACCATGACATTGTCAGCTCTGCCGCTGGAAACGACGATTGCGGAATATCCGTAATTGACGGTGATATTGTTAGCGGAAATGTATTTTGAAACCAAACCGTTGCTGTAATTGCCGAGATATACTCCGGCATCGTAAGCAGTCGTCACTTTCGCTCCGGAGTGTGCGTATGCGGATGATCCCCCCCACGGGTTGTACAAAACAGAAGCCGTTCCACCGCTTGAAACGTATACACTGCCGCCTGTTCGCAGATCAATGTTGCCGGCAATTGCCCCGCTTGATATGTACAAATTGCCGCCGTAATTCACCGTGACATTGTCAGCTCTGCCGCCGGAAACGACGATTGCAGAATACCCGGAGCTTACAGTGATGTTGTCTGCGGAAGTATATTTTGAAACAAGACCTTTATTGTAATTGCCGAGATACACATCGGCATCATAAACCGCTGTTACTGCCGCTCCGGAAGCTTGTGATACTGCACTGCCCCACGGGTTGTACAAAACAGAAGCCGTTCCGCCGCTTGAAACGTATACACTGCCGCCTGTCTGCAGATCAATGTTACCGGCAGCTGCCCCGCTTGATATGTACAATCTGCCGCCGTAATTCACCGTGACATTGTTGGCTCTGCCGCCGGAAACAACGATTGCAGAATACCCGGAATTGACGGTAAAAGAGTTTACAGAAGTATATTTTGAAACCAAACCGCTGCTGTGATGTCCGAGGTATATTCCGGCATCATAGATCATGCTGACGTCAGCTCCGCTGTATTTTGAAATAATTCCGCCCCACGGATTGTAGATGACAGAGGCACTTGCTCCGCTTGAAACGTGCAGTCTGCCGCTGCTGGCGATCTCTATTCGTCCGGCGGTGCCGCCGTTCTGGATGAAAACATCCCCGAAAGTGTTTATAAAAACTCTGTCAGCTCTGCCGCCGGACGAAATGTACATATCCCCGCTGACGGTAGTACTGTCAGCTCTGCCGCCGGATGAAATATATATGTAACCAACACCGTCGACCATGGTACGAACGGCAGACCCACCGCTTGAAATATGCAATTTTCCGGCGTGTTTGCAGTTGGTTTCACTGACTTTACCTCCGGATAACACGTGCATCGCTCCACTGCTGAGAATTGTATCGGAGGCTGTCCCGCCATTGGAAATAAAGATCGTTCCGTACTGTGTAACGGCATTTTTCAATGATCCGCCGGAAATAACGATGGCTGAATGGCCGTATCCGACGGAAATATTATCTGCGGAAGTATATTTTGAAACCAATCTGCCGCCGGAACCGACATATATTTTCGCATCAAAAATATCGGTAACTGCAGCTCCGGATTCAATGGTGACATTGCTTTGCCATGGGGCGTAGATGATCGAAGCGGTTCCTCCGGCAAAAACCGACAGTGTACCGTGAGCCTCTACAGAAATGTTATTTGCAGTGCCACCGGAATATACCAGCATACTGCCGGAATTTTTCAGAACAGTACTGTTTGCCGTTCCGCCGCCTGACAGATGGATTGTTCCGTTGAGATTTACTGTGCCGACAGCTTTGCCGCCGGATGAAATGTACATCACGGCACCGGCACTCATCGCAGTATCGGCTGCCATTCCGCCGGATGATATGTGTATTGTGCCGTAATAAACGGCAGTGTTGTCGGCTTTGCCGCCGGAAACGATCACTGCAGAGTATCCGGATGACAGATAAAATCCGGTGATGCTTTGCGCGCTGGATATCAAACGGCTGTAATTATTGCCGATATACACTCCGGCATCGTAGATATTTTCAATTATTGCTCCGGCCGCACTGGACACGTTTTCATTATGCCACGGGTTGAAAACAATAGAAGCCCTGCCGCCGCTGGAAACTGTGAGATGACCGGTTGAGGTCACGGTTATATTCTCCGCACTGCCTCCTGAAACGATCACAGCGGAATATCCGGATTCCAGGGTGATATTGCTGATTGAATTACACTTGCGGGTAAGTCCGGTACTCTGATAACCGAAATAGATCCCGGCATCATAGATGTTATTGATCACAGCACCATTGGCTCTGTAGACACTTCCGGCCCACGGATCGAAGACGATCGAGGCGGTTCCTCCGGAAGATATATGCAGCTGTCCGCCCCGGCTCAATGTCAGATCGCTCACCGTTCCTCCGGAGCAAACAGACATGCATCCGTTGAGAACAGTAACGTTGTTTGCCGTTCCGCCGCTGCTGATACGTATAATGCCGCTGTTTACAGTGATATTATTTGCCGCTGCACCGCTTTTTACATACAAATTTCCCAGATCATTGATCACCGAATCTGCAACAGAACCGCCGTTTGAAACATAAACCGAGCCGTTATTGAGAATAATATTGGCAGCACTTCCTCCGGAGCAGATGTTCATGAAACCAGTGTTTACCGTCACATCATCAACGATGCCGCCTGACATAACGAACATACTGGTTTTATCGGCAGTTACGGTTCCGCTCATACTGCCGGTGTGTGACAGCAGTTTATTGTTTGAACCATAGTACACTCCGCTGTGCAAGGTCGTGTAAGAGACAACGGCTCCGTCATAAATATCTACCTCTCCGGAAAATGGAGTCCAGTTTACATTTACGGCACTTCCCCCGGATAGAACCGTCAGGGTAGTTCCGGCATCGACCGTTACATTGTTGGCCGTTCCGCCGGAAGAAACGATCATTTTTCCCCAATAGGAAAGCCTGGTATCGTCAGCCTGTCCGCCGCCGCAAACATACATGCTGCCGTTGCTCACGGTCGTACTTTGGGCTGTTCCGCCGCTGCTGATACTCATATATCCGCCTTTTTGAAGCGTATTTACGACACTTCCTCCTGAGCATACACTCATATGTCCGTTGCTGAGCAGGGTGTTGTCGGCTCTGCCGCCATTGTAAACGAACATATCTCCCTGGGAAACCGTGATGTTGTCAGCATATCCGGCAGACATGACATACATGCTCATAAGCGGGGAGCTCAATACTGCAGAAGAGAGATTTTGAGAATGAATGAGCAATTGGTTGTTTGAACCGAAGTAAACGCCGTTCAAAGTACTTGCATAAGTTATGTATGCTCCGTCATCGACGTAAATCCTTCCGACGCATGGGGTCCAGTCTACATTTGCCGCACTTGTTCCGCTTGAGATGTGTACAACAGCAGAGGAGTTGATGGTGAGGCTGTTTACGGAACCTCCGGAAGAGAGGTGGGCATAACCGCTGATAACATTGACGTTGAAAGCAGTTCCTCCGGAACTTACAACAAAGTATCCGGCACTGACCGTTGTGCTGTTGGCACTTCCCCCGGAGCAGATATCCATGTTACCGCTGTTCACTGTGGTACTGTCAACTTTGCCCCCGTACGAAACGTACATCATTCCGCCGTTTACAGTGGTTTTGTTTGCACTGCCGCCGGAGAAAACAAACATGCTGTCGTAGGACGAAAGCTGTATTCCGCTATGGATAATGCCGCTTGAAACGTTGAAAATTGACATGCTATTTCATCCCCTGCAAAAACAATTGTTATTATCCTGAATTTTGTGAAAAATCTAACCTGCGGTGACGGCTTGCGGGTAATCTCGCGCCTTGCTCCTGCGCCGGAGCAGTCGAGTACATAGTACACCTTGTCCCGCCATAGCTTTATGCGACGGCGGATCCTGCACCGTACTCGTCGCAAAACACGACCTTCCTCCGCAATCCATCCATCAGTCTTCGCATAAAGCTACGCCTTGACAAGCCGGTTGGATCAAACCCGTACCGGCTTGGTTGACAAATCACAACTTATGTGATATGTTTTATACACTGATAGAAATGTTTGTTTATAACCTCATGCTTCCGTTTCACAAAATTTGGGACATTACCAA